>CAYVKB010000017.1:0-11075 GCA_964451985.1 uncultured Fimbriimonadales bacterium | reverse complement strand
TTGGAGGGCGAGGCTCCCGCCGAGACGTCTGTGGTGCAGGGTTTTTGCATCACGGGGTTGCAAAACGGTGGCACGGCGGGAGCCACACCCTCCTGATGTGCGCTTCGCTAATCACGACTCACACCGCTCCAGTTGCGCCATCGCCGCCTGAAGTGAGTCGGGGTACTCGACGATCAGTTGCTGTAGTATCTGGCACGCTGTGTCGGTGCGACCGAGTTTTTTGAGGGTACGAGCGTGCAGCAGCAGCCACTCAGGGCGGTTGGGGGTGTCGGGCTGACAGGAGATCTGCTCCAGCCAGCGCAGGGCGCGTGGAGCATCGCGCCGCTTCTCAGCCTGCTGCAGCAGGGTGCGTAGGGTGGATTGTTCCAGTAAGTGGAGCTGTTTCAGTTCACTCAGCAGGTCGGCGGCTTGGGTGGCGCGTGCGTAATCGCTTTGGGCAAGGGCGTAGCGAGTCGCTTGAGCCAGGGCGTCTCGTGCTTCGTTGGCGTCGCCCAGCATCGCCCACGCTGCGCCCTGCAGGTAAAGTGTGTACGGTTCGGGGGGCAGTTGACTAAGCCAGCGCAGGGCGTCGCCTGCTGCGCCTTGTTGCAAGGCGCATTCAGCCTGTTGCAGGGCGTATTCGCGTTCGCCTGCCGCGCCTGCACCCCACAACAGCGCCAGTAGCAGCCCGCTCGCAAAGCCGCCTAAGTGCGCCCAGTAGCCGACCTCTGACGGCGTGGGCTGACCCGCCTCCAGAATTGCCCCCACACCCTGCAGCAACACCCAGAACACCACGCCCACCCACAGCGGAATTGCCAGCCCCCAGCGACCAGGCGAGCTCCAGAGCACGCGCACCCGCCGCCGATAAAAGCGCAACGCGAAATAGCCCACCAATCCCGAAATCGCGCCTGATGCGCCCACCAGCCCCTCGCGATACAACGCAGGCTGCAACGTGAGGCTCATCGCCCAGTGAACTGCAATCGCCCCCAGACCGCTCGCGACATACAAAATCAGCCACCGCTGCCAGCCCAGCGCGCTCTCCACATACCATCCGAAAAGCCCCAGAAAGAGCGCGTTCTTCAACCAATGCAGCCAGCTCGCGTGGATAAACAGGCTCATCAGCGCGTTCAGTAGTGAGGGCTGCGCGGGGATGAAGCCCAGCGGCTCCACCGACTCCGCACGCGAGTTGACTAACAGAAGGGTAGCGGTGTTCACCCCCAGTATCAGGAGTGTTGCCGCAGGCGGTGCCAAGCGCATGCTGAAATCAACCTGCCTTACGAGACCCCCGCGAACGCCTCATCGGGGATGTCGAAGTTCGCGTAGGTGTTTTGTACATCGTCGTGGTCTTCCAACGCTTCCAGCAAGCGCATAAGTTTCTGCGCGGTTTCGCCCTCCAGGCGCACGGTGGTGGTAGGCGTCAGCTCCAGTTGCGCTTCAGCGATGGGCAACCCGCGCTCCTGCAAAGTCTCGCGCACGCGGTGGAAGTCCTCCACGGCAGTCACGACGCGGAAAAACTCTTCCTCTTGCGACACGTCCTCCGCGCCTGCCTCCAGTGCGATTTCGAGCAGCTCCTCTTCGCTAATCGCCTCGGTAGGGATGGTAATCACGCCCTGTCGCTGGAACTGCCAAGCCACGCTGCCCGACTCGCCCAGATTGCCCCCATGCTTGGAGAATAGATGGCGCAGCTCGGCGACGGTGCGGTTGCGGTTATCGGTCATGCACTCCACCATAATCGCCACTCCGCCCGGTCCGTAGCCCTCGTAGGTGACCTCTTCGTAGTTCGTTCCTTCCAGTTCGCCTGTGCCCTTCTGGATGGCGCGTTTGATGTTATCGGCGGGCATGTGGTGCTCGCGGGCTTTCTCGATGGCGAGTCGCAGGCGTGGGTTCGCGTCGGGGTTGCCACCGCCCTGCTTCGCCGCGACCGTAATCTCGCGCGCGAGCTTAGTGAACAGCTTGCTGCGCAGCGCGTCCTGCTTGCCCTTCCGAATGCGAATGTTGTGCCATTTGGAATGTCCAGCCATCGGCGATACCTCCGGGCGTTAAGGATACCTGATGGCGATGGGGTTGTGCCACCACTCCGAGTGGCACACCCTGTGCTGACGTATTATCTAACAGCGTGTGGGTTGTCTGGCTGCACTAACCTACCGAAACCCCTGCACCAACGCCTGAGCCAGCACGCCCCAGCCATTGGCTAAGGTGAACACCAGCAATTTCGCAGGCAGCGACACGACAACAGGAGGCAACATCATCATACCCATCGAAAGCAGGATGCTTGCCACCACAAGGTCGATAATTAGGAACGGGATGTAGATATAAAACCCGATGATGAACGCCGTTTTCAGCTCGCTGAGCATGAAGGCGGGGATGAGTGTGGTAAGGGGCAGCTCATCGGCGGTGCGAGGCGGCGGCTGCTTGCTCAGGCGAATGAACAGGTTCAAATCCTCCGTGTAAGTTTGGCGCAGCATGAAGGCTCGGATGGGTTTCTCAGCGCGTTCCATCGCCTGCGTAAGGGTGATTTGCTGCTTCATGTAGGGTTGCAGCGCAGTGCGGTTCACTTCGTCTAAAGTAGGCGACATCACATAGGAGGTCAGAAACAGGCTCAGCCCGATAATCACAGGCGTTGGGGGGATGTTAGGCGTGCCCAGCGCGCTTTTCAGAAACGACAGCACAATCACGATGCGCGTGAAGGCGGTCATCATCAGTAAGATGGAGGGCGCAATGGAGAGCAGCGTGAGCAACGCTAGAATTTGCAACGAGGTGGAGACCTCTTGCGGGTTGCGCGCCGCGCCCACTTCCACACTCACCCGCGGGATGGGGACGGTTTCCTGCGCAAGAGTGAGCAGTGGGCATAGTAATAAGAGCAGAATGAGGAGTGCGCGGTGAAAGCAGAGCAGAGGGTAGCAACTTACGACCTTCTTCATGTTCCACCCCCTATCAGGTTCTGCAACCGTGCGCGGGTTTGCCGCAGGCGGTTTTGTACCTGCGCGGCGGCTTCCGCTTGGAGGTCAGGCGGCGGTGCAACAGGTTGAGCACGGCGCAAGATATGTTCAAACGCACTCTCGCTTGCAGCGGTGGGTTCAGGCTTGGGCAGGGTATCTGTCAAGTCTGCCAAGAGTTGCATCCCTTGTGGGGTTGCACCAATCAGCAGCAAGCGGTCGCGCGCTTTGACCAGCATCAGGCTGCCGCCCAACGCGCTGCGCGTCTCGATAATCTTGATTTGCCCATCCACGGGCGAGCCGTCGCCTGTCTTGCCTGCCCAGCGGAGCAGTTTGGGCAGTCCCCAACGCAGCCCTGCTGCCACGATGAGCAGAGCAACTCCCAGTTGTGCCCAGCCGAGCGAGCTGCCTTCAGGCGCGGCGACGCGCTGCACGGGCGCGCTTGTCCGCGTGCCGAACGCGCCAGGGTTTAACTGCTGGGGTGCGTCGCCTTGCGCAGAAGCCGTTAAAATTGCCAGCAATAAGCCGAAAGCCAAAATATCGCGGATACGATTCGCTCTTACAAACCTGCCCTGTGCTCTCATCGCCGTGCCCTCTGTACGGGATAACTCAAAGTTTCCAAACTTCATGCCCCTAACCGCTGCACGCGCTCAGAGGGGGAGAGTATTTCAGTAATGCGCACGGCGAAGTTGTCTTCCACGACCACCACCTCGCCGCGAGCGATGAGCCTGCCGTTCACCAGCACCTCTACAGGTTCGCCCGCCGCTTTTTGCAACTCGACGATGGAGCCTGTCCCCACCTCCAGCAGCTCACGCACAAGCATCGTCACGCGCCCCAGCTCCACCGAGATTTCCAGCGGGATGTCCAGCAACAGATCGATGTTCCGTTCGGGCTGTTCATCGGCGTCGGCGAAGGGATTGAAGCCCACCGGCGCAGCGGGCGTAGGCGTGGAGAGCGTAGCCTCCATCTCCATCGTCAGCGAGGCAAGCGGGTCAGCCTCTGCAGGCTGCATCCCCAGCAGTGTGCGCGCCAGATTCTCTGTTAGCAGCCACGTGAGATTAATCGGCGGGCGGTCGGGAATCTGCACCGTGAGTCGCGTGGCGACCACCTCGTCCACCGTAAGGAAGTTCGGCGGAAAGGTAACAGGTTCGTGCCGTGCGATAACCCGTTCAGGAGTGAAGGTTTTTCCGCTAATGTTGCCGAATGCGACGGCTAAGCCATGCATCAGGTGGCTGCCGAACTCCTGCACAATGGCGAGGGCAGCCTCGTCGATGGGGTCAGGCACGCTGCCCAGTGTGGCTTCTAGGAGAGCTTTCTGCGCCTCAGTGCGCTCACTGGGCTGCTCGCCTACGATAAACAGACACGGTGCATCGCTTTGCTCGGCGAACTGCGCCTGAATGTGCAGTACTGTGTCCGCCGTCAGCCCTGTCAGGTCGCCAATTGGAACCGCGCTGCTGGTAGGAGTTGGGATTTCTACCAGCGTGTTGTTTTGTTCTGACAGGTGCAGGGCAACGCTTTGCCACACCTGCGGCTGCTTCGATACAAACTGAGTCAAGAGTTCCACCGAGACTTCGCTCACCGCTTATTCCTCCGTTATGACGTCTGTAACAGCCACGACCAGTTTCCGATTACGCACGGCGGGCTTGCCGCGATATTTCACACGGTTCTCCACCAGCAGGTCGATTTTGCCGTTGTATGGGGTATTGAGCAGAATCGTGTCGCCGACTTTGAGCTGAAGCAGCTCGCTCAGGCGCATGCGGGTTTTGCCCAAACGCGCGTGGCAAGTAATCGTAGTGCGATATAGGTGCTGGGTAAGGGCACGGCGCAGGATAGGCGTGGTGCGCTTACCTGCGCTGGAGACCCAGTTCTGCGAACTCAGACGCGGTGTGATGGGCTTAATCACCATGTGGGGCACGCACATGCTCATCGCGTCGCGCCGCTCGCCGATGCGCGCCTCCATCAGCACGGTAATCACGATGTCGCTGGGCGGCGCGATTTGCACGAACTGTGCGCTCGTCTCCAGCGTCTCAATTTTCGGGTCGACCTGGAGGATACTCTCCCACGCGCTGCGGTACGCCATCAGCATCCGCTCGCCCAACGCCATCACGAGAGGCTTCTCAATCTCCGTGAAGGCGTTGCGCTCGATAGGCTTGCCCAAGCCTCCCAGCAGCCTGTCCAGCATCGTGAATACCAGTGCGTTCTCCATCTCCAGCACCGCTTCACCTGAGAGCGGGGGTGCGCTGAATACGATAAACGCCGACTGCTTCAGCGAGCGCAGGTAATCCTCGTAGGGAATCTGCTCCAGCGAGATGAGTTCGATGTGAATGGGCACGCGCAGGTAGGTGGAGAGGTTCGTGGAGCAGAGCCGCGCGAAGGTTTCGAACACCATCTGTAGGGTACGCAGCTGGTCGCGCGAGAACTTATCGGGTCGGCGGAAGTCGTAGATTTCGTAGGCGATGGTCTTCTTGGGGGAGCGCATTCCGCCCATCCCGCCGCCGACAGGCGCAGCAACAGGCGAGCCGAAATCGCCCGCAGAGCTCTCCTCAGCCGAGAGCGACGCCAACAACGCTTCGATTTCCGCCTGTGAGAGAATCTCGCTCACTGAGTTCGCCTCCCGCGCGTTATCACAGGGCGAATTATCGGCGTGTGAGGCGGTTTTTTGAAGATGGATTAGCTTTCAGGTTCGTATCGCCGATTGCGGTTTACCGAATTCCCTCCCGCAGCCAGTGAAGCAGGAACATCCCGCTCGCACGGGAATCTAACCTTCCATGCGAGCTTGGCTACTCATCGCGCTAGTGGGCTTCGTGGTGGGGCTGGGCGGGGCACAGATGGAGACCAAGCCCGATGCGCCGCCCGCCGAAACCAAACCACCCGCCCAACCTCGTGAAACGACGCTCGTCTTCCCCAAAGAGGGCGAACGATGGTGGTGGATGGAAGATACTAAAGGCAATCCCCTCAGCACACCCCAGAAAACTAACGATGTGAGCGTGGCGATTAGACTCCCCGAAAACGCCGACACGCTGTGGATTTACGACACCCAAATGGGCAACCTCGCGCAACTCAAAGCGTCCGAGCTGAAAGAGAAGATCGAACTCAAGAGCGAGAGCTGGACCCATATCGCCCGTGTGCAGGTGAATGTCACATCGCAGAACAAGCCCGTCGCCAGCGCATTGGTGACCTTCAAAGACTCGCTGGGTAAGGAGCATAAGCGCGTGCTGGAGCCGTCGGCGGAGGGGATACTAGTATTTGAACGCGTGCCCATCGGTAAGGTCGAGATTACGGCGCAGTATGGTGACGAGGGCAAAACCGCGCAGGAGACGACCCTGAAAGCCGAGCGGGAGCTGTGCGTACCCGTGATTGAACTCGTGCTGAGCGGGAATGTGGCGACACTGGAGCCGAAAGCTGACGCCACCGCCGCGAAAACGGAAGAGGCGTCCCCTGCCAGCCGCATTGGCGCGATTGTGATGTTCGCGATTGCGCTGCTGCTGGCGATTGGCGTGATTCTGTTTCTGGTGCGCTTGGCGACGCAAAAACCTCAACAGATTGGCGAGGCAATGAGCAAGTTGGGTGTAGAATTGCCCCAAGCGGCGACCAGTAGCGCAGGCGCGTCTGCCCCTGCATCCACCGCGCCACCGCAACCCGACCTGCCCCCCCTAGATACGGCAGGCGTGCCCCCCACTGCAACCGCGCCGCCGACGGTTGTTCTCTCCGCAGGGCCCGCCACGCGCCTCATCGCTACGCAAGGACCCCACGCAGGGCAGGTGTTCGAACTCTCCGCTGAACTGATGACCATCGGGCGCGAGCCAATCCACCCCATCGCACTGGTGAACGATATGGGCGTCAGTCGCAACCATGCGCAGGTTATCAAACAGGGCAACGAGACGCTGATTGAAGACCTTGGCAGCACGAATGGAACGTATGTGAACGGCGTGCGCATCAGCACGTCCGTCCCCATCAAGCCGGGCGACACGGTTCAGCTTGGCGCGAGCCTGTTCCGCGTGGAATGAGCGATGGTACAGAAACTGCTCTATCTGATGGTCTTCGGCGCGATGGGGGGCGTGCTGGCGTGGGCGGTGAACGAGCCGTTCACGAGCGACGACCTCACGCGCACAGTGGACTGGGGTGCACTGACGCGGTTCGGCGCGACCTCGGGGATGCTGATTGGCGCGATGATTGGCTTGGCAACGGGGCTGTCGCTGGGCACGGGTAAGCACATCCTGCGCGGCGTCGGGTTGGGCGCGCTGATCGGCATATTCGGCGGCTGGATTGGCGTGACAATCGGGCAAATTCTGTTCAGTGTGTTCGGCGCGACGATGCCCATCATCGGTTCGATCATCGGACGTATCATCGGCTGGGGTGCGTTTGGGGCGTTGGTTGGCTTATCGGAGGGCATCATTGGGCGTTCGCCTAAGCGCATGCGCAACGGGTTAATCGGAGGCGCGATTGGTGGGGCGTTGGGCGGTGCACTGTTTGACTTCCTCGCGTTCACGGTCGGTACGATTTTCGGTTTTACGCTGGGTGCGGAGAGCGAGGCAGGCGCGCCCTCACGCGCCGTCGCGCTGACGCTCATCGGTGCGGGCGTGGGGTTATTCATCGGACTACTGGAGTTGATTACTCGGTCTGCGTGGATTCGCGTCATCTACGGACGCAATGAAGGCAAAGACTACCCCATCGATCGTGACGGGGCGTATGTCGGGCGCGACGAGCTGGCGGATGTGCCCCTGCGCGGCGATCCACAAGTTGCCCCGCGCCACGCCGAGCTACGCATGGACGGCGGGAGCTACACCTTGATACCCCTCGCGCCGATGCGGGTGAACGGTCAGCCTGCTACTGCGCCTGTGCCGCTCAACGACGGCGACATGTTGCAAATCGGGCAGTTCCAGTTGCAGTTCCAGTTGCGCGAGGGGCAAGCCCAGCGTGCGCCGCGCGACGCCGTGCGTTCGCCCCTGCCGCCGCCGTTGCCTACTGCGCCCGGTGTGTGCCCCTACTGTGGGCAGCGTCAAGACCCTGCGACGGGCGCGTGCGCGTGCACGCCCATCGCTGCGACTCCCACAAGACCTTTACCCACCTACACCCCTGCCTCTGCGGGGGGCGTCACTACCGTCGCCCAAGCCACCGCGCTGGTGGGGCTGGATGGTCCGTTGGTAGGGCAACACATCGCCATACCTCCCGCTGGGCTAACCGTCGGACGCGAAACCGACAACACGCTCATAGTGCCCGACCTCTCTATCAGTCGCCACCACGCCCGCCTCGCTCTCGAGAACGGTGCGCTGGTAGTGTATGACCTCAATAGCACTAACGGCGTGTTCGTGAACGAGCAGCGCGTGAGCAGGCAAATTCTCAACCCCGGTGATGTGGTGCGGTTTGGAATGGTGAGGTTCCGAGTGGAGTAATCGAGACTCTTATTAAGAACTTCTTAACTATCCAGTCGGTATACTTTCCACACTCGCCGTTGTGCGAGGGAGGGAAAGCGATGAAGCGAGCGTTGTTTCTAACGGGGATCCTCAGCTGGCTGCTGACTGCGCAGCTGGCGTATAGCGTAGAGACTTCTAAACGCCTGCCCACGCCCGCGCAGGGCGTTGCGGAGGCGGTAATAGCGACCAGCAACGACCTGCCTGGCGGACCCAAAGCCTACGGACGCATGGGTGACTATGTACTGCGAAACCATCAGGCAACCTTCGTGATTGCGGGCATCCGCCCCACGCATGGCTACGGGCGGTTCGGCGGCAGGCTGCTGGACGCCGTGCTGCACGAAGACGGACGCCAGAGCGACTTTTTAGGCGAGCTATTTTTCGGAATTGCCGACTCGCGTGGGCTGTTCACGGCGCGCACACTCCGCCCTGAGCGTATTGACATCGTGTCGCCGGGCGGCGCGGGCAAGCCCGCTGTCGTGCGCGTGCACATGGTGGACGAACGCCTGCCCCTGATCGACCAGACTACCCGCATGCCCAGCCTACCAATGGGCACGCGTGTGATTGTCACCTACACCCTTGAACCCGACAGCCCTACCCTGCTAATGGAAGCCACCGTTCAGAACCCCGCCAATCGCCCGCAGAACTACACGCTGATTGTCGGCTGGATTCAGGAAGACGGCATGCAAATGTACATGCCGCCGTTCGGCAACGCGAAGGCGGCGCAGGGCGCAGCGGCAGGCGCAGGCGTGCTCTCGATGGTGAACACCTTGCGCGGCGAAATTCCTTACGCGGCGGCGGTGAACCATCGCCTCAGCTACGGTATCTATCCCCTCGCCGAACGGCTGCCGATGGTGCAGAAAGTGCAGGATATCTACATCTTGTACCTGCTGAACAACGCGCCTGCCGAGCCGAACGGCAGCGTACGCGCACGCTGGGCACTGACTGTCGGGCGCGGCGAAATCGAGACCATCCGCGCCGAGCGAAATCGCCTGCTGGATTTGAAGCCTGAAACAACCCTTGCCTCGGGCGTGGTACGCAACGGCGGCGGCGCGCCCATCGAAAGTGCCCGTGTGTACATCTTCCAGACCAACGGCGAGCGCGAACAGTTCGTGACCGTTGTGCGCACAGACGCGGCGGGGCGGTTCCAAGCGCAGTTGCCGCAGGGTGAATACCGCGCGATGGCGTTCGCCGATTACCACACCCCACAGGAGTTCCGTTTCAGTGTGCCCGTGAGCACGATGCCCACCGTGAGCCTCGACGCGCCTGCTCAACTTCGTCTGCGCGCCACAGGCAGCAACAACCGCCCGATGCCCACCACCATCGTGTTCGAGCGTCTCGATGCACCCCGCGCCAACGCCGAACGCCTACTGTACGGTGAGGAGGGCAACTTCGGACGCTGGAACCGCGTGCATTTCAGTCTCACAGGCGACGAAACGCTGCCCGTCGAACCCGGACGCTACCGAATCACGCTGCTACGTGGCTTCGAGTACGAAATCGCCCAGCGCGAGTTCGACCTGAAACCGGGCGCAACCGCCGAGTTTACTGCCCAACTCGCCCACACCGCCCCGCTGAACGGCTACCTGTCGGGCGACTTCCACCTGCACACCCTCACCTCCCCCGACTCGTTCGACTTCTTTGAAGACAAAATCGCCTCCTATGTGGCGATGGATGTGCATATCATGGTCAATACCGACCACGACTACCACACCGACCTTGCGCCGACAGTGCAGGCGATGGGGCTGCGCAACCGCATCGCGACCATCGTGGGCAACGAGATTACCCCCCTCAACTCGATAGGGCACTTCAACGCCTTCCCGCAGCGGTACGACCCGAACGCTTGGAACAACGGCGCGATTGAGTGGTACGACAAGAAAGCAGGCGAAATCTTCGCCGCCGCCCGAAAGAACTACAACCGCGATTCCATCGTGATGATTAACCATCCCCGCGCGCCGACGATGGGCTACTTCCTGCACATCGGATTGAACCCGCAAACGGGTGCAATCCAGCGACCCGACGAGCTAAGCGAGGACTTCGACGCGATTGAGGTGATGAACGGTATGGGTGTCGCCGCCGCCGAAATCGTAATGCAAGACTGGTTCTACTTCCTGAATCGGGGCAAGCGCGTGCTGGGCATCGGCACGACCGACAGTCACCACAGTTTCCGCCTGCAGCCCGGCTTGCCGCGTACCTATGTTCACTATGGGCATCGCAACCCTGCGCGCGTGACGCCCGATAACCTCGTGGCGCAGCTGCTCAAGGGCGATGTGGTAGTGTCCAGCGGTCCCGTGCTGACGCTGACCGCTGCGGACGCCCGCAACCCACGCCGCACGGTGCGCATCGGCGATACGCTGAAGCTGCAGGGCGATGCGATTCAGTTGAATGTGGAGGCGCGCGCGGCGTCTTGGGTGCGCGTGAACTCGCTGCAGGTGCTTGTGAACGGCAAGGTCGCGCTGGAGCAGCCGCTGAACCACCCCGACGGCAAACCGTTGGACTACAAGACAACGCTAACCGTGCCTGTGCAGGGCGAGAAGGGCTGGCTGATTGTGCGCATCGTGGGCGATAAGTTCACCGCGCTGCTGCCCGACGCGCCGATGGCGTTCACCAACCCTGTATACTGGATGCGCTAATACCTGTCGGAAGTTCGAATGTTGTGAGTCGTCGGCGGGGACGCCGACGCTACGCACGAGGCTGCCTCGTCGGCGGGGACGCCGACGCTACGCACGAGGCTGGCTCGTCGGCGGGGACG
>CAYVKB010000016.1:9719-38785 GCA_964451985.1 uncultured Fimbriimonadales bacterium | reverse complement strand
TCGGCGGGGACGCCGACGCTACGAGTGGGGTGTGTTCGTCGGCGGGACGCCGACGCTACGCTGTGGGGTGGGTTTCGTCGGCGGGGACGCCGACGCTACGCAGGAGTTTCTCGTCTGGATGGGGTTCTTGTCGGGAAACAGGTTCTGCATGAGCCATCACCGCGTCGATGGTACCTCCAGCGGCTCCTCGTCGAAGCTTGTGCGGTCTTCCTTGAGACGCCACGAACGCAGTTCAGCGGGTTCGCCCTGCTGCACAGAAACGATGGGATACGAATAGTACGGCAGGGCGTGTTCGCGGTCATATTCGGAGGGCACGGCAGGGTGGTTCGGGTGCGAGTGGTAGAAGCCCAAGAGTAGCAGCCCTGCTGTGCGTGCCTGGCGCTCCGCCATCAGCACCTGCTGCGGGCTGACATAGAAGCGTCGTTCGCGCTCGTCAGTGCGCTCGTTGGCGAGGCGGATGATTTGTGTGATGAAGCGCGTGTCGCCCTGCTCGTTTCCAAGGAGCGCACCACAGCATTCGTGGGGGTACTCGGCGCGAGCGTGGGCGCGGATTTCCGCCTCCACTTCAGGCGATAGCACCAGCCTCATAGCGTCTCGTCGTCCCAGAACCGCTCCGAGAGGTACTTATCCGCACTGTCGCACAGGATAGTCACAATCACAGCGTGCGGCTCCTCGCCGTTGCGTTCTGCTGTTTGTACGATACGCTCGGCGACGCGCAGCGAACCGGCGACCGCCGCAGCCGCCGAAACGCCCACCAGCAAGCCCTCCTCGCGCGCCAATCGACGCGCCATTCGGTAGGCGTCTTCGGTGGTAATCTCCAGCGTCTCGTGCGCCAGCGTAGGGTCATAAATGCCTGGCACAATCGCGGTTTCCAGATGCTTCAGCCCTTCCAGCCCGTGGAACGGCGAGTCGGGCTGTAGCGCAATCAGTTGCACGGTGGGGTTATAGTCGTGTAGGCGTCTGCCCACGCCCACGAACGTGCCCGTTGTGCCCAAGCCCGCCACAAAGTGTGTGATGCGCCCCTCGGTTTGCTGCCAAATCTCGACGCCCGTCGTCTCGTAATGCGCTTTCCAGTTGGCAGGGTTGTTATACTGGTCGGCGTAGTAGTAGCGTTCGGGGCACTCGGCATAGATTTGGCGGGCTTTGCGGATGGCACCGTCGGAACTTTCCAGCGGGTCGGTCAGAATCACCTCCGCACCGTAGGCTTTCAGGATGCGCTTGCGTTCGGTGCTGACGTTTGCAGGCATACAGAGAGTGACGCCGAACCCAAGCGCGGCGCCAATCATCGCGAAGGCGATGCCCGTATTGCCCGAGGTGGCGTCCAGCAGGCGTTTGCCCGGGTGCAGCTCACCCCGCTCAATCGCCGTGCGCACGATATTCCACGCCGGGCGGTCTTTCACCGAGCCGCCGGGGTTGAACCACTCCGCCTTGCCGTAGATTTCAATACTTTCTGGTAGATGACGCGCTACACGCCGCAGGCGTATCAGCGGCGTGTAGCCAATCAGATCGACGATTTCGGTCGCCTGCTGCAGTTCGTGGGGCAGGCGCATATAGCACGGGTATTGCATAGCGCGTTAGGATACCTCCTATCACTTAGCGTGGCTAAATTATACCCTATGCGTTACCTTGTGTGTTGCTCTCACCTTGTGTTGCTTGTAGTTTGCGCTCCAGTTCTTCCAGTTCGCGCAGCGCATCGGAATCGTCGACGGCGGTAGTTGCGGTTGTCGCGGCATTGGTGGTTGCTGCAGGGCGCAAGCCAAGTCGCTCCTCGATTTTGGCGAGTTCGGCTTCCGCTTCGTAGTCGATTTGGGCGTCTTGCAAGGCAGCAATTCGCCCTTGTAAGCTTTGAGCAGCCATCTCTTGGCGAGCGGCGGCTTCCGCTTCCGCTTTCTGAATACGTTGCTCCGCTGCGCCCCAGCTCGATTCGAGGCTCTCCATCGAGATGCCTTCCAGTGCTTTGTTGATGGCAGTCTGGATTTGCGCCTGCTTCCAGCGGGCTTTCATCGCCAGTGCCTGCGCAGTTTTCACGCGCACTTCCTCTTCCTGGCGGCGGATGGCAAGCTTGATAGACTCAACGGTCTCGTTTGCCTGCTGTAGCGAGGCTCGCATAGTCTCCAACGCGCCCTCTTGCGCTTTCTTCTCGCGCACGATTTGCAGCGCGAGGTCGCGCTTGCCCTGCTGCAGTGCGAGTTCCGCCTTGCGCTCCAGATCGCGCACAGTGCGTTCCAGTTTCTCTACCTCCGCCTGTAGCATATTCTTCTGCGTAATGGCTTGAATGGCGCGTTCGCGGTTGCGTGCGAGGGTCTCTTGCATTTCACGCCGCGCCTGGTCGAGCAGTACCTCGGGGTTTTCGATCTCCTCGACCTTACCCGTCACCCATGCGACTAGGTATCTCCAGAATCGTGCTATCGCCTTAAACATGATCGTCGCGCCCCCTATCGTTGGCGTGTTAGAGTGTACCCGAAAGATTATTCTTTTGGCGCGAGCAACACTCTTCCCACAACGATATAATCTGCGCCCCATAGGAGTGCCTGTTCAGGCGTGGCAGTGCGTTTCTGGTCGCCAGTATCGAATCCTGCAGGGCGCACGCCGGGTGTGACGATGAGGAAAGGCGGGGGCAAATGTTTACGCAGCAGGCGTGCCTCCTGGGGCGAAGCGATGACGCCGTCCAAGCCTGCCTCACGCACAAGTTGTGCTAAGCGCAACGCCTGCGCGCGGGGGCTACGTGAGATGCCGATGCGTTTGAGCGCGTTGGCGTCCAGGCTGGTCAGCACTGTCACGCCCATCAGCAGCGGGCGGTTGGGCATGTCGGAAACAGCGTCGCGGGCAGCGCACAGCATCTCGAAGCCACCTAAGGCGTGCAGTGTCATCATCCACACACCGAACTCGGCAGCGTGGCGCACGGCAAGCGCGACCGCATGAGGAATGTCATGAAACTTTAAGTCCAAAAACACGCGCTCCGCGCCTGCCTCGCGCAAGGTACGCACGATTGGCAGCCCATGCCCCACTGCCAGCGCGCCGCCGATTTTGAACGCATACACCTTCTCGCGATACTGTTGCACCCAGTCGCACGCCTGACCTAAGTTCGGCGTGTCCAGCGCCAGAATCGTCCGCGAGAGGATGGAGTTGGGAATCATCGGCTCGCTTGTGCGGATTGGATGGCTTTCTTTAACTCCGCCTCGAACTTCTGCTCCACGCCAGGACCGTAGCCGATGTGCACGAACTGCACTTTGCCCTGTGCGTCGATGAGTACGAAGTGGGGGATACCACTTACCCGATAGGCTTGCCCCACTGCGCCCGTTGTATCCATCGGAACGGTGAAGTTGTAGTTGTTCTGCTGCATGAAGGTGCGCACGGTCTCGGGATCCTCACGCAGGTTGATAGCGAGAATATGCGCCTCTTTGCCGTACTTTTCGGCGAGTTTCTGCGTGTGTGGCAGAGCGCGTCGGCACGGACCGCACCAAGTCGCCCAGAAATCGATGAATACGGGCTTGCCACGCAGCTTGCTCATCTCGACGGTCTTGCCGTCCAGCGTCGTCAGTTTGAAATCAGGTGCGTCGCTACCGATAGGCAACCCCTGTTGCTGGAACAGTGCGTATGCACCCACAAGCGTCAGCGCGGCACACGCCGCTATCACACCAATTCGTTTTCGCATCGGATAACCTCCTGTTAGATTGGTTCACTGTAAACTCGCTGTTTCCTCGCCCTGCTCGGAACGACGAGGATATCGCGGGCAGCCTTTGTCGTTCCGAGCGAGGCAGACAATCTCAGCTCACTGATCCTCAGTATACCTCGACCTCAGGGCGCTTCGGGCGTCACCTGAACCTTTATCTCCTTACCCTCACGGATGATGGTCAGTTCGACGGGCTTGCCCGGCTCCATCTTCTCGTAGAGGGCGGTGAGTTCCTCGATGTTGCGCACACGCTGCCCCATCGCGGCGACGATTCGGTCGCCCTGCTTCAATCCCGCTTTTTCGGCAGGTGAACCAGGCGCGACGCCTTCCAGTAGCACGCCTTCCTGCTCTGAGTAGGTGGGCATCAGCCCGATGCGCACACGGAAGCCGCTGCGCTGGGCGCGTTGCCCACCTTGCTGCGGCTGCTGCGGGCGCGTGAACTGCATCCGCTCAGGGCGATTTGCCACCTCGTACACCACGCGCTCAGCAAGCGCGACAATCTGCGCTTGACCCTCGTAGTTAATCTTGTCCCATGTGTCCGACGGACGATGGTAGTCGGGGTGCATGCCTGTGAAGAAGAAGAGTACGGGGATACCGCGTTGCATAAATGGCATATGGTCGCTGCCACCCGACGCCGACTGGCTCAGTTGCAGGATTAGGTTCTCGGCGTTGGCAGCTTTGAGGATGGTCTCCCATTCCGCCGCTGTGCCCACGCCACTCACCGACACGCGATTGTTGCTCATGCGCCCCACCATATCGAAGTTCAGCATCGCGACGATATTCTCGCGCGGCACGGTAGGGTTCTGTACGAAGTGAGCCGCGCCCAGCAAGCCCTCTTCCTCTGCGGAGAAGGCAATCACCAGCACGCTGCGCTTCAGTTTGTCGCGGTTCTGCGCGAGCAGGCGCGCCAATTCCATAATCGCGGCCGTTCCAGAGGCGTTGTCGTCTGCACCTGGATGAATCTCGCCTGGCTCCGGCGCAAGTGACCCCACCTCACCATAGCCTAAATGGTCGTAGTGCGCGCCAATCACAATCACCTCGTCCCGCAGTTGCGGGTCGCTGCCCGGAATGAAACCGATCACGTTGCGGGCGGTGCCGGGGAAGGTCTCGATAGAAGCAGCAATCTCTGCGCTGGTGTTCAGGTTCGCGCTAATAGGCAAGCCCTTCTCATTGATGCGCTTAATCGCCTCGGCCACCGTCAAGCCCAGCGGCTGCAGCAGTTTGTCGCCGACCGACGCCCGCACATTTAAAATCACCGTGCTGGCGTTGCCGCGTGCCCCTCGCTGGAACATCAAAGGCATCAGATTATCGTTATCGGGCTGGTTCACCAGAATCACGCCGACCGCGCCTTTTTGTGCCGCAGTCGCGATTTTCGCTTGCAGGCGCGAGGCGCGTTGAATTTCTGCGCCCACGCCATCCCAACGCGGCGCGCCACGTAAAATCACGGCGATTTTGCCCGATACATCCACCTGTTCGTAGTCATCGTAGCCTGCGTTCGGCTGCGAGATGCCGTAGCCCACGAATACCAGCTCACCCTCCGCCTTCGAGTTCGCCGTCGAGGTCATAGGGCGAATCGCCTCGGCGGGAGCTTCCCACACCGAGCCGCGTTTCACCTTCAAATAATTCTCCGGTCCAGGGCGCGAACCGTTGAATGGTGTCCAATCTTGGAAATACCCGTTAGTGCCTTTCGGTTCCAGACCCGACTGCTGGAACACGCGCGCGATATAGTCCGCCGCTTTGAACGCACCAGGCGCAATTGCGAACCGTCCTTCTAACTCCGGCGACGACAGATACTTTACATGCGCCTGAAGGTTGCTTACCGATACGCTGGAACGGTCGGCGAACGCCACAAGCAACAGTAACCCTATGCCTGCGAAAAGACCCAGTTTTCTCATAACGACCCTCACTGTCGGGATTGTACCCGATACTATAGACTCGGTCCTGGAGTGATTGTTCTGCTATATTAGATGACTTGCACTTCACGCGAACCACGCTGCACCTCACCGATGAGCCATGCCTGTTCACCAGAGATTTGCAGGCTGGTCAGCACATCCTGCGCGCGTTCGCGCGCTACAATCAATACATAGCCGATGCCCATGTTGAACACGCGGAACATCTCGGCGTCGGGCACATTCCCCAGCTGCTGAATCAGCATGAATAACGGGGGCACTTCCCAGCTGCGACGGTCAATCACCACGCGCATGTCGCTGGGTAGAGCGCGCGGGATGTTGTCGTAGAAGCCGCCACCTGTGATATGCGCCATCCCGTGAATCGTCTCGCCTTCCAGCAGGGGCATAATGGCGTTCAGGTAGGGCCGATGGGGCTGCAGCAGTGCTTCGCCCAGCGTCATCCCCACCTCAGGCAGCGGTTCGTCTAAGCGCATATTGGCAATTTCGAAAAACACCCGTCGCGCCAGCGTGTAGCCATTGGTGTGCAATCCGTTGGAAGCGATGCCAATCACAGCGTCGCCCGCTTCCACGCGGCTGGGCGTCGGTATCTGCTGGAACTCGGCGATACCCACAATACAGCCCGCCGCATCCACCTCACCCGGCAGGTACACATCGGGCATTTCCGCCGTCTCGCCCCCCAGCAATACAATCCCTAACTGCTGGCACAGTTCAGACGCACCTTCCACCACCTCTTGCAGGACCTGAGCCTCCAGCTTGGACATCGCCAGATAGTCCAGAAAGAACAGCGGCTTGGCGGCTTGCACCAGCAGGTCGTTCACGCCGTGCGCCACGAGGTCGTGCCCCAACACTCGATACTGGTTCATCATTCGCGCCACACGCACTTTGGTGCCCACCCCGTCGATGCTCGCCACCAGCACAGGCTGACGATACCCGCTCAAATCCAGCGCCATCATCCCGCCGAACGACCCCATCTGCGACAGCACGGCGGGCGTGAAGGTGCGATGCACGCTCTCCTTAATACTCTCCAGCGCACGGTTCATCGCGTCGATATCGACGCCCGCGTCCCTATAGGTGAACTCTTCGGGCATAGCGCGAGTATACCCCAGCGGGTAAAATAAGAGACGGAGGTTGGAAGTATGAGTAACGTTCTTGTCTCTACCGATTGGGTTCAGGAGAATCTGGAAGACCCGAACATTCGCCTGATTGAAGTGGATGTGGACACCTCTGCCTACGAGCAGGGGCACATTCCGGGCGCGATTGGACTGAACTGGCAAACGCAGTTGCAAGACCCCCTTCGACGCGACATCCCGCCCAAAGCGCAGCTGGAATCCACCCTTGGCGCCTTGGGCGTGAGCGACAAGCATACGATAGTGCTGTACGGCGACAATAATAACTGGTTCGCGGCGTATGCGTTTTGGGTGCTGAAAGTATACGGGCACGAGGATGTGCGGATTATGGACGGAGGACGCAAGAAGTGGCTGGCGGAAGGGCGCAGAATTACCACGGATGTACCCAGCTACCCGCCCGTCGAGTACCGCGCGAAAGAGCCGGACTTTGCCCTGCGCGCGTTCTTCCCGCAAGTGCTGGAGAGCCTGAACCGCGAGGAGTTTGCACTGGTCGATGTGCGCTCGCCACAGGAGTTCACGGGCGAGCTGATTGCGCCGCCGGGCATGATGGAGACCGCGCAGCGCGGTGGACACATTCCGGGTGCACGCAACATCCCGTGGGGTCAAGCTGTGCGCGAGGACGGTACGTTCAAATCCCCAGAGGAACTGCGCGCCCTCTACGAGGCGCAAGGTATCACCCCCAACAAGCAAGTGATTGCTTACTGCCGCATCGGTGAGCGTTCCTCGCACACATGGTTCGTGCTGAAGTACCTGCTGGGCTATCCGCATGTGCGCAACTACGACGGCAGCTGGACGGAGTGGGGCAACATCGTGGGCGCGCCCATCGAACGCGAGGCGAATACCCAAACGCACGGTGGCACAGAAACTGCGCCCTGCCCGCAATAAAGGTGGTGGAGCGGAGCGGATTCGAACCGCCGACCTCTTGCATGCCATGCAAGCGCTCTCCCAGCTGAGCTACCGCCCCACGCAGTTTGATTCGGCTAATTCGCGCCTGCAGGCGTACCAGCAGGCGCGCTTGTAAAGTATACCCCATCTCACCAGCCGATTGCAAGGGATGTCTCGTTGCTACGCGCGGGGAGTTGAGCAATTCCTACATGGTATGAGATGCCTCCCTTGCCAGTTGCTCTAATGTCCCTTGATAGGAGCCTTGCGCCTTTTGTCGAACCAATCTCCATATGCACTTGATTTATGGCGCACCGATTTTCACTTTCTGGAGCAAGCTACCCCTTGCAGAGGCGATGGTAGTACACGAGGGGCGCATCATGGCAGTGGGCGCAAGAGATGACCTCGCTGCCCGCTACCCCGACGCCAAGCGCGTTGCTGTCGACGGCAAGGCAATCGCGCCTGCGTTCAACGATTGCCATATGCACATTCTGCCGCTGGGCATCGATTTGGGCAAAGCTGACCTGCGCGGCTGCACCAGTATAGGTGAGATTCAACAAAGGCTACGTACGTGGATGGACGCCTACCCTCATGCGGAGTGGATTCTGGGACGCGCGTATGACCAGAATCTGCTGCCCGGCGGCAAGCACCTCACACGCCAAGATTTGGATGCCGTATGCGCCGATAAGCCGATTTATATCAATCACGTGAGCAAGCATGGCGCGGCAGTGAACAGTTTAGCGTTACAACTCGCAGGTATTACGCGCGATACGCCCGACCCCAGCGACGGCGTAATCCTGCGCGACGAGTCGGGCGAGCCGACAGGCATATTACTGGAGAGCGCAGCGAGCTTGGTCTCCCAGCACATCCCTAAGCCGACGGGCGCGGATTTGACCCAAGCAGTGCATCGGGCATGCGAGGATTTGGCAAGGCGCGGCATCCTGGCAGCCAGCGATGCTTCCACAGGCTGGCACGATTTAGAGGCGGAGGTGCAAGCCTACACGCAGGCGTTGGCAGAGGGTGCGCCCGTACGGATGACACTAATGCCCCTGTTCAGGGCAGCCAAACGCGCAGGCTGGTTGGAAAATGCGGAGCAATCGGGCGAAGCGACGGGTTTCAGCCCACAGCCTTCCTCGCCTCATCCCGACTTGCGCTGGGGCGCGGTGAAACTGTTCGCCGATGGCGCGTTCACCACCCGCACCGCCGCCCTGCGCCAGCCCTACGCCGATACGCCCACCACCGGCGTGCTGATGTACGACCCCGACGACCTGATGGAGCGGATTATGACTGTACATCGCGCGGGCTGGCAGTGCGCCGTGCACGCCATTGGCGACTACGCGATTGAGTTGGTGCTGCAGGGTTATCGCCGCGCGTTGGAGGCATACCCGCGCCCCCACCACCGCCACCGAATCGAACACGCGATGCTGATGGCAGACGACCTCATGGCGGAGATGCAGGCGTTGGGCGTGGTGGTTATCCCGCAGCCGGAGTTCCTATGGTGGCTCACAACAGCATATCTAAGTGGCTTGGGCGAGCGCGCGGCGTCGCTGATGCCGTTCCGCAGCTGGCTTCAGGCGGGCATCCCGATGGGCTTCAGCTCCGACCAGCCCGTCGTGCCGGGTGACCCGATAATCGGCTGGCGCGCCGCCGTTACCCGCACCAGCCGCGACGGAACCTGCCTTAGCCCTGAAGAGCGCCTCGACCCACTGACTGCGCTGCAGATGTTCACCGTCGGCGCCGCCTACGCCACTAACGACGAGGACATCGGCGTTCTCGCGCCCGGCAAACAGGCACGGTTTATGGTACTCTCGCACCCGCCAGAGCAGGTAGCAGAGGAGGATATTCAGATCGTCGCGACGAGCCGCGATTTACTATAACACCCTCAGCAATCGCTTGGGCGCGGGCACGGGGTCGTCCTCGTCGGGGCGGTAGACAATCTGGTAGAGGCTATCGCGCTCGACGGGCACGCGCCCTGTATCGCGAATTAACCGTATCAGCTCGCTGCGCGTGAGTACCTGCTGACGCACACCTGGCGCGTCGTCCTGGTACACGATTTCGTACTCATGGACGGTGCCATCCACATCGTCTGCGCCGTACCAGAGCGCGATTTGGGTAATCGCGGGGGTGTTCATAATCCAGAACGACTTGATATGCGGGAAGTTATCCAGCATCAGGCGTGCGACGGCGATGTTGCGCAGGTCGTCGTCGCCACTGGGGTGTGGTAAGTGCGATAGTTGCGTGCCTTCAGGGTGGAATGAGAGCGGCGTCATCGCCAGAAAATGCCCCGTCTCGTCTTGCAGCTCGCGCAGCTGGATAAAGTGATCCACGCGCTCTTCGAGGGTCTCGCCCATGCCGTACAGTAAGGTGGCGTACTGTTTCAGCCCAGCGTTGGCGATGTCTCGAGCAATCTCCTTCCAGCGCTTGCCGTCGATCTTTTTGGGGAACAGCTCGGCATGGATGCGGTCGCTTAGCACCTCGATTCCTCCGCCGGGCACGCTGCCTAAGCCTGCTTCTTTCATCTCGTTCAGCACTTCGGCAAGCGGTTTTTTCGCCACGCGAGCAATCTCCTCCCACTCGACTGCCGTGAACGCCTTGATATGTACATCAGGGCGCTCCTCTTTCACCGTGCGAACGAGGTCTAAGTAATACTGGTACGGCAGGCGTGGGTTCACACCCCCCACGATGTGCACCTCAGTAATCGGGATGTGCCTGTAGGCTTGCAATCGCTCGCGCACCTCGTCCATCGTGAGCGTGTAGGGCTTAGGGCCACCTTTTTGCGCATAGAATGAGCAGAATTTGCAGCCCTTGTTGCAGATGTTGGTGTAGTTGATGTGTTGGTTGCGGATGTAGTAAGCGTAGTCGCCATTCATGCGCTCGCGCACGACGTTGGCGAGGTAGCCCACGCCTGAAAGATTGGGCGTTGTGTACAACAGCATGCCGTCCTCGAACGACAGCCGCTCGCCCTGCATAATTTTTTCATAGAGGGGCAACAGCTCACGCCCCAGAATAATCTCAAGAACGCTCATAGATATAGTCCTCCGTAAACGGTTCGCACTCTTGAGATACCTTGCTTCGCTCGGAATGACAGTAGGCTGTAAACACTTGTCATTCCGGGCGAAGCAAGGAATCTCAACCTTCGCTTGTTTGATTATACCTGAACGGGCACGGCTTTCTCCTGAGGGCGTGTGGACAGTACCGTCGCGCTGAAGATAATCAGCATAATCCACAGGATGTCGGTGACCAGCAGATGCACAAGCTGCATCCAGATGGGAGCTTTGAGCCACACATTCAGCAGTCCCAACCCGAGCTGCGCCACATAAAGCAGGTTGAACCCGACACCGAGTTTGAACGCGGTCGGCGAGGGGCGGTCTAACATCAGGCGGGTGAGAACGACCAGCATGTAGAATGCGATGCCGACGGCTAAAGTGGGGTGGTACACGCGTAGGGCAAGCAGCGTCTCGCCCACGATAGGGTTTGTATGGATAACATTTAGATGCAGGAGCGTATCGCCCAGCGCAGTAACCGCGCCGCTCATGCCAATAACTGTCATCAAAAGCAGTGCACCCAGTGTAGCTACGCCTGTCCAGCCCTGTCCACGCAGGGGAAAGCGAGCGCCGCCCGACGCCCACCATGCCGTGAGGATAATCCAGAGAAGCAAGATGAAGGTGTTCAGCAGGTGCGCTGCCATCCAGACCGCACGAGCGTAGGACACATCAGTTGCCACGCGCTCAAACAGCACCAACCCTGCGCCGATGAGGGCTTCCAGAATCATGAAAATCAGGCTCATCAGCGCGCCGAAGCGCACGATATGTTTACGTGGATAGGCACGGAACGCCCAGATGAACATGCCCAGCACCATCAGAAACGACAGACCGCTGGTAACTCGGTGCCCGAACTCCACGAAGGTATCGAGAGAGCCGCTACGGGGGATAATCTCGCCGTTGCAGGTAGGCCAGTGGCTGCCGCAGCCCGCCCCGAAGCCCGTCGCCCGCACAAACGCGCCGCCCAAAATCACTAACACCGTAAACGCTAAGGTCAGCCAGGCGAACTTCGCGAAGCGTGTCATGGCATACATAGTATACCTGAAATACGCTTTTCAGGCAGCCTATGAGGGCTATTGTTTTCTGCCTGCACCGCCGTTTTCAATCTCTCGGTCATGTCCAGTGCAAGGCTTAACGCGCCCTAGCTCGCTGCACTGGACTTTATCCCGCCTCTTGCGGATGGGGGTCAGCCGCTGTGCCACATAGCTGCTCCCGCAGGCGCGCCAGCGCACGAGTATGAATCTGGTATACGCGCGATTCGGAGATGTTCATCACCTGCCCAATCTCCTTGAAGGTCAGCCCCTCATAGTAGTAGAGCTGAATGACCATCCGTTCGCGTTCTGTGAGGCTCTCAATCGCACAGGTGAGGGCGCGGGTTTGTTCGCGTTCCAGGAGCTCGTCGTAGGGATCATCGGTGTGGGCGAGGCTCTCCAGCAGCGAACCGTTCTCTTCCTCGTCACCATTGATTAGACACGCCTCCAGCGAGATAGTATTCGTGCGGGCATAGTCAATCAGCAGCTGCCGATAGTCTTGAATTGAAAGACCGAGCGATTCGGCGGCTTCTTCGTCGGTGGGTGGGCGTCCAAGACTCGTCTCAAGGCGTACCCATACGCGTTCCAGCTGGCGCAGCTTATCTCGCGCGGAACGTGGTACCCAGTCTTCCGAGCGCAACGCTTCCAGCACCGCGCCGCGTATGAGCGCAATTGCGTAGGTCTCGAACTTCACGTTGCGCGTGGGATCGTACATATCCACGGCGCGAATCAGCCCCATCGCGCCATAGCTATACAGGTCTTCCCATTCCATGCCGTTCGGGGGGTAAGGCACGATGCGGTTGACCGTGATTTTCACCAGGTGCGCATATTGACGAATCAGCTGCTCACGGGCGGTGGCTTCACCGTACACCTTGAACTGCTTCCACGCTTCCTGAGTTTGGAATGAATCCATCATGATAGCAAGTCCCTCCCTCTAAGTGTATTTGGTCACTCTCTTTAGAGATTTTATGCAGCAGCACTGTCTTCCTCCGAATCTGGTTCGGACGTCTCGGCAGGTTCGGATTGGGGAGTGGGCTGCGGCAGGGTTGCGGGCAATTCTTCGGGGGGCATGAGTTGGCTCATCACATACGCCCAGAGCGCGCCGGCAATCCAGCCGGCCATGCCGCCAATCAGCCCGCGCACTGTGCAGAGCAACGGGTCGATTCCCATCGCGATGCCCAGAATCAGCACGAGCATACAGCCCAGCCCGCCCGTAATGCGGGGCACGATAGTCCAGTTCATGCCGCATCATGTATTCCTCCAGGGGCAGTCGGTGCGCCTGGATGGCGACCGTCAGGGCGAATAGGCATGGGCGCGTGTTGTGCGGCTCTCCAACGCCTCGCTGTAGAGCGCGGCGTATGCGCCCGCCGAACGACTCCACGACCAGTCTTGACGCATCACCCGTTGGGCAAGGGCTTGCCATGCGGAGGCGTCACTGAAGACCTCTACCGCCTGGCGCACGGCTTCGTAAAGCGCGCTCGGCTTGTACTCGCGGAACACAAAGCCGTTGCCTACACCGCGCAGCGGATCATACGCCGTGATGCTATCCGCTAATCCGCCCGTCTGTCGCACTATCGGGATTGTTCCATATCGCAGGCTAATCATCTGCCCCAATCCGCACGGCTCGAACTTCGAGGGCATCAGGAACATATCCGAGCCGGCGTAAATCTGGTGCGCCCATGCGTTATCGAAGCCGATGGTGGCGTGCACTTTGGCGCGATGGCGTTTGTGCTGCGAGCGGAAGAAGCGTTCATAAGCAGGGTCGCCCGTGCCCAGCACCACCAGTTGGATGGGCATCTGCAGCAGCTTCGCGCCCAGCGACTTAATCAAATCCAAGCCTTTCTGATCAGTCAGGCGCGAGACCAGCCCAATCACGGCTTTCGTGGGGTCGGGTTGCCAACCGCACGCTTTTTGCAGGGCGGCTTTACAGGTTGCCTTGTCCTGCGGCTGCTCCGCCGAGTAATGCGCAGGAATGTACGGGTCGGTTGCAGGGTTCCACTCGTCGTAGTCGATGCCGTTGAGGATGCCCGACAGGCGTCGCTCGTCGGCGAGGCGGCGCAGCAGTCCCTCCAGATGCTCGCCGTACTCAGGGGTTTGAATCTCCGCGGCGTAGGTAGGGCTAACCGTGTTGACGCGGTCGCTATATAACAGTGCGCCCTTGAGCAGGTTCACCTTGCCATAGAACTCCAAGCCCTCGATGTCGAACAGATAGTTGGGCAGCCCGAGTTCAGCAAAGAACGCCTGCTCAAACACGCCCTGAAACGCCAGGTTGTGGATAGTAAACACGGTCGCCATCGAGTCGGCGCGTTCGTTGCGGAACACGCGCAGATAGACAGGGATTAGAGCCGTGTGCCAGTCGTTGCAGTGTACTACTTGGGGCGTCCAGTCGGCGTGGCGGGTAAGCCATTCTGTCGCAGCACGTGCGAACGCGACATAGGCGCGCGGGTCAACTGCATACAGCGTGGTGGACGCTGTGGCGTTGGCGAACCAGTCGCCCACTTGCAGCAGATAGACTTGCAATCCGCTGGAGAGTGTAAGTTTCTTAACAGTGGCGTTTTCCGTCCAATCGGGGCGGATGGCGACTTTGAACTGGGCGACAGGCTCAACCTGCCAGCGGGCGTCCGTTTCGACCATCGGGTAGGCAGGCATCAGAATTCGCGCGTCGTGTCCGAGCGCGTTCAGCGCTTTGGGCAGCGCGCCTGCCACATCCGCTAAGCCGCCAACTTTTGCCAGCGGCGCAACCTCCGCTGAGACCATCAAAACACGATATGATTCTTTGTGCATTACCGATCCTCCTCGTACAAAATCTGATGTCAGTGTGTTGCATTTTTCCTATCGCGTAGTCGCTCGGCGGGATGCTCCGACGCGCAACAGCCGATAATAGCCCTGCGTGGGTCGTTCCGTAAGTTCCTGCGAGAGAGTCAGGCACCGTAAAGGATACCTGTCTTGCGCCCAGATTTGGAGCCTCTGAGCTGCACCGCTACCGATTCCTGCCAAAATTATTGGCATCTTAGGACGAGTTTTAGAGAGCCAGCCCAGCAAAATTTGCAATCGGGGCATTAATTCTCCCCCTGATTGGAGCCACAAGCATGCGACATCGGCAATCAGAAGCATCTCCAGTCGCCTGCCGACGAGCCGCCACTGTGGAAATAGGGCGCGCCAGCGTTGCAGTTCAGCGATATCGAACTGCGCAGGGCTGCCGATTACATGCAAGCGGGTTTGCAAATCCCAACCGACAGCGGGCGTAGGGGCGTTGCGCCAGTGCCAAATGAGTGCACCCGCGGGGAGCTGCGGACGCACATTCTTGAATAGCAGAAAGTCGGCGTAGAGTGTGGGCGTAGGGGGCAACGCAGGGGAAGGGTAATGCGCCTGCACTGCAGCCCGCAGCCCGCTCGCTTGATCTGTCAGACTCCTCGAAACCATCAGGCGAAATTATGGGCATTATGAGGGCTGAAGTGGAGGGTTGCGATAGATTCTCGCTTCGTAAGAATTAACCTCATTTGACGTGTGGCAATCTGTGCTATAATGCTTACGGAGGTCATGAAAGGATGAATCGATATGGATTTACCTTAGCGCTAAGCTTCCTGATTAGCAGTATAGGGTTCGGTCAGCCGTCGTTCTTGCTGATCCCTGACTGGACGAACGACCGCGTGTGCGCGCTGAGTCCTATGGACGGTAGCGTGATTAATGCGAACTTCATTCCTACTAATACAGTTCTCTTTGACTCGCCCAAGCACGCCCTGCCGACTCCGACAGGCGCAATCCTCGTGGCAGACCAAGTTAAGGATGCCATCCACGAATTTGACGGCTTCGGCAACTATATTCGCACGATTGCAAACCTGCCAAACAACCAGATCGACAATATTCGTGGCATCGCCATTCGCGACGGAAAACTCTATGTTACAGTCGCCTCGGGAACGCTTCAGAACACGATTCAGCGTTTCAATCTCGATGGCACAGGGCAAGAAACTTTTATCGGAGCTGCCCAGCTGAACAGTCCATTTGCCATCTATTTCCGTGAAAACGATATGCTGGTCAGCAACTCAACGGCAACCGTCTTGATACGGCGTTTCGATCTGGATGGCGCATTTTTAGGGCAGTGGGGAGGTACAACCATTCGCTTCCCACAGCAAATTACCCGCCGTCACTCGAACGGCAACTTTTTAGTGGCAGGGTTCAGTCCACCTGCGGGGATTTATGAGTTCGACTCAGCGGGCAATCAGGTTGCGTACTACGCTGTGAGTTCCGGTCCGCGCGGCGCGTATGAACTGGAAAATGGATTAATCCTGTTCACGGACTCGGCAGGTGTGAAAGTTTTCGATCCCACCGCGCCCAACCCCGCCAGCACCGTGCAAACCATTCTTGGAGGGGGCAACTATCAGTATATTGAACTCTACGAGATTTTGCCAGGTGATGTGAACCGTAACCGCTGCGTGGACGACGCTGATCTGCTGGAAGTGCTGTTCAACTTCGGCGCATCAGGTCAGAACCGCTCCGACTTGAACGGCGATAGCGTGGTGGATGATGCCGACCTGCTCATCGTGTTGTTCAATTTCGGTTCAGGATGCCAGTAAATGCGGCGTGAGAAGCGTATAGATTGACAGTGAGGGAGTGTACGCTGAAATGCCTTGTTCAAGAGTTCAGCGTCTCACTCTCTTGCTGTTATCCATTCCTGGGGCTGATGGCGCAAATCAGAGTTTTCCCACCCGCGCAGGCGTAGCAGCAGCCAGTTGCGGCATTCAGACGCGCTGAGCAGGGCGAGGTGCGTTTTGGCGCCGTGGAGGTAATCGGCGGGCACAAACAGCGCGTGGGGTTCGTAGCCCAACGCGAGCGCGAGGGTTTCTGGCTCAGCGTCGAGGATATGCATGGCGCGGCGCACGCCCCACTCGCGCGCAAGGGTGTGCTGTTCCCAAAGCGTTTCGGCGATCGGCTGCGTGAACTGCGCCACGCGCCAGCACACAGCATGGGGCAGTGCAGTTTCGTCAAGACTAAGCGGCGCATCGGCAGGCAGGGTTAGCCCCACCTCGATGGCACCGATGGGAACGTGCTGCTCGCGCAACGCTTCTCGGGCCACTTCAAGGCTGTCGCGCGCTTCAGCGAGGGCTTCAGACGTGTCCACAAACAGGGTAAGGTTCAGCTCCGCGCTTAGGCGTAGCAGGCGTTGCCAGTACTCGTCGTCACAGGTGGGAGCGTGCGGGTCGTGCAGCCAGACGGGTTTGCCTCCCAGCGCGTGCGCAATCGCGGGAACGCTCTCGGGCGGCGCGTCGCTACGCAGCCAGACCAAATCTGCTCCTGTCTGCACTGCGCGCGTAGTGGCGTCCCAGTCGGGCACCGTGCCCCCAACGGCGATGCGCCTGCCGTCCCAAGTACTGATGGGTAGGTGCTCGCTCTCCAGATGGTAGCGCGTATGCGTGGCGGTGCGCAGCAGCAGGCTCTGATAGCGAGCAAGGGTAGTGGCATCAGGCTCGATGTATGCCGCCCCCGCGTTTGCGTCGAGAATCACGGTGGCTTCAGGAGGCAGCATGGTAGGCAGTTTTGGCACAATCAGCACAGGAACCTGCGGTAGGGGCGGTTCGGGCGCGCGCTCCACAATCCAGCCCACAATCCGCACATACGGGGCTAACACGGGCGGAATATCGTTCAAATCGCGCACCAGGCCAATCACCTCCACAGGCTCAGTGGGCATGCGGTACTCAATATCGTGCCACTCATCCTCGTCTTGCGCCAGCAAGCGCGGGTCGAACCAGAGGGGCGTGCCGTAAGTGGGCAGGTACAGCGGCGCGCCAACGCCCATCGCCAGCCCTCGACGGAATGGCAAGCCGTACAGCGTCCACTTCGCAGGTGGCTCCGAACGGGATTCACGCATACACTTCTACCGCGTAGCCCTGCGCCTGATAGGTTTGTGCCCGCGACTCGGCGTAGGCGCTGTCGCTATGAGGCACGAACAGTGCGATGCGATACTGCTCACCGTATTGCTGAATCAGGCGGGGCAGGTCGTCTAAAATGGAATGATTCGCGTCAGGTTGCACGAGAGCTAACTGGCGCAGCAGAACGCGCGGGTCGGCGTAGGTTTCGGGCGTGAGACGCCACTCCGGCAGGTTCGAACCGACCAGTATCAACGACACACCTTGTCGCGGGGCTTCCAGCGCAATCCACGCGATGTGGCGTATGGCTTGGTCGAACTCCGGGTAAGCGTCGTTCTCTTCGCGCCAAGTGGGGGCTTGCTCTAACGCGATGACGGTGGGGGCAAGCTGGCTGGTTTCGAACTCTTTCACGTGCCATTCGCCGTAGCGAGCGGTGGCGCGCCAGTGGATGCGCCGTAGCGGGTCGCCAGGTGTGTAGGGGCGTACGCCGTGCCAGTCTGTGCCCTCGCCCCGCTTGCCGTGCAAGGTGGAAGCCAGCATGCGCCCGCGCCCGCCACCCTCCCAACGCCACTGCGCCATCGCCACCGGTCTCGGCAGCACCAGGATTGGCTTCTCCTCGGGCAACTGCATACGGTTCACAAACAGCCCGAACGGGTCGGAGAGCGTCAGCTGCACAGGTCCCAAATATTGACGCCCGCGCCTTAGGGCAGTCAGCCGATAACGCGCCACACCGCTGAATGGGGTGGACTGCTCAGATTCCAGCGGCTCCAGAGACAGGCCTGACGAGGCGGTGTCCTGAGCCTGTGCCCACAGCAGCCCGCCGCGTCCCTGCACACTGGCATGCAGCTCATACTCTACCGTCTCGCCTTCCACCAGCTCTTCTGGGCACTGGCGGTACACGCTTGCCTGCGTTGTGCCGCGTTTGACCAGCCAGTATGCGCCCAGCATCAGCGCGCCCAGCACGCTCGCCATCCAGTACATCTGGCGATTGTTGGTCATCAACCCGGAGCATAGCAGAAACGAGGTCGCCGCCATCAGCGCAGTGAGTTTATACTCTCTCATGCGGGCGCATCGCCTCCTATCGGCACGGGAATCTGTCTCAGAATCTCGCGAATCACAGTCTCAGCGCGTGCGCTGCCGGAGCCGTCGGAGCGCATCATCAGGCGGTGCGCCAACACAGGGATTGCCATCTGCTGCACATCGTCGGGAGTCACATAGTAGCGGTTCGCGAGCAGCGCGTGCGCCTGCGCGCCCAACATCAGCGCAATTGAGGCGCGCGGGCTGGCGCCCAGCATCACTTTCGGGTGATGGCGCGTGGCGTTCACCACCTCCACCAGATAGCGACGCACGGACGGGCTTATGTACACGCGCCGAGTCTGGCGTTGCAACTCCAGGAGCTGCTCAGGGGTCATCACGGGCTGCAGTTCGTCCAGCGGCGAGCCGAATTGACGCGACTCCAGAATCTGTGTTTCCACACTGGGCGAGGGATAGCCCAGCGCGGCGCGGGCAAAAAAGCGATCCATCTGCGCCTCGGGCAAGGGGTACGTGCCCACCATTTCGATATTGTTCTGCGTGGCGATGACCAGAAACGGCTGGGGCAGCGGATGCGACTCGCCCTCAATGGACACCGTGCGCTCTTCCATCGCCTCCAGCAGCGCGGATTGGGTTTTCGGCGTGGCGCGGTTAATCTCGTCTGCCAGCACAATGTTCGCGAAGATGGGACCGGGGTGGAACTCGAACGCTCCCCGCGCCTGATTGTACACGATGGAGCCTGTAACATCGCCAGGCAGCAAGTCGGGGGTGAACTGGATGCGGCGGAACTGCCCCCCGATGGCTTTCGCGACAGTACGAGCGAGGGTCGTCTTGCCTACGCCAGGGATGTCCTCCACCAGCAAGTGTCCGCCGCTCAGCAATCCGATGGTAATCAGGTGCACGGTCTCGCTCTTGCCAAAAATCACCGACTCAACGGCGCGAATGAGCGTGCGCGCCTGCTCGGCGACGGCTCGCGCTTCCGCTTCCGATAGATACGGAGCTGCTTCAGTCATCATGCTAAGTGTACCTAAGATAGCTCAAACCGCGTCCAGCGCGAAGGTGTCGCGGATGAAAGCCGCGGCGTCCAAAAACGTCTCGCCCCAGATGATACTTTACTGGGATTTCGCCTTAGGACCTCCGCACGAACACCCACCATTCCACCATCAGCAGAGCAAGCAGGGCAAGCGCGAGGGGTTTCCATAGGTCGCGCAAGGTAGAGAGGGTCGGTTGCGCAGCGACGATTTTGCCACCGAGTTCGACACTGGTACGCGGGCGGATGTCCGACTCGTCGCTGTTCAGCAGGTTCGCCGCAAGGCGCAGCTGCGTTTTGCTCCCTTGCAGGGTATAAACGCCCACGCGCTCCAGCCCCGGAATCACGACGGTTCCATCGTTCACGGTGTAGGTTTGTGTGCGCCCGTCGGGATCGCGTAGCGTCAGTTCGGTCTCGCTGGGGTCGACGACGAGGCTGAACGGAATACCCGTGCGCACGGTAATATCCGTTGCACTACCTTGCTCGCCGATTGCCCAACGCAGCAGGTTCGCGATGAAAATCGGGAATGCAGGCTGCAAGGGGAAGTCCGACTCCAAGATGTCCCAGCCGATGCCTATCCAGCGTCTGCCCTGATGTTCGCCTGCTACAATCAGCGGGGTTTGCTGGCTCTCGGCTAAAACTTTTGCCCACGGCGCGGGTGTGAGGCGCGGCGCGTTGTCAATCAGCAAGCCTCCCAGTTCCAGATAGCGCATCAGGGAATGTTCACGCTCCCACACGGCGATGCGAGGTGTGCGGATGGGTTGTCCTAGCTGCGCAATCGGACCGCCTTGTGCCTTAATCACCATCACGGCGCGGGCTTTCACGGGGACGGGCGTTGTGCGGTCGAAAATTATCAGGTCGAACTCGCCGCCGCCCACGCGTTCGCTCCGCTCGCTTTGGGGCACGCCATGGGCTTTGCTAAGCTGCACATTCGGCTCTAAGGCAAGGGCGCGTTCCAGAAAGAAGTTCCCTTCGCCCACCAGCAGGATGCGGATGGGTTTTTGCAGCACGCCCACACGATAGGCGAAGTTATCGGACCGAAGCGCATCTTCAGCTTTCAGGCGGACTTCGAGTGGTTCGTGCAGTTGGCGTGCCTGCAGCGTCTGCCCCACCGTTTTGCCAGCTTCCACTGTGATTGAGCGTGCATCCAGCAGTTTGCCGTTCGTGTAGAATTCTAGGATGGCTTTCTGGGGTTGCCTACCGAAGTTGCGCACGCCCACGAACCATTCAAACCCGCCGCTGCGCTCTTCCACATCCATCGCGGTAATGGCGAGATTCTCGCTGTTTGTGCCCAGCGATTCGAACACCAGTTTCGCACTGCCTGCGGAGAAGTCGCTTATAGGTGGGAACGCGCCATCGGAAAGCAGTATGATACGGCTCTCGTCCGATTTGCCCACCAGTGCGGCGGCGAGGCGCAACGCCTCATCCAGGCTGCCCGCTGTGTCAGTGGGCTGAATCTGGTCGATTGCACGCAGCAGTTTCTGCTTGTCGCTGGTGAGCGAAGCAAGCACGCGCACCTGCGCCCCTGCTTCGATAATCGCGATTTGCTCGCCGGGGTTCAGCTCGTTCACGAAGCGGCGCAAGCGGTTCTTGGCGGCATCGAGGCGCGAGGGCGCAGCGTCTGTCGCACGCATGCTGGCGGAGTTGTCCACTACAATCACCGATTGCCCCGGTAGCCCTTTCGCCTGAATCATTGGGCGGGCGAGGGCGGTCAGTAGCAGAAACGCCGCAAGCAACTGCAAAAACAGCAGCAGGTTCGGGCGGAGCTTTTGAAACAGCGCGTTCGCCCGTACGTCGGTAGTGACGGCAGGAAACAGGAACTTGGCGGGCACGCGCACCTCACGCCGCCGCACCTTCAGCAGGTACAGCAAAATGATAAAGCCCGCTACGGGCACAAACCAGAGCAACGCCCCCAGCGACTGGAACTGCATAGGCTAATTTTACCGTATCCAGCCGAGACGATCGGCGATGTTGAGGATGGTAATCGCTGAGAGAATTTGGTTCAGCTCGATGCGGTTCGCCTCCACCAAGTAAATCACATCGCCCTCGCGAATTAGGGGGTTGCCCGTCAAGTCGGCGCGCTTGAGGAACCGCTGGTAGGGCACGCGCAGTTTTTGGAGGTTGTCGCCCTCCATACGCAGGATAGTAACAGTGGAGGTAATCGCGCGTGGGGTCATACCGCCCGCCTGCGCGATGGCGTCGGACAGCAGGAACGGCTTGCCTTCAGGGATGCGGTAGTATCCAGGTTGTGCCACCTGACCAACAATCGCGTACTGTTGCAGGTTCTGGGGAATGACAATTACATCTCCGTCTTGCAGCGCGGGGTTCGCGCTTTCGCTGGCGTCGCCTTGCACTGTGGCGCGATAGAGGTCAAATGGGATGATGACGCCCTGACGGTCGATAAAGGCACGCTTAAGTGCGGCAAGCTCCGTGACACCTTCCGCTTGGGCGATGGCTTGCAACGCGCGCATACCCGCATCGATATCGTAGTTGCCCGGTCGTTTGACTTCGCCCACGACTGCAACGCGAATGGCGGGTTTCTGCTGTACGCTCAGCAAGTCGCCCGGCTGGAGTGTGTAATTGGTTGCTTGCTCGCCACGATGGAGAATGGCAGGCAAGTCGATGGGCAGCGTCTGGTCATTTCGGATAAGCGTTGCCACCGCACGTTCAGGTAGGATTTTCAGCCCTTCTGCGGCGGCGATAGCTTCCGCAACGCGCCACTGCGGACGAATAGGATACGCGCCCGGTCGGTTCAACTGACCCTCCACGAACACCAGCAGTGGGCGTGCCTCCTTCAGCGAGACGAACACCTCGGGGTTGCGCAGTCGCTGACTAAGTCGCTCGCGCAGGATGTCGCTCAGCTGGTTCAGGGTCAAGCCACGCACTTGCAGCTCGCCCACGCCGGGGAACACCACGCGCCCACTGGGTGGTACCGTGTACTCGCCGCTGAACTGCTCATGGCGTAGCACCGTCACGGTCAGGACATCGCCTGTGTCGAGGGTGTAGTCGTCGTAAGGCTGTGCAAAGAGAGCGACGAACGCAAGTGTCAGGAAAACGCTGAATAATATCTTGTGTAGGAGCAGATTGTGTCCGAGTTCGTCGCGATAACAAATCGCTTCTACAGGGTTTTGCCTGGAACGTGCAAGGCTTCGCCCAATCATCGTATTCCCTCCTCCACCAGAATCACGCCAATCAGTCGGTCGCCCGTTTGCGAGAGCATGTGATACGCCGCCTCGTCCAGCGTGTAGCCCTTCGGCACAACGAGGATAAGTCGTTCGGCGTCAGGGGTGTGGGGCGCGTCGGGGGCGGCGGTGTAGATGCGCAGTGCGCCGTTGGTGTAGGCGGGGGTAGGCAGGTTCGGCTCAGCGGGTTCAGGCGCGCCGTTTTGGAGCGTGGCGGCGAGTTGCTGCGCCACAGGTTGGGCTTGCGGTGCAAGGGGTAGCGCGAGTGCACGATGCCAGGTTTCGCCCCCACCCAACGCGCGCAGTTGCCACGCGAGCAGTTGCGCCTGTGTGGGGGTTAAGCTGCCGCGCAGCTCGGCTAACACCGGCGCGCCCAGCAACCGTTCCACCTCCCAGCGGTTTACCAGCTGACGATTGCGCCAGCCCATCGCCAGCGCGCCGAGTATGCCCAGCATCATGCCGAGCAGGGCGCCCAGCCCTGTCGTCAGCACAGGGCGCGGGAAAGTGGGGAGGTCAGGCAAAGCAGGAGGCTGTAGAATGACAGGCGAAACCTTGCCGATAAGCTGTTGTGCCCGCGCCTGCTCATACGCACGCACCTTCTCCGTCCAAACGGTGAGCGCCGCCTCATATTGACGCTTCAGGTCGGTGTATTCCGCCATCAGGTCGGGCGTGCGCCGGAACAGTTGCTCAAACTGCACATGTTGACGCTGTAGTACACCTAATGTGGCGCGCGTTGCATCCAGTTCACTTTCCGCTATGAATAGCGCACGCATTAAATCGGCATACACCGGGTTCGCCGCCTCTTGCTTTGAAAGTGTGATGAACTGCTGATCGACCGCTTTCGCTAATAGATTCTCGCGTTCAAGTTTGGCTTGAGCAATCTGTTGCTCTACCACTTGTACTTCGGGTGCTTGCGGTTGAAACTCTTGCAGTAATCCACGGCGCTCAATTTCCAGCTCGGCAATCTTGGTATTGAGCTGTTGAACCTCGAGTGGGATAGCGAGGTTGCGGAGCGATTCGTGAAATTTCGGCTCGCGTTGTAGATGTGCGCGGATGGCTTCGACTTGACGCTGGAGCGCGATTTGGCGTGCTTCTTGTTCACGCAGGCTTTCCAGCAGGGTGGCATATTGTTCAACGCTCTTAACCAGCTCTTCTTCAGGAGCAACAAGTTGTCTTTGTTTCAGGAAAACGGTTATCCGACGTCCTGCATCGCGCAGGGAGTCCTCTTGGGCTTGAAGTTCACGACTCAGTTTCTCGACAAGGGTCGAGGGGTTCTTCTCATAGAGGGCGCGTACATACTGAAGGTATGCCTGCGCCCACAGGTCAGCGAGTCGTTGCGCGCCTTCGGGCGTGTTGTCGCTAGTCGTGAGGTCGACCACATTCGTATTACGCTGGCTTGTGGCTCGAAATCGCTTTTCAAAATCGCGAAAAGGTTCTTGGATATTGCTCTGCTGCTGCACCTGTTCCAGCAGCGGGCGCGAGAGCAACACTTCTACTTGTGTATTCAAATCAGGACTGCCTGTACCCAACAGCGAGGACAAACTGCCCGCGCCACTTGGCATCCCACCTACAGGCGATTCAATAAGTATCTTCACTTTCGCCTCGTAGCGCCTCTCGCTGAAGATTATGATAGCAACCGCAAGCGCCACGCCGAGCAACACGCCTGCCACAACCCACTTCCACTGACTGCGCAGCGTGTACCACAGCCACGGCAGCGTAATCGTTTCCTGTCGTTCTCCCCAACGCTCCATCGCTCGAGATAATACCTAATTCGGTGCAGTAGCGAACATTTCGCGTAAGTGCACGCCCACGCCTGGTGCATCGGTAGGCAGCACGCGCCCCTCAATCAGTTCCGCGCCGATGAAGGGGTCATCCAGCAGGTTCAGATGGCTATCCAAGTCCAGGTGGTCTGCGAACGGGGCAATCTGGCACGCCGCGCTGATGGAAAGGCTGCTGTCTGAATAGCAGCCATACATCACCTGTAGTCCCAGCGCGCGGGCGGTATGCACCATCCGTATCGCCTCGCTCATGCCGCCGCTTTTCATTAGTTTGATGTTAATCCCATGCACGCGGTCGGCGAGTTTGGCTACATCACGCGCATCGAAGCAGCTCTCATCAACGAAAATGGGGATAGGCGTCTCGCGGTAGAGGGTGGGAAGCTGCTCTTCCGCGCCACGTGGGAGGGGCTGCTCCACATATTCCACACCGCGCTTGGCGAGCCAGCGGCACATAGTAATCGCGTCTTGCAAGCTCCAGCCGCCGTTGGCGTCCACGCGCAGCGCAACGCCCTGCGGAGCTTCTTGTAAGATTGCCTCGAACATCGCCTGGTCAGCCTCGATGCCTGCCGGATTACCCAGCTTGATTTTGAGCGACTTGGCATGGGCGAGCTGCAGCCAATCGCGCGTGCGCTGCCGAGCAATCTCTGGCGGGTTGATACCGATAGTTACAGAAGTCGGAACAATTGCCTCGCGCGATAGCCCCAATATTTGCCACACGGGCAGCCCTGTGCGTTTGCCCAGCCAGTCCCAGAGCGCGATATCGAGAGCCGCACGTGCTGCGGAGCGGATGCCCGCCTCCCTCAGGGTCTGCTCTACACGCTGACGCTCCAGCGGGTGCAGCGACGCCAGCAACGCTTGCGCGCGGGCAAGGTCTTCCTGAATAGTCTCGGTGCTTTGGCGGTGGTCGCCGATGCCGAACGGTGACGCCTCGCCCCAGCCCTCGATGCCGTCGGCTTCCACACGCGCCCATACGTTCACCGTCTGCGCCGTCGTGCCGCGGCTAATCGTCAGCGGGAAGCGTTTGTTCACTGTAAAAGTTGTCCACGCAAGGCGCATGAGTTTCAGGTTCGCTCTCTACAGGGGAGTTCCTGCTGAGGCGCAGGTACACTTTGCTTGTGGCTTACGATGTAGCGATTATCGGTGCGGGGATTATCGGCTGCAGCGTGGCGTATCACCTGACAACGCTGGGGCATGTGCGCGTTGTTGTTTTAGAGCGTGCGCCGATGCTGGGTGCAGGCAGTACGGGCAAGGCAACGGGCGGATTTCGATGCCAGTACAGTACGCCGATTAATGTGCGCCTTTCGCTTCTGTCGCGCGAGAAATTGTTGCGCTTTGCTGACGAAACAGGCGTCGACCCCGAATATCGCCCGTATGGGTATCTGTTCGTCGCCAGCACGGAGGCGCAGATGGGGGTGCTGCGCGAGGCGCTGGCAATACAACATGCAGCGGGGCTAACCGAATCGCGCGAGCTGAACGTTCAGGAGATTCAGGAATTGAACCCTGCGCTGCACATCGACGACCTTATTGGCGGCACATTTTGCCCTCTGGATGGGTTCATGCGCCCGCTAAAGATTTTACAGGGCTACTATGAGGCAGCAACGCGAGCAAGTGTGGAGTTCCGATTCGGTGTGAGGGAAGCGCGGGTGTGGTGCGAGGGCGACCGCGCGCATGGAGTACTTCTGTCCAGCGGCGAGCGGATCGAGGCAGGCGCGGTGGTGAACGCTGCAGGTGCGTGGGCGGGCATCGTAGCGCAACTTGCGGGCGTGGAACTTCCTGTGCAGCCTCTCAAACGGCAGGTCGGCGTCACATTTCCGTTCCCAAACCTGCCCGAAACGATGCCTATGAGCGTAGATGTGAACGATGGCTTCCACCTGCGCGTGCGTGATGGGCGCGTATTGCTCCTCTATCCGCACGCCCTGCAGCAGGAACACACTTTTGACACTACTTTTGAGACTAACTGGTTGGACGCTATGTGGCAACGCGCGTTGCACCGTGTGCCGTGTCTTCAGAACGCACAGATTGACCTTGAGAGTTGTTGGGCAGGTCTGTACGAGATGTCGCCCGACAAGCATGTGATTCTGGGCGAGTCGGCGGAGCTGCAAGGGTTTTATCTCGTGAACGGCTCGTCGGGGCACGGCGTGATGCACGCGCCTGCGCTGGGCGAGCTGCTCGCGCGTATGATGTTGCGCTTGGAATTACCGTTCGATATCGCGCCGTTGCGTCCCACGCGCTTTATTGAAGGCGCGCCCAACACCGACACGGGCGTGCTGTAAGCCCCCTTGACAGACTCCCCTGTGTTTCGGGTATATTAATTGTCCGTGCGGACGTGGTGGAATTGGTAGACACGCTAGATTCAGGTTCTAGTGCGCGAAAGCGTGTGGGAGTTCGAGTCTCCCCGTCCGCACCATTTCTTTCCCTTACGTGTGTGGCGGCGTAGCTCAGTTGGTCAGAGCAACCGGTTCATACCCGGTAGGTCGGCGGTTCGAGTCCGCCCGCCGCTACCAAGATCTGTATGCGGCTGTAAACTTTGCTCATAGTCTTCAAGCAGCACAAGAGCTGATTCGACTGTTCGCCGTCAAAAATGCCTATCCCAAGCGGTCAATTCCGCACCGAATTCACGCGCACACCATCCAAAACAATACAGCCACTCAAGTCTCAGGTATACTATCTTTTGCCCAACGCAGGGCAGGAGAGAGAGTTTATGGCGGAAGTGCGCTCGATTTTAGCAACCGACTGCGGCAGCACGACCACGAAAGCGATTTTGATTGAGAAGCGCGGCGAGGAGTACCGACTTATTAATCGCGGCGAAGCGCCCACAACCGTCGAAGCCCCCTTCGACGATGTAACCATCGGCGTGCTGAACGCAACCCGTGAGCTGGAAGACCTCACGGGACGCCAGCTGATCTGCGACGGCAAAATTCTCACACCCCAGACGGACGAAAAGCGCGGTGTAGATTTGTATCTATCCACCTCCAGCGCAGGTGGCGGTTTGCAGATGATGGTGATGGGCGTGGTGCGCCAGATGTCCGCCGAGAGCGCGCAGCGCGCTGCGTTAGGCGCAGGCGCGATTATTATGGATGTGATTGCTATCGACGACGGACGCAAAGATTACCAGAAGATTCAACGCCTGCGCGAGCTGCGACCCGACATCGTGCTGCTGTCGGGCGGCACGGACGGCGGTACGATTACGCACCTTGTGGAGCTGGGCGAGTTGCTGATAGCCGCCGACCCACGCCCGCGCTTCGGCACGATGAACCTGCCCGTAATCTTCGCGGGCAACAAAGACGCACGCGAGGAAATCCGGCATCTGCTGAGCGAGCGGTTCGACCTGCGCATCGTGGACAACCTGCGCCCCGATTTAGACCGCGAGCACCTCGGTCCTGCACGCGAGGCAATCCACGAGCTGTTCCTGGAACACGTGATGCAGCAGGCACCGGGGTACTCTAAACTAATGACCTGGACTTCCGCCGATATTATGTCCACCCCCAACGCCGTAGGCAAGATTATGGTCACCATCGCCGAGCAACGCGGTATTAACATTCTGGGTGTGGACATCGGCGGCGCGACGACCGACGTGTTCTCTGTGTTCGATGGCAACTACACGCGCACGGTGAGCGCGAACTTGGGTATGAGCTACTCTATCTGTAACGTGATGTTGGAAGCAGGCATCCAGAACATTCGACGCTGGTTGCCATTCCAGATTGAAGAGTACGAGGTACGCAACCGCCTGCGCAATAAGATGATTCGCCCCACCACCATTCCGCAGACTTACGAGGACTTGCTGCTGGAGCAGGCGGTCTCGCGTGAAGCGTTGCGCTTGGCGTTTGTACACCACAAGCAACTCGCACGCGGCTTGAAAGGCGTGCAGCAGCAGCGCACGATTGGTGAGGCGTTGGAGCAAACCGAGACAGGCAAAACGCTTGTGCAGATGATGAAACTCGATATGATTATCGGCAGTGGTGGCGTGCTGAGCCATGCGCCCAAACGCGCCCAATCCGCCCTGATGATGATGGACGCTTACCAGCCCGAAGGCGTGACGATGTTGGCGGTTGACTCTATCTTCATGATGCCGCAGCTGGGCGTGCTGTCCACCGTGCACCCCGAAGCGGCGGCACAGGTGTTCGACCGTGATTGCTTGATACGGCTTGGCTCTTGTGTGGCGCCTGTGGGGCAGGGTAAAGAGGGTGAGCCGTGCCTCACCATCGAGTTCAACGGCAAGAGCGAGAACTTCCGCTACGGCGAGCTGCGTGTGTTGCCGATAGGCGTGGGCGAGACCTTGCAAGCCACCTTGCGCCCCGCACGCGGTTTTGATGTCGGCGCGGGCAAAGGCAAGCCTATGGAAGCCATACTGGAGGGCGGCGTGGTCGGTGTCGTGGTAGACACGCGCGGACGCCCGCTTCAGCTGCCTCAAGACGATGCTCAACGCCGCCAAAAACTCCTCGATTGGATGAGTGCACTGGGGCTGCCCAAACCCTAACCGTAGCGCGGGCGTCCCGCCCGCGTCAGCTGAGGAGAC
>CAYVKB010000016.1:4619-9619 GCA_964451985.1 uncultured Fimbriimonadales bacterium | reverse complement strand
TAGTACCTAATCGGGGATTGAAATTGCAAACCCCTCCAACGCCTCAGTCTCCAGCAGCTCCATACTGGGCAGGGCTGGCTCGGTAATCTCGCTGGCGCGGGTGAGGGGATTGCGCCGAATGCGCAGGCAGCGGTCGGCGGCTTCGTTAATCTCCTCGAAGTGCGAAATCACCAGAATCTGGCTGAACCATGTGCGCAGGTTGTTCAGAAGCTCCATCACACTCTGGCGGCGTTCCGAGTCGAGCGAGGCGAACACCTCGTCCAAAATCAGCAGTGAGAGCGGCTGCCCTGCGCGTTCGGTAATGAGCCGCGCGAGCGCGAGGCGCAGGCTCAGGTTCACGATGTCCTCCTCGCCACCAGAGATGACCGCCTTGCGCTGCCCTTCGTCAATTACGGTGAAGCGGTACTCTTCGTCCAGCTCCAGCTCGGTGTAGCGTCCGTTCGTGAGGATGCTGAGGAACTCAGTCGCGATACTGGCAAGCAGGGGGCGCAGGCGTGTGTTTAGATCGGTGCGGAACTCCTGCAGCGCTTTGCGCATAGTCTGGTGCATCAGCAAGTCGCGCTCTTTTTGCTGGAGTTGTTGCTGGAGTTGCTGAATCTGTTCTAACTGGCTGCGCAGGTGGTCACGCAGTTTGGTCTGGCTCTCATACTCGGCGCGTCGCGCGGCTACAGATTGCTGGAGCGTGTTTACCTGATGTTCAGCCTGCTGATAGGCGTGTGAGGCGTTCAGATAGGCTTGCTCTGAGTAGCCCAACTGTTGGATTTGCGCTTCAATCTGTTGCAGTTGCTGGGTTTTTTCGTCCAGTTCGGCACGCGCCTCCTTGATTTGCTCCTTGAGCGTCTCGTGTTCTCTAATAGTGCGTACTAGTTGGAGTGCTTCTTCATAGATAGGCTGGAGTAGTTCGGCTTCCTGTTGGAGGACGGCATGCTGGGCAGCGTCATAACCTGTAGGTAGGGCGTCTATCTGTTTTTGCAGTTCCGCGATACGCTGCTGGGTTTGGCGCAGGTCGCGCTCGACCGTGTTCAGACGGCGCAGCTCGACTTGTAAAGCGTGCGCGTGTTGCATCTGAGGCTGCAGCGTGTCGAGTTCGGATTGGAGACGTTGCTCCGAGTCAGGGTCATATTCAGGGATACGGCTCAACTGGCGTTGCAAGTTGCGGATTTGGTTTTGCAGTTCAGCGGTTTGCTGAAGTTCTTGCTCCAGTTGTTGCAGCTCAGCATGGTGTTGGGCGCGTTGCCGCTGTGCCGCCTCGAGTTGCCGCTGGAGTTCAGTGAGTTTTGTACGCAGTTGCCCGATTGCCTCGGGTTCTTGTTGGAGTTGCTCGATTCGGGAATATAGGACGCGGAGCTGTTGGGTCGTTTCCTGCACTTCGGCTTGAGCGCGCTGGAGGACCTCGTGGTAGGCGTCGCCGAGGGGCTGTTCGCAGGTGGGGCAGATACTATCTTTGCCCAGTTCCTGCAGTTGCTGGATGCGCTCGTGCTGCTGCTTGAGCGTAGTATTCAGAGTACGGACTTCTGCTTCGGCGTCGGCGCGTTGCTGGCTCCACTGGTGCAGTGCGTTCTGCAATTCGGCTTCGGCGTCGGCACAGGCGCGTTGTGCGCGTTGTAGCTCCGTTTCAGCGGTCTGTAAGGCTTGCTGGAGGGCGTCCCGCTGCTCGGCTTTCTGTTGTAGGCTCTCAAGTTGCGCTTGCGCATTCTGGAGTTGCTCTTCTAAGCGCACGCGCTGATGCGTCTGCTGCGCGATTTTGCGCTGTCGCTCGATTTCGGTTTTGAGTTGCTCGGCGCGTTGCAGGGTGGGCTGAAGCGCGTTTAGCTCGGTTTGTTTTTGCTTGAGTTCCTCGTGTTCGGCTTGGAGTTGGGCAAGGCGTTGCTGGGCGTCTTGCTGCTGAACGAGGAGTTTTTGCCGTTCCCCTTCCGCCTGAGCGAGTTCCTGTAAGTTTTTTAGCTCGTTGGCGAGGTCGCGATAGCGTTTGGCGTCGGCTTCGATGGCTCTGTAGCGTTCGCGGGCTTGGTTCAGCTCGTCCCAGCGAGCGCGCAGTTCGTTCACGCGCTGCTCGGCGTATTGGCAATCACGCTCGATAAGCCCACGCTGCTGCGTTAGATCCAGGTACTGCTCGCGCAGGGCGTTCTGGGCGTCGAACTGCTGTTTGGCGGCATCGCGCTGCTGAAGGGCTTGCTCCAAGTCGGCTTCCTCCTGACGCAGAGCGGCTTCGATTTGCTGGAGGTCGGCTTCCACGCTTTGCAGTTGCTGTTGCACGGTTTGCGGGTCGCCGATGGCTTGCTTCAGCCCTTTCACTTCGGCATCTAACTCCCGTGCGACAACGGCGACTCGGTCAAACGCCTCGGTGATCCGCTCATAGCCCAGCATGCGGCTGATTTCCTCACGCCGTTTCTGCGTACTGTAGCCCATGAACTCCAGCTCTTTTTGGCGGGCGCAGAAGCTGGTCTGGAACTGAAGCGGATTCATGCCGAGTAGTTGCTGCACGCGCTCGTTGACTACGGTTGTGCCGCGAGCGAGGGGCAGCCACGCGCCGTCGGCGTTCATTTGGGCGATTTCGGCGTCGGTGGGTAGGCGTCGAATGCGGTAGCGGCGGTTGCCCAGTTCAAACTCCAGCAGCACGCGCACTTTCGCACCGCCCTGCGACCACAGGAACCGGAGCGTATCCGCGCCCTCGCGCACCACACGTGCCCCATACAACGCCCAAAGGATTGCCTCAACCAGCGTGGTTTTGCCTGAGCCGTTCGCACCGACAATCGCCGTCACGCCCGTCTCGAAGTCTATCTGGGCGTGTGCGTATTGGCGAAAGTTCTCCAGCTCCAGCGCAATCAGGCGCATGCTTAGCGGTCTTGTTTGGGCGTGACAGGCGTGATGTTGTCTTCCTGCTGGAAGCGCGGTTCAGGCACAAGCAGGGTGAACGCGCTCACGGGGGTGAGGTTACGCTTCACGCCGTCCACAGCCGCTTCGCCGACGCCCATCAAGTTGAACGCCGCGACGCCCTTGAAGTTGATTTGTCCCTCGCGCAGCACGGCACGCACCGAGTCGTACTTACCCTGAATGCGTACTGTGCCTTGCCCCATGTAGACCTTCAGACGCTGGTCAAGCGGTGGCTTGATGCGTACGTTGCGGGGCAGCTCTTTCACTTCCTGGAATCCCTCGATTTGCATCCTGCCCTGCACGGTGTTAATCACCAAGTAGCCCCGCCCGCGCACAATGAGTGTGCCCTCGCCGCGCGAGAAGAAGCTCAGCGGATTGCCCTGCGCAGTGAACACGCCAGGCTTGGGTGGCTCTTGTTTGGGCTGTTGCGCCTGCTGTTCTTGCTTGGGTTGCTCTTGCTGGTTTTGGGGCGTGTTGTTCTGCTGCTGCGCCACGCCCACGACCAGCACTGCGAATACCGTGATTAGTGCGAATAGCTTTCTCATCAATTGCCTCCTCAGTGGAATTTCGCTGCAAGCCATCGCTCCGCGTCTAACGCCGCCATGCAGCCCGTGCCCGCCGCGGTGACTGCCTGACGGTAAATCTTATCCATCACATCGCCTGCAGCGAACACGCCTTCGACGCTGGTGTAAGTGCCGTTGCGGGTAATGAGATAACCCTGTTCGTCCATCTCCAGAACGCCCTGAAAGATTTGTGTGTTGGGCATGTGCCCGATGGCGATGAACACGCCGTCGATGGGGAAATCGTACTCTTCGTCGGTTTTTAGATTGTGCAGACGCACGCCTGTCACTTTGCCCGCGTTCACGTCATAGATGTCGCGCACGACAGTGTTCCAGATGAACTCGATTTTCGGGTTGCGGAAGGCGCGTTCCTGCATGATTTTGGACGCGCGCAGTTCATCGCGCCGATGCACCACATAGACCTTCTCGCAGTGGTTCGTGAGGTAGGTGGCTTCTTCCATCGCGGTGTCCCCCCCGCCGACCACGATGACTTTTTTGCCCCTGAAGAAGAATCCGTCGCATGTGGCGCACGCCGATACACCGCGCCCTTGCAGTTTCGCTTCGTTCTCCAAGCCGAGCCACTTGGCAGATGCGCCTGTGGCGATAATCACGGCTAACGCGCGGTACTCCTTGCCTGCGTCGCTCCACAGGCGGAACGGATGCTCGCTAAAGTCCACCTGGGTAATCGTTTCGTATAGGATGCGCGTGTCGAACCGCTCCGCCTGCTTGCGGAACAGCTCCATCATCTCAGGTCCTTGAACCCCATCGGGAAAGCCGGGGTAGTTTTCTACATCGGTGGTAATCATCAACTGCCCACCGGGTTGGATTCCTGCAAACAGCAGGGGATGCAAGCTTGCGCGGGCAGCGTAAATCGCAGCAGTATAGCCCGCAGGTCCCGAACCGACGATGATGAGTTTCTCGACGCCTTCCATGTCGGTGTAGAGTGTACCTGATTTGGAGGGGAGAGTTCAGAGGGACTCTTCGGATTCGTCGGTGTCTGCTAATGTGCGGAACTCGATTAGACCTTGAGAGAAGCCCCCACCCACGAACCATTCCACGCCTTCTGTCTGTGCCAGTTGCTTGGTTTCGTCCATCGCCCATTCTTCACCTATTACTGTGGGCATCGCGTCCACGCCTAACTCGCGCAGAGTCTGAGCGCGCTGCTTGGCACGGATTACATCCAGTCGATCGACCTTGATGGAGATTTCGCCCACGATAACCTTGCCATCTTTCCACCAGATAATGTCCGACAGTGAGGGGTCATCCTGGGGGTTAGGAATCTGGTCCGTTTCATAGAGTGGGCGCAGCCACTGCCTGAGGCGTCGCTGTACATTCGGGCGTTCAGGCGAGCCGCCTGTGCCGCCTCGGAAGATGCTCATAGCGCGGCGCAGAGTTTGCTTCTCATGCGCCTCTCCAGCGCGTTGCCCTGCCATGCCCATCACCTGGTCTCGTATCTCGTATGTTAGGCTTTCTAAGCGGTTCTGGCGTTCGTCCATCCGTGCCAACAACACTGTATGATTATGCAACATCTCGGTATGCTCTTTCAGGATGGCTTCGTGGCGTTGT
>CAYVKB010000016.1:0-4519 GCA_964451985.1 uncultured Fimbriimonadales bacterium | reverse complement strand
CCAACTGCTGCGTGTGCTTATCCAGAATAGCCGCATGTTCTCGCTGAGTAGCAATCAGCTCACGCAGCAGCGCAGGTGCGTCCACCCAATCGTCGCCCAGCACCAAGCGTCGAATTTCGTCCCGCTTTGCAGGGTCTCTCAGAACGCGTTGGATTGCCTCGGCGTCAACCAGACGCTCCTGCAACGCGCGTTTCAGCTCGGGGTTTGCATCCACCTGCTGAATGAATGCCTCGATGTCTTGTAGGGTGATTGCCATCTGCGAAGATTATACTCGATGCCCCCACAGCCTTATGAAGATTTACTACAACATCCTCTGCGCCAAAACTTGTCCCACCCACTGCGCCAGCGGCGGTATCAGCGACTCCAGTTCAGCCTCTTGCGTTTCGGGGGGCTGCTGGAGGTAGGTTTCGATGCGTGCGCGCCACGCGCTCAGCTCAGCTGGCTCCGCATGCGATTGGAGGTGCTCGAAAAGCAGCTCGTGCGCACCGCGACGCTGGATGACTTCCAGAGCATCCAGCATCTGCCGGCAACTGCCACCTTCCCAGATGGGCAGTACCATCGCCTCGCGTAGCAGGCGTTCTACACCAAACTCCGCCAGCACGCCTGCGCCGCCGTGAACCTCCATGCACCACTTGGCAGCTTGAACGGCTTGCTCTGCTGTCCAGTACTTCGCGAGGTGCGTCATCAGGCGGAACAGGTGGTAACGTGGGCTATAGGGGGGCGTTTGCGCCCAGACCTCTTGAAGCAGGCGCACCGACTCCCACGCCAGAGCGAACGCTGCATCGAGCGTCTCGCGCCAGCGGGCGAACTGCGTGCGCATCAGGGGGTGCTGAATCAGAGGCTTGCCGAACGCGATGCGTCCCTGTGCGAACGAATCCGCTTCGTCGATGGCCCGCTGCATCAGCGCGACGCTGCCGATGCTATTTGCCACGCGCGAGATGTTCAGTACTTCCAGAATCAGGTACACACCCACCTCCACGCTGCCCAGCAGGTAGCCGACGCTCTCGCGCAGCTCCACCTCGCCCGTAATCACCGCCCGCGTACCGATTTTATCCTTGATGCGCCGAATGAAGTAGTTCAGCCCGCCGTCCTCTCGATAGCGGGGCACGAGGAACAGCGCAAGCCCGCGCACGCCGCCGGGCGCGCCCTGTGGACGGGCGGCGACTACCGCCAGCTCTGCATTCACGTTGCTGCAGAAATATTTATCGCCGATCAGCCGATAGGCGTCGCCGTCGGGAGTAGCAAGGGTATGGACATTAGCCCCCAAATCTGAACCGCCGCGAACTTCAGTCATCCACGTTGCGCCCTGCCACGCCACGCCGTCGCGTCGTAGCATCGGCGTCAGATAGCGCGCCTTTAACGGCTCCGTACCGTACTTGCTCAGTGGCGCTGCGGTGGAGAGGCTCACCGTGTGGGGGCAGTATAAGCCAGGATCGTAGTAGGAAGTGACATAGCCCAGCGCGAAGCTGCTCGCCCAGTCATTTTGCTCGATCGGACGCCAGACTGCGCCGTGCTTATACGCCTCTTGCACCAGTGCGATGTAGCCTGCTGGTGTGATGAGTTCGTCTACGCGGTTGCCAAATCGGTCGTGCTGGCGCAGCCAAGGCGTGCCGGCGCGGTCGACCGTCTCGGAGAGGGCACGCCCCATCGCCTCCCACCACACTTGGTACGCCTGCAGCGATTCTTGGGCAGGCAGTGTGCCGAGCTTGCTGTGCAGGTAGACGACGGGACTGCTCATCTCGCTACACCTGTTCACCAAGGGCACGCAGGCGAGCTTTCGCGCGTTCGACGGCGAGCCTCGCCTCTGCCAGCTCCTCTTCCGAGAGCGGCTGGCTCAGTACTTCCAGCGCACGGCGCAGGGCGACGCGCGCACGGTCGGGATCGATCTCGTCCGCCAGCTCCGCGCCGTCCGCCAGCACAATCGTGCGGTCAGGCAGCACTTCCGCAAAGCCGCCCAGCACAGTGAACTTGCGCGTGACGCCGTCCGCCCGGCGGTACTCGCCTACGCCGTACTGCAGTTGTGCGAAGAAGGGCATGTGTCCCGCCATCACACCAAAGTAGCCTTCGCTGCCCGGCAGGCTCACATGCACCACGCGCTCCTCCAGTACGGTGCGTTCGGGGTTCACAATCGACAGCAGAAACTCGCGCATCGCTCACGCCCCCTGCAACGCCTTCGCCTTTTCGAACACGTCTTCGATGGCGCCGCACATGTAGAACGCCTGCTCTGGCAGGTCGTCCACCTCGCCATTTACAATCATCTTGAAGCTGCGCACAGTGTCCGCCACACGCACATAGCGTCCGGGGTTGCCCGTGAACTTCTCAGCGAGGAAGAAGGGCTGCGACATGAAACGCTCGATCTTGCGGGCGCGGGCGACGAGCAGTTTGTCCTCATCCGACAGCTCGTCGATGCCCAGAATCGCGATAATGTCCTGCAGGTCGCGATAACGTTGCAGGATCTGCTGCACGCTGCGCGCCACCTGATAGTGTTCCTCGCCGACGATGGTCGGGTCGAGAATCTTCGAGGTAGATGCGAGCGGGTCAACGGCGGGGTAGATGCCCTTCTCGGCGATGCGCCGCTCCAGATACACGTAGGCGTCTAGGTGCGAGAAGGTGGTCGCGGGCGCTGGGTCGGTCGGGTCGTCAGCGGGCACGTAGATGGCTTGCACGGAGGTAATCGAACCGCGCCGTGTGGAGGTGATTCGCTCCTGCAGCGCGCCCATCTCGGTGGCGAGGGTCGGCTGGTAGCCTACGGCGGAGGGCATGCGCCCCAGCAATGCGGATACCTCCGCGCCCGCCTGCACGAAGCGGAAGATGTTATCGATGAACACCAGCACATCCTGCCCCTCCTCATCGCGGAAGTATTCCGCCATCGTGAGGGCGGTCAGCCCCACGCGCAGGCGTGCGCCGGGCGGCTCGTTCATCTGTCCGAACACCAGCACCGTCTGGCTAATTACGCCCGTCTCGTTCATCTCCAGATACAGGTCGTTGCCCTCGCGGGTGCGCTCGCCCACGCCCGCGAACACCGACACGCCCTGGTGTTCCGTCGCGATGTTTCGAATCAGCTCCTGAATCAGCACTGTCTTGCCCAGCCCTGCACCGCCGAACAAGCCAATCTTACCACCCTTGTTGAACGGGCACAGCAGGTCAATCACCTTCAGCCCGGTCTCCAGAATCTCCGTTTTTACGTTCTGTTCTTCCAGCGACGGCGCGGGCTTGTGGATAGGGGCGTAGGTGTCGGTTTGCACTGAGCCGCGCTCGTCAATCGGCTCGCCCAGCAGGTTGAACAGCCTGCCCAGCGTGGCGCGTCCGACGGGCACTTTAATCGGCGCGCCTGTATCGATGGCGTCCATGCCGCGCACCAGCCCGTCGGTGGAGGACAGCGCAACGGTGCGTACGATGTCGTCACCCAAATGTTGCGCTGCTTCACAGGTCAAATCGATGCCGCGCGCTTCGTCCTTGATTTTGATGGCGTTGTTGATGGCGGGCAGCTCGCCGTCCGAGAATCGCACATCGACGACGGGACCCATCACCTGAACTACTTTACCGATATTCGCCATAAGTCGCCTCCTTACTTGCGTTCACAATCAGTGCCAGATGCACGGAGGAAGTATACCTGATGGCATGTTGTGGCATGGACATTCCCGTTCGGATCTCCGATGGATGTAATTTTCACACGCCCATCCCGCACCCTGTGTGTGAGCAGTTGCTGAATGACCTGTGTCTTCAGGGTGGGGCGCGATGGACTATCTGATCACTCTCCAAGCCCCGCCTACTTGCTTGCCTCAATTCAGTATGTGTAGTTTTGCAAAATTGGCAGAATGCGCTCCCACGCGGGGCTAAGGTCCTGAACGCGCTCGTACACAACCAACGCGCGTTTGAGCGGTTTCTCGTCGGGGTACTGGATTTCAAAGTGGAGCTTGAGGGGCATGGTGATTATGTTGATTGTGTAGACGGTTCTTGCGATTCTGAGGATCTGGTTTCGGAGCTCGTCGTACCACGCGCCCACCTCGCGCCGATATTCACGACTATGGACATCCGTTGCTTCAAGAAGGCGCACCTCCGACAGAATGACTCCTGTCCGAGGATTGGGGCGAGGTCTTCAGGTTGTATCGTCTCGATAGGGCGGTTCGGGAGCGCAAAAAAGTAGAGCGATTGCTCCAGCACCGGCGCGTCTTCGCCCTGAAGGATAACCGCTGGGGCAAGCACACGTCTTTTGAGTGAGTCTGGCGTTATCGCTTATCGCGCCTTCATGGCCTGCGTATTTTACCCCAGAATCACTGCGCGGCCTGTGAGATGTAAAAAAAGTTTACACGAAGGTTTACAAAGTAGGGGGAGTGAGGTGGGTGAATTGGAAAGCGACATACCCCCCGAGAATTGTAAACGATCGCCTCTCAGCGCGAGGGAGCCACACCAGAAAATGGTTCCCCCTGCTTGCAGGTTGCAGGGTACGCCCTGCGTGGGCATATCCGCCTCAGGAGCCACACCAGAAAATGGTTCCCCCTGCTTGCAGGGATTCAGG
>CAYVKB010000015.1:36831-39275 GCA_964451985.1 uncultured Fimbriimonadales bacterium | reverse complement strand
GCCGACGATTCGCGCGCTGTTCGTAGCGTCGGCGTCCTCGCCGACGATTCGCAGCCTCTAAAATGTTTTTTGTATTAGGTACCCGGCTCAAAGTCAGGGCGGAACATTCTAGCGTAGTTGCACGGGTCGGCGTGGAAGGCGATGGGGTTGCCGTCCTCGTTATAGAGCGAGAACGGGTCGGTGTTGGGGTCGGTGAGAGCGGGCTGCGTTTGCGCTCCCACACGCCGCCACTTCGCGCTGCCGTCCGTGAAAGCAAACACTGCGCCCTTTGCGTGAATCCACATCGTGCCTTCCGTGAGGAACATTATTCCGCGTGGGTAGTGCTGCTGCCCAGAGCAAGGTGAGTAGCGGCAGGGGCGATCGGGAAGGTTGCAGCGCATCGCAGGATTGGTGAAAGAAAAACCCTCCAGACGCACCTTGCCCAAGCCTTCCCAAAACAGCGGCACTTGCGCAACAAAGCGCACCTGCCCTATTGGGTAGGCATGCAGCAAGCCGTTGTAGGTGTACGATACACTGGCGTAGCGAGCTTGGGGATTCGCGTAGAATTGTTCCGCACCGCGCACGCGTTTGGGAGAGCCTGCAGGGCAGGTGTATACTTCGTAATTCTTCACATACGGCTGGATCGCGTTCGACCACTGCACACGTGACATCACCTGCCATGGCGACAGGGGGTCAGGGTCTACCCACGTATGCGGCGTGGCGTGATAGTGTTGGAACCACCACCGCCCCTCTGCAAAGCCATACGCCAGCGGAAAATGCTCATCGTGGTCGTTCAGATACATCATCGCACCCAGCGCAATTTGCTTCGTGTTGCTAAGGCAAGTGGTTTGGCGCGCCTTATCCCGTGCCTGGGCGAACACCGGGAACAGAACCGCCGCCAGAATTGCGATAATTGCAATCGCCACCAGCAGTTCTATGAGCGTGAAGCCTCGCAGCCTGTGCATAATTTGCCTCCCGTAAGAAATTAGAGCACCCCCCGCAGATACCTGCAGTTTTCGTGTGTTGAAATTCCTCGCTCCGCTCGAAATGACAGCAATTCCCTACAAATAACTATGTCACTCCAAGCGAAGCGAGGCAGCCGTTTCGTTTACTGAACCGTTTCGAGCGCAGGGGAATCGGCTCGATTACAAGCCATCGCCTACACTGCCGAAGTTGAACAGCACGATGAGCAGATCGGCGTCATCTACCACATTATCGCCGTTCGCGTCGGAGGCGGCGTTGTTGCTCCCGAAGTTGAACAGTATCTGCAGCAGGTCGGCGTCGTCCACCACGTTATCATTATTCACATCACCGTTGGTCAGTGTGAAGTTCTGTGTGACAGTGCCGTTCAGGTTCAGGCTGACCTTCCTTGCCAGTCCGGGCGCGAGTTTGACCCACACCTCGGCGTTACCTGTCTCGTTCACGCGCAGCGAGTAGGAGCCGTTCGCTGCCAGTGTGGTGGTGTAGGTGTTGATAGTTGTGCCCTGCTTCACTCGGACAGTCGCCTGCCTACCCGCGTAGCTGCCTGCGTAGCTGCTGATGGAAATCGTGCCTTGCAGTTGCGTGCCTTGCGGGGCGGCTGCGCCCCCTAGCTGCAGCGCGAAGGTCGCGGGGACACCGCCTTGCAGTTGATAGGCTTCGTAGTCTTGACCATCATGCTCGAGGAAATAGTTCAGGTTGAGGTCAGTGCCCGGCAGCGCGCCGCACACCCAAGCTCCGGGCGGCCCAACTCGCAGCCCCACATAGCAGGTGAAGCGACGCTGAGAGTCCAACGACTCGTCCAACACGCCGCACTGAACAGTGAACACCTCGTTCTGGGGGTCGGTGTTGGTAGCCAGACGCCAAACGCCCGCCTGTGGAACGAAGAGGGTGTGAGGACCCTGATTGCTGCGCAGATAGGTGTTCGGCGGGTTGCTGGTAGGATAGGGCGGTACGTCGTCATCGGAACCGGTCCAGAAGCCCTGAATTTCGTAAATGCCGGCGAAGGGGAAATAAATCGCTATTTCCACGCGGCTCACACGGAATCGTCCTTGACCACTGGAGTCGAGGATACGGCGGATGTTAGCGTCATCGAGCACCACATAATCGCTTTCGTAGGCATAGTACTGCTGCTGTCCTGAACTGGCGGGCATGCGCCGATAGAGCAGCACATCACTGGCAGGGAAGAAGTCACCCCCGTCGTTCGGTTGCCAGGTTGGTTTAGGCGGGAAGATAGCGGGCGTTAGGTCGCCTGCGCGAAGCACTTTGGTAATCTGCACATCAGGCAGAAACTCCACGAGTTCCCATGGCCCCAGCGGGACCCAGCCGTCGTCTTGCGCGACACCGTGGGCGGCTATAGTCGCCCCCAAAGCAAGCGTAGCTATGATTCGCATCGTATGACCTCCAAGATTCGGTTTTGTGTGGGTTGCCGAGCGCGTTTTTGCGGCTCGTTGCACCACACCCTATTATACACCATTTATACACCA
>CAYVKB010000015.1:33827-36731 GCA_964451985.1 uncultured Fimbriimonadales bacterium | reverse complement strand
TTATACACCATTTATACACCAAATAGAACGATTCTTTTTAGCCCATAGCCCCGCCCCTAACGCCAACGGCAGTGCACCTAAAGCGCCTCTGCAATTTAAGATTCGCAACTCCGTGCGCCGATAATTCGCACGGTATGCGTATCTGGGCAGTGGTGCTGGGGCTATGGCTAACCGCAGCGGTTCTGCTGGCGCAGCAGACAATTTGGCGGCAGCCGATTCTCACAGGTGAAGCGGTTGCCTATGCGCCGAATGGTCAGGTCATTGCCACAACAGCGATGGGCAATCAGGTGGTGTTGTACCAGTCGGGGCAGGCGGTAAGCGTACTGCGTGGTGCACTGAACCGCATAACAGCAATTGCGTTCGCGCCGAATGGTCAGTTTCTGGCGGCGTGTGATGATGGGGGCGAAGTATGCTTATGGCGACTGAGCGACGGCGCGCTGCTGTGGCGCGTGTCGGCATTTGCGGGGCGCGCTTTGTGCCTGCGGTTTGTAGACAACGCTCTGCTTGCCGTTGGTGGCGATGGTGGCGCACTGCAACTGCGCCGTGTGAGCGACGGCGGGCTGGAACGCGCCTTAACGGGGCACTCCACCGCAATCACGGCGCTGGCAATCGCTCCCACCGGCGCAGAGCTGGTCAGCGGCGACGAGAATGGGCAGGCGCGCACGTGGCGCATCAGCGACGGCGCACTCTTGCAAACCTGGCAGGCGCAGGTGGGCGCAATCACAACCATGGCGTGGTCCTCAAACCAGACACTGGCAATCGGTTCGCTGTTAGGGCGCATTCGGCTGTGGGCACGCAACACGCAAGGACAGTGGTATCAGACTGTGCAGATAAACGCTCACGACGGTGCGGTCAGCGGGCTGGCATTTGCAGGGACAACCCTACTCTTTTCAGCAGGTAGCTACGACGGCAAGGTATGCCGCTGGAACCCTACAAGCGGTGCGGCGCAAGGCGAGTTTACAGCGTCCAGTTCTGGCGTGTTAAGTTTTGCGCTACGCGATGACGGCGCGCAGATTTGCACGGGCGTGGGCGAGCGCGTCGTACGTTTGTGGAGCATCAACGGCGCAGCACAGGGCACATTCGGCGGGCATCAGGATACCGTCGTTGCTGTTGGGTTCGCCCAAAGCAACTTGCTGGCGACGGTGAGCTATGACGAAACCCTGCGCCTATGGAATCTCAGCAGTGGTGCGCCCTACGGAACTCCTGTGCACTTGGGTGAACTCGTGCTGACAGGAGCTGTTCATCCAAACGGAGGGCAAATTGCACTCGGCTACTTCGACGGCACGGTCGCCTTGCGCGCTCTGCCTGCAGGTGCACTCACTCGCGTCCTGAATGCGCACACCGACGAGGTGCTAAGTCTTGCCTATTCGCCCGACGGGAATCAGTTGGTGAGCGGTGGCTACGACGGTACAGCCAAAGTGTGGAGTGTTAGCACGGGCGTGCTGGTGCACACACTTGGCGGGCATTTCGGGGGCGTGCATGCTGTCGCTGTCAGCAACGATCAGATAGCCACAGGCGACACGATTGGGCAGGTACACCTGTGGAGCAGCGCGACAGGAGCGCAAGTGCGCTCGTGGAGGGGGCATGACGAATCTATTCAGGCGTTGGCATTCTCGCCCGATGGCACGCTGCTGGCGACGGGTGGGCAAGACGGCGTCGTGCGCGTGTGGCGCGTGAGCGATGGCGCCGAACTGCGCACATTCTTAGGGCACGAGTTCGGCGCAACGCAGATGTTATTTGTCGCCAATAACTGGCTACTGACCGCCGACGGCGCGGGCACGGTACGGCTGTACGCGATTGACACAGGTGATTTGGGCGGGCAGTGGCAACTATCGGGTGCTCGAATCGAGTCGATGACGTTCTGGGCGCAGCAGCAGCGACTGGCGATAGGTGGTGACGAAGGCGTGTCGGTGTTTCAGTTCACAGGCGCGCCGAACCGCCCGCCCAGCGTACCCGAACTGCTGGAGCCTGCCGAAGGCGCAAGTTTTATCAATCGCACGCCCACTTTCCGCGTGCGCGCCACTGACCCCGATAACCAGTCCGTGCGCGTGGAGATTGAGATTGAGTTCGCAGGGCAACGCCGCCTGCTGCAAAGTGGACTTGCGCCCAGCGGCAGCGAGTTCTCACTGAGCGTGCCCAGCAGTGCGCCCCTTGCACCGCGGGACTACATCTGGCGCGCCCGCGCGATTGACGAATTCGGCGGCGCGAGCAATTGGAGTACACCCCGCACACTGACCATAGCGAACCAGAACCCTGCTGCGCCCCAACTGCTTGAACCTGAAGATGGCGAAACCACCACCGTGCAGCCACTCTTCCGTGCACGCTTAACCGATCCCGACAGCGACCGCTGCCGATTGATTGTGCGTATCAGCGGCGATGGAGGCTTTGAGCGCACACTTGAATCGGGGCTGGTCGCCTCCAACAGCGAGGCACAAGTGAGCGCGACTCAAGCGTTAGGAGGCGGTACCTACACTTGGCAGGCGAAGACGCGCGATGAATATGGCGCGGAGAGCGACTGGAGCGAGGCACGCAGCTTCACCGTATCTGCCAACCGTATTCCCAACACGCCCGAACTGTTGGAGCCTGCCCCGAACGCGACGGTCTCGCCCACGCCGACGTTCCGTACACGCCTGACCGACCCCGATAACGACCGTGTAAAGGCGATTGTGGAGATTGAGCCTCCAAGCGGCGAAATTCTAACCGTAGAGAGCGCATTTGTGAATTCTGGTGAGACGGCGCTGGTCAACATCTCCAGTGGTCAGCCGCTACAGGTGGGGACGTACCGCTGGCGTGCCCGCGCCCGCGACAACCGCGACGCCCAGAGCGAATGGAGCGCCTGGCGCGACTTCCGGGTGTTTAGCGGCGATGGTGGTGGTGATGATGGTGGCGATGGTGGTGATGATG
>CAYVKB010000015.1:5959-33727 GCA_964451985.1 uncultured Fimbriimonadales bacterium | reverse complement strand
CGGGTGTTTAGCGGCGATGGTGGTGGTGATGATGGTGGCGATGGTGGTGATGATGGTGGTGGTGATGATGGTGATAACGACGGCAACGACGATAACAACCCATCCACTAACCACCCGCCCACAGTGCCCACGCTGATTACGCCCAGCGCGAATGCTACCGTTTCGCCCACGCCCACCCTCCGCTTGCGGGCGTCTGACCCTGACAACGACTCCATTCGTTTCGAGATTGAACTGAACATAGGCAGCCGACAATTTAGTTTCACGACGGATGCCGTAGGCAGCGGCGTGACGGCAGTCTGGCGCGTGCCAGTGGCTCAACCTCTACCTGCAGGTGCAGGCACTTGGCGCGCTCGCGCCCATGACGCCCGCGGTGCACTCAGCGAGTGGACGAACCCGCGTCCGATTACCATCTCCGATAGGCTGCCCAGCCAGCTGCAGGGTGTGCAGACCTTCAGCCTAAGCTTGAATGTGCCCAACCCAACGCTGGAGCAACTGGGCTTGCAAGACGCGCGCGTAGTGGAGTGGGATCCCACTGCGCAGCAGTATCGCGATGTGTCGCAACTGCAGCTGGGCAGGGGTTATTTCGTCCGCGCTGAACCGCCCATTCAGCCTGACCTGAGCGGTGCGCCGATTACAAGCGGAATCCGCATTGCGCTGCAGAACGGCTGGAACCTGATTAGCCATCCGTATCTCACTGCGCTGGGCTGGGACGAGTCGGCAATTCGCGTAGCACGGGGTGGCGAAACGCGCACCCTGCGGGAGGCGCATCAAGCAGGTTGGCTCGAGTTATACGCCTGGACGTGGGACGCTACTCAGCGGCGGTATAGAATCGTGTGCGACCCGCGCACGCTGCCGAACGCGCAAGCCGAGATACCGCCCAGCACAGGCGCGTGGATATTGGCGTGGCAACCCTGCGAACTGATTTTGAACCCCACCACACGCGTCGCCGCAGGGCGAAGCGTCCAGCCAATGCGCTCGGGGCAGTGGACAATACAAATCCAGGCGTGGGCGGGAGAGCGTTTCGATGAAGCGACCTTGGGCGTCGGTGAGGCGCTTCAGGCAGTCGCGCCACCGGATGCGCCTGCTGGGAGCAAACCCCTCCAGATTCGTGTTCTGCGAGGAGCGCATGGGCTAAGCGCGGACATCCGCAGCCCGCAGGAGCGTGCAGAATGGACGATTGAAGTCGCTGTTGCCCCTGCCGATGCGCCACAGACCGTCGAGCTGCGCCTGCCCGACCTGATGTACCTGCCCCGCCGCGTGGCACTGACCCTGTACGACGAGCAGACTCAGCGCGCCTTGCCGTTGCGCAGTCGCGCTCGATATGCGTTTGTTGCCCCTGCAGAGGGCGGCGTATACCGCTTCCGCATTCAGCCCGAACGCGTTCGTATGCTGTTGCAAATCCTCCAGCCTACCGCGCAGGGTGGGCGCAGTACGGGCGGGCAGTTCACCCTGCAAGCTACACTGACGGCGCCTGCGCAAGTGCAGTTCGAGATTCGTGCTGCAGGACGCACTGTGCGCACCCTACCCCTGCAAACTACACGCAGTGCAGGTGCAGTGCAGGTTGTGTGGGACGGACGCGACGAGGCGGGGCGCGCCTTGCCGCCCGGTAGTTACCAAGCACACATTCTGGCGCAGTCGGAGGATGGGCAGACCGCCCGCGCCGTAATCCCCATCCTGCTTACGCGCTAAGGAGGCGGTTATGATGCGGACATTACTCAAGGTTCTGGGGTTGTTGGCGGTGATTAGCGTGATAGCTTGCGGAGGCGGCGGGGGCGGCGGCGCGCCCAACCCCCCCGTCGGCGCAGACACCACCCCGCCTACCATCGGCGCAATTGCCTTACAGCCCGCTTTGCTGAACGCAGGGGTAGAGAGCGTCATCACCGTACCCGTCTCGGATGACCGTTCAGGCGTCGCCAGCGTGCAGGCAGTGCTGACCTACCCCGACAACACTCAAGCGAGTGTGACGCTGAGCCTTGTGCAGGGCGTCTATCGCGGTAGCTGGCAGCCGAACTGGAACGGCGTAGCGGGGCGCGTGCGAGTCCAAGTGCGTGCAGCAGATCAAGCGGGCAACCAAGCCAGCCGAGAAACAGAAGTCAGTGCAGTAGGCGCGCCACCCCCACCGCCGTTCTAAGGCTCTTGCGGGAGCCGATCGCCCACTGCTAAACGCAGTTGCAATTCGGCGATGGTGGCGTCATAGGTCGCTTGCACGAGGTTCGTCTCGGCGGTAATCAGCGCGAGTTGGGCGGTCAACACCTCCACAATTGTGCCCACGCCCTCACGCAGCGATTCTTGTGCGGCGTCGAAGTTGCGCCTTGCAGCGGCGACGGCGACTTTGGAGGCTTCCAGTCGCTCGCCCGCTTCGCGCAGGCTCAACAGCGCGCTCTCCACGTCGGCGTAGGCGTCACGCTCGGCTTGCTGCAATCGGAACTGTGCACTCTCTAAACCTGCTTCTGCCTCGCGCAGGTTCGCCTGCGTCAGTCCGCCGTCGAAAAGCGGGTATGAGGCAATCACACTCAGGCTGCCCTGAGTGCGGCTGTTTGGCTCCACCTCGCGATATCCGCGCGCGGTGATTTGCAGGCGCAACAGGCTGTTCAAGCGGGCAGCATCGACGCCGATTTTGCTAATCTGCAAGTTCAAATCGGCGTTGCGCAGGTCGGGGCGCTGCAGGCGGGCGCGTTGCCACAGTTGCTCCACGCTCAGCTCCAGCGGGGCAGGCGGCGTGCCTTCAGGGGCTTGCAGAGCAGGCAACTCGCGCTGCGGATTCCAGCCTATCAGCCGTTTCAGGTCGGCTTCGGCGAGGCGCAGGGCGTTCCGCGCCTGAATCTGCTGCACGCGGGCGTTCGCCAAATCCGCTTCGGCTTGCAACACGTCTTTCTGAGGCGCGGTACCCACCTCTGCCTGCGCTTTCGCCACCTCCAGCAGCGTCTCGGCGCGGCGCACGGCAGTATCGGCAACTTGCAACAGTTCCTGACGGCGCAACACCTCATAATAAGCGCGGGCAGTCTGGAACAGCACGCGGCGCACCACATCGCGCGTGTTCTGGCGTGTGGCTTCGGCGGAGCGCGAACTCTGACGGATACGCAACTCGCGCTGCCCGTTGTCCAGCAGCAGCCACTCCAGCCCCAAGCCGTTCTGACGCTGCGTGGTGTCAGTGTTCACGCCGCCACCTTCAATGCGTGTGCGCGTTGTGCTACTGCTGATGTCTAAGCTCGGATAGAGGTTCGCGCGGGTGGCGTTGAGGCGGGCTTGCGCCGACTCGGTATCCGCCAACGCCGCACGTGCCACGCCATTGTTCTCCAACGCTAAACGCAGCGCGTCGTCCAGACTCAGCGACTCCTGCGCCGCGCCGACCCACACGGCGAAAAATAGACAGGCGAAAACGCTCGGTTTCATCACAACTCTTGTTCGACGTGTCGGCGACGGTTCCTGTTCAGTGGCAGGAGATGCTCCGAACCCGCCGAATCGCCTCGAATGCTATGGGCACGGAACCGAAGCAGCTGCGACTCGCGTTCGGGGCGAACCCGACCACGCAGATGAGCGTCACTTGGCAGACGGAACAACCCTTAGAGAACCCCATCGTTGAGTACGGCGAAACACCTAACTTGGGCAATCGCGTCCCTGCTGAGCGTGTGACTTACCCGTATGAGACTGGCGCGATTTACCGCGCGACCCTGAGCAACCTAAAACCTGGACAGCGATACTATTACCGTGCGGGCAGCGAGAAGGGCGGTATGTCCCGCGCGCATTCGTTCCGCACGGCGCAGAGCAGTTTGCATGACTTCACCTTCACCGCTTTCGCCGACCATGGCACAACGCGCTTCAGCGTGCAGAACTCGCGCAACGTCGCCGCGCTGAACCCCGTGTTCCACTTTATTGCGGGCGATTTATCGTATGCCAACGGGCGACAGCCTATTTGGGACACCTATCTGGAGCAGCTGGAGGCGTTGGCGGCGCGTGTGCCCGTGATGGTGAGCTTCGGCAACCACGAGAACGAGCGCATCGGCGACCAGCGCATCGGCTACATCGCCGCCGAGACCCGATTCGCCATGCCCAACAAGGGGCAGTATTACGAGTTCACGATTAGCAACGCGCGGTTCGTGGCATTCAACAGCAACGAGCGCGAGAGCGAGCCACAGTACCAGTGGCTCGAACAAGCTCTCAAACGCGCCCGCGAGGATCGCAATATTCGCTGGCTGATTGTGTTCGCGCACCATCCGCTCTACGGCTCCACGCAACGCCGCGGCAACAATCAGAACATGATACGCCGATTCCAACCCCTGTTCGACCGCTATCGCGTGGACTTGGTGATTCATGGGCACGACCACGTGTACGAGCGGATGTACCCGATGCGCGATAACAAGACGGTGGTCAGTTCAGGCAACCGTTACAAGCAAGGCGCGGGGGTGGTGTATGTAACCTGCGGCGGCGGTGGCGTGTCGCTGTACGACTTAATGCCCGAACCGACGCCGTGGACCGCCAAGCGCGAAAAAACCTACTGCTACTTGAAGGTGGATGTGTCTGTGCGCGGCACACTACGCGTGGAAGCGTACCGCATAGACAATAGCCCGATAGAGGCGTTTGAGATAGGGTGATTCTACGGAATGACCTTATTCAGCGGGTATTCTACCAAGCCCTCTGCGCCTGCTTTGCGCAGCCGAGGGATAATCTCGCGCACCTGACCCTCGTCTAAAATGGTCTCGATGGCGTACCAGCCCTTGTCGCTGAGGGGAGCGAGGGTCGGCTTGCGCAGCGCAGGCAATTCGGCAAGCACCGCGTCCAGGTGCGACTCATGCACGTTCATCTTCAGCCCCACCAGTCGCCCTGCGTTCAGAGCGCCTTGAAGCATGAGCGCAATGCTCTCGATTTTGTCGCGCTTGAACGAATCGTTCCACGCGGCGGAGTTGGCAATCAGGCGCGTGGTGGAGTGCAGAATCACTTCCAGAATCCGCAAGTTGTGCGCTCGCAGCGAGCTGCCCGTCTCGGTGTTGACCACAATCGCGTCCACGAGTTTGGGCACCTTCACCTCGCACGCGCCCCACGAGAACTCCACATGCGCCGAGACACCCTGCCCCTGCAGAAATCGTTCAGTCAGGCGCACATACTCAGTGGCGATGCGCTTGCCCTGCAAATCCGCCACACTCTGGATGGGCGAGTCGTGATGCACGGCAATCACGACGCGGATGGGGTTGCGCGTGTTTTTGGAGTATTGCAGCTCCAGCACCTCGTGCACCTGCGCGCCGCAGTCTTGAATCCAGTCGTAGCCTGTGATGCCCGCGTCCAGCACGCCGTCCTGCACATAGAGCGGAATCTCCTGCGGGCGCAGCAGAACCGCCTCCAGCTCTGTATCGTCGGAAATCGGCTCGTAAGAGCGTCCAGAAGGCACTTTGAAGTCCCAGCCCGCTTTGCGGAAGAGGTTGAAGGTCGCTTCTTGCAAACTGCCTTTGGGCAAGCCGAGTCGGAGTTTTCGCGCGTCGCTCATGGCGGAAAAAGTATACCCCCTGTCAGTACCGAATCGCCATCAGTAGCCCGCGTTCGTCGCGCGCCGGTTCGCCGATGCACAGCTCCGATTGCCCCTGCGTATGGCGCAGTGCGCTCCAAGCGAGGGCGCAGGCGTCCAACAGGTCGTCTCGGCGTGCTGTCGGGAGGCAGGCTTGCCAGAGGGCGTTTAGCGTCTCGTAGTCGAGGTTCAGTGCGTGTTGCAATGCCTCGATGCGTGCTAACTGTCCGGGCGCGGTACGTTTGGGGTCGGCGATGGGCGCGCCAGTAATCGCCATAAAGCTCAGCTCGGGGTGCGATTCCCACACGCGGGTTTGTAAATCGGGCGTTATCAGGGCGTCCAGCTCGCGGATGCGCGGGATTAGGTGATACGCCTGCGCGCTCAGCCCTTGCTCACGCAGCGGGGCGTAGTCGTCGGCGTGCAACATTTCGCGCGTGGGCGGAATGAAGATGCTACTGGCACGGTTGCCCAGTCGTTCTCGAGCCTTAGCGTCGCAGGGGCGCATGCGCGCTTTGCCCGTCTGCCACAAGCCAATCGGCATATCCACCGCCATCGCCGCTGCGTCGGGGTAGGCGTCCAGAATCTCTGTAAAGCAAGCGAATACTCGCGCCTGCACTGTAGGCACGCCTGTATCTAACGCAACCGCTATCCATCCGCCTCGACAGCCATCTACGCCTACGACTCGCACCATTCACGCAATCCAGAGTAGTCCAACGCGTAGCTGTACACGCTATGCCAGATCCCATCAGCGTATAAGCCGGGTTCCAGCAGCTTTGCGACCATCAGCTGGTCAATCCGAAACTTGGGCTTGAACTCGCGCGTGTCCGATTCATACCTGCCCATCACTCACAGTATACCGATTTTTCACCAGTTCTCATCCGAAACCTCGCAACCTCCCCAGCAGGATTCGCGTCCTTTGGCACATACCGTGCAGAATCGCCTCTCGACTGCGATTTGCAGTCAGGAGGACGACCTTGATGAAACGACACGGAGTGAGGATTTTGACGGTTGGGTTAACTATTGCGCTGCTGAGCGCGACTTTCGCGAACAACACGCTGTTCAACAACGATAAACTGGTTCTGCTGGGCACGGTGACCGTGACGCTGAATACGGTTTCGCCGAGCGTAAACGTGCAGATTAACTACAACAGCAACAACTCCAACGTCACTGCAGGGGGGTTCAACCTCACCACCACCGCGCCCAAGAATCAGGCGTTCTGCGTGGATTTAGACCATCTCATCAATTTCAGCCAGAACTACACGTATGAACTCTGGCTGGCTTACGGTCGCGTTGGTGCACTGCTGAACCTAAAGGACAGCTTTATCGTCGGACCTGACCTGAACAACAAAGCGGCGGGCTTCCAGATTGCCATGTGGGAAATTGCGCACGACCACTCGCTGGGCAATCCCGACAACCTCAGCGGAAATTTGTTTCAATACACTCAGAATGCGACAATCGCGGGCTATGCGAACAGCCTGCTGAGCGCAACCGCAGGTCAAGCGGATTACTACTACTATCTGCGCAGCCACAATCGGAACAATCCGACCCAGGATCTAGCGATGGTTCCTGAGCCTGCTTCGATGATTGCACTGGCGACAGGCTTCGTGGGGCTGATTGCCCGCCGTCGCCGAAAGTAGTTGCCTGAGTTGTTTCCTATACGAGGTTCCTTGCCTTCGGCTCGGAATGACAAGATTGTGCTACTACAAAAGCTTTGTCATTCCGAGCGAAGCGGGGAATCCCACGAGAGGGATTGTCTTTGCCGTAGCCTCGATGGTTCGGGTGATTGGCGGGGTTCCACGCAAAATTCTGGCTGTAGACATTAGCGCTGCTGTCGCTAATCCCCACCGCATCGAGCGGGACGCATTCGATAAATTATGCCATCCTGCCCCGTGTTGCCCGACATCGCGAACGCAAGGTGGTACAACCAGCCTCAACAATAGTCATTGCTTGCTGGATACTGCCCACGCCGGGTGCGGTGACTTCGCCGTGAGGTCGATATACTGTAAACCCTCGTAAGCGTTGCCCTGACCCACCAGTGTCGTGCGTGATACGCCACTACGAACAGGGTAATCGTATCTGACGTGGTTGACCAGCCTGAAAGATTGCTGCCCGCCCGCCAGGTCGCCGGGGGATTACCCAGCACATTATTGCTTATCGGCTGTTCAAAACCGTCGTCAAAACTCCTCTACTTCGCCCAGCGGTGGTTCGGGGGCAAGCAGCAACACGCCCGCGTAGAACCCAATCACCGCCCACAGAGGCAGGCTCGCCTCACGCAGGGCAGGCACCCAGCCGCCGCTAAAACTCAGCGCGACCCACTGATGCCACGCGCACAGCCATTCCACCAACACCGCTCCCACACCTTGCGAAAGCCACAGCCAGAACCCCAACGCCAGCGTCGGATACGCCAGCGGCACAACCAGTAGATTCGCCACAGGTGACAGGAACGACAAATAGCCGAAGTGGTACAGCTGCACAAGGCTAATCCCCGCCTGCGCACAGAGCGAAACGCTGAGCAAGGGGATGAGGAGTTTGTGCGCGAATAAGCCAAGCAGGTGCAATGGTGTCCTCGCCGTCTTATCGACCGTCGGCGGGATGCCAACGCTACGCATCGTTTGCCTAAGCGTCCGCTCCAGCCTGCTGTAGAACAGCAAGATAAACAGCACGGCGCAGAATGAGTACTGGAAGCCGACCTCAAAAATCGCGTATGGGGCGATGAGCAGCCACAGCGCGCCTGCGAAGCCCAGCGCGTTCAGGCTATCTGCCTCGCGCCCCACCAGTGGCGCGCAGAGAGCGCAACTCGCCATCGTGGCGGCGCGCACAATCGACGGGCGCAAACCCGCCAGCAGCGCATAGCACCATGCGGCTATTATCACCAGCACCACGCGACCCGCGAACGGCGTGGGCGTCCAGCGCAGCAGGAAGTAGACCAAGTGCAACGCAATCGCTACATGTAACCCCGAGGTCGCCAGTAAATGCCCTGTGCCCGCATGATGGAACGCCTCGCGCAGTTGGGGCGGAAAGTCGCCCGTCGCGCCCACCAGAATCCCCTCCATCAGAGCAGCCGAATCGGGGTCGAGGTGCGCCTGCAGCGTCTCGCGCAGGGAACGCCGCGCCCGCGAGAAGAACCGTTGCCACCTGCCCGGGTCCGACTCCAGTATCTGAAACTGACCCTCGCTGAATACCGTGGTGATGTGATACACGCGCCTGCGTTCCAAGAACTTGCCCCAATCGAAACTACCGATGCGCGTCGGGCGACGCCAAGTGGCTTCGATGCGGAACACATCCCCATAGTCGGGGAGGTTCTCCACATTCGGGCGGAAGTAGACCAGTGTGTAGGTGGCTAACTCAGGCTCCACAAAGGCACACAGCACGCGGTAACCGTTGCGGGTCGGCTCTAAAGTGCCTATAGCGCGGAGTGTGGCGGTAGGTGGGGGCGTTTGCACCGGTGGGCTACGCCACAGTTCATACCGCGCTGCGCCTATCGCCAATCCGAACGCCAGCCACACCCAAGTCGGCAGGCTCAGCCCCAGAATCAGCCCCAGTAAGCCCAGCACAAGCGTTGTGGCAATCGGCAGGGCGAACTGCTCCGTGAGGTTAATTCCCAGTGCGACGCCCAACGCCAGCTGCAACATCGGGCGCGAGTGCACCACCTCGCCTATACGCCCTGCTCGCACAGGTAGCAAATCGCCGAATCGTCGCTGTGGTAGCATTCGCACACCACACACCTCCGCCAGCCCAGCTGCGCCAGGCGTTTCTGGTACTGCAGGCTTGCGATTTGCGCCCGCTTCAGCACGTCTCGCAACACGGGTTCGCTCACCGAAGCGAGGCTGGACTCAATCTGGACGAGTTCGGTTTCGGAGATCGTCGGCGGGGACGCCGACGCTACGTGAACGCCTTCCGTAGCGTCGGCGTCCCCGCCGACGACCGCCGCGGGCAAACTCGCCCGCACCGTAAACCGTAATTCCTTGAACCGCTCCTCGCCTGCGCGTTCGTTCAGGCGTTTGAGAATCGTCCCCTTTTGAAAGTTCAGCTCCTGCGCCCAGGCGTGACTTTTCACGGCAATCCACAGTGTGTCGGCGTCCAGGCGTAATGGGCGGGCGACCTGCGCAATCTGTTTGCCCACGATGTCGCTCCAGTGTGCCAGTGCGTCGTAAGTGCGAAAATGTCGCTCCAGTCCCAGTTGACGCAACAGTTGCTGCAACGCGCCTCCAACAGGTTGCAACTCACGCACGGTGGTTCACCGTCCCCGCTTGCACCTCGAACAGCGCGGCGTCTTGCAAAGTCGCTTCCTCGAACGCGCTCAGGTCGGTGCAGGTGATAAAGGTCTGCGTACGCGGTGTGAGGAACTCCACCAGATGGCGTCGCCGCGTCGGGTCTAAGTCGGAGAACACATCGTCCAGCAGCACTATCGGTGGCTCGTTGCGAATCGTTTCCACGAGTGCGACTTCCGACAGGCGCAGGCTCAGGGCGCAGGTGCGCTGCTGCCCCTGCGAGGCGTACAGGCGCGCCTCGTAGCCCTGAACTTGGATTAGAAAATCGTCGCGATGGGGTCCGTACAACGTGGTTCCGCGTCGCAGTTCCTCGCTCGCCGACTGGTGCAGCGCACTCAGCAGGGCATCCGACCAGTCCTCCTCTTTTTCAGGCATCGGCTCGCGCACGGGCAAGCCCGGCAGATACTGCAGCATTAGCGTCTCGGCGTTCTCGGTTAGGGCGCGATGGGTGGATTGAGCGAGCGCATTCAACCGCTCCAGAAACTGCCGCCGGGCGTGGAACAGCCGCGCACCGTACTTGACCAGCTGCGCGTTCCACTCGGGCAGGCTGTCTAATGTGGCGGCGCCCTCCAGATAACGCCGCAGCAGCGTGTTGCGTTGCTCTAACGCGCGTTTGTAGTGCGCCTGCGAGTAGAGGTAGCGATGGCTCAGCAGACTAATTTCGGCGTCCAGAAAGCGGCGTCGGTCGGCAGGCTCGCCTCGAATGATGGTCAAATCCTGCGCTGTGAAGCAGACCACGCTCAGCTTGCCCACCAGCGCGCTCTGCTTGGCGACGGACTGCTCGTTAAGTGTCACCACACGCTTGCCCGGCAAGGGCAAGCGGATGTGGAGGTCGTCCGTTAGCCCGTCGATTTCGTAGTGCGCAGCGAGACGCATCTCGGTTGCGCCCCATTGGATTAGGTCGGCTTCCCGTACGGGGCGCAGCGGGCGGAACGCGCTGAGGTAGTAAATCGCTTCCAGCAAGTTCGTCTTCCCCTGAGCGTTCGCCCCCAGCAAGATATTCACGCGCTGTGAGGGCGTCATCTCGGCGCGGGCGTAGTTGCGAAACTGCCACAGGCGCAGGGCGTGCAGTCTCATCGTGTGCGCAGGAGTATACCTAATGGCTACTCCTGATTTATCTCCGCCTCCCAGCTGACCGCCGAGATGCCCGATTCCAAGCTCAGACGCGCCACAACTTCCTCCAGTGTGCTGTGGTCGGGCCTATTGGCGATCATTTTGGCTTCCACGCGCACGCGCGCACCGTCTTCAATATCCTCGCTGTGCAGTCGGCGCAGAAGCGGTATTTAGGCCGCGCACGCCCGCACCCTCACGGATAATCACGCCCGCGCCGAGGAAACCTATCCCTGACGCCACCTGCGCTGCGATGCGTGTGGGGCTGTTCTCGACTTCTACCAGAGTTGCCAAAGCCACAAACGCCGCCGAACCCAGCGACACTAATGCGTTCGTGCGCAACCCTGCCGCCCGTTGACGCCACTGACGCTCCAAGCCAATCATTACGCCTAAGCCTAATGCCGTAAGCAGATTCAGAATAACAGGCGTGTACATCGTCATGGTCATGTTCATCACCTCCTGTGCAGGGGAAGAGGGCGTGTTGTGGACACGCCCCCCACGGGCCACCTACTTCAACAGCTCGCTCAGGAAGTAGTAGGCGAAGCCGAAGTAGATCATAACGCCAGTCAGGTCCATCACCGAAGTAATCACGGGTCCGCTGAGCGTGGCGGGGTCGAAGCCGAGTCGTCGCGCCACGAACGGCAACGCCACGCCCACTAAGCTACCTACAATCGTTACGGTCAGCATCGCCAGTCCAACGACCATCAGCACATCGTAGCCGACGCCTTTGGAAAAGTACGCCAGAATTGCCTCCAGCACGCCGATTGCGACGCCCATCGTCAGCGCGACGGGCACGTCCCGTTTGAGGATGAACAGGAAGTCACGCAAGCGCAGGCGCACTTGTCCCAACGCCATCGCGCGAATCACCAGCGTCGCCGATTGGCTGCCCGTGTTGCCGCCCATGTCGATAATCGGTGCAATAAACGCTGCCAGCACAATCGCTTTGGAGAGCAACTCTTCCTGTTGCGCTACGAAGGTAGAGGTCACCACGCCGAAGAAGGTCAGCACAATCAGCCAGAACACACGCGCCTTGAAGACGCGCACCAGCGGTGTGTTGACCACATCGATATCGGGACCGCCCATCGCGATTGTACCGCCGAATACGGTCAGCCGTTGCGCTTCGGTCTCTTCCACTAGCTCCAGTCCGCGCTCGGCATCGATGGCGCCGACCAATCGCCCTTCACTGTCCACCACCGCCACTAGTGGGTACTGACGGCGCAGGAACAGTTCGGCGACTTTCTCAACAGGGTCATACGCCGATACCGCGACCGGCTCGCCCTCCACCAGTTCGCATAGGGGCGTGTCGGGTGCGGCTTTGAGCAGTGCCGCGACGGTCACATAGCCCCTGTAGAGCCGTCCTTCGCCCAGCACGAACACTACTTCCAAGTATTCCGCATCCAGCGGCGAGTGGCGCACCTGCTGCAGTGCGATGCTGACGGACGTTTGTTCAGGGAGCGCGAGGTACTTGGGGTTCATCACGCGCCCTGCACTATCCTCAGGGTAGCCCAGCAACACGCTAATGGAAGCGAGCGTCTCGCCGCTCAGCTCCAGCAGGATACGCTTGACCACCTTGGCGGGCAGCTCTTCGAGCAGGCGCACACGCGCGTCGGGTTCAATCGCCTCGATCAGCTGCACCAAATCGGGGTCTTCCATCGCGCGCACGAGTTGAGTCTGCTCCCAGCGGTCAAGGCGCTCGAATACATCGAGTGCGCGCTGTTTTTCGAGCAGACGGAACACCAGCGCCTGCTGGCTCGGCGGCAGGTCGCGCAGACATTCTACAATCGCGCCGGGGCGGGCGAAGCTCAACGCTGCTTTCGCCCCTTCTAAATTCTTCTCTGCTAACATCTCCGCTAAGATCTTGCATAGGGTCATGGCACACCTCCTTCGTTGTGTTATAAGTTGAACGCAACATTCGCTCCAATCACCTCCAGTAGGCGTGTGCGGTCGTTTGCTATGGCGTAGACCGACACGCTCACATGCTCGCGCACAGGTCGGGTCAGGCACAGGCTAAGCAGTCCGTCGCCGCCGGGCTGACGGTAGTACTCCACCGCCACCTCCACGTTTAGTGGAGTAGGCTGCTGATACGCCACGCCCCAGCCGAGCTGGTTGCGTTGCAGGTAGATGCCCGCGTGCAGAGCGCTATGCTTCAGCGTGCGCGTGCTGGTTAGGTAGAAGGTCGGGTGCGTGCCCGGTGCAATCTCAAAAGCACCTACGGCAAGTCCCGGCATGCGCACAGTCTCTGGCGACGCCACATAGCGCAGGTTCCAGTAGGTCTGCGCCGACGCGCCATTACCGATATACACTCGGTCAAGTCCGAAATCGAACCGCGCGGAGGGCTTTATTTGCATATACATTGCCTCCGCAAGGTGCGACTCGGACGCACTTCGATGCTGGTAGTAGTCAAACTCCACATACACGGAGTTCGGCGTGTTCAGGTTCGCAGTGGGCTTGATTACCACCACCTCGCGCGCTGTCGCACTGACAGCAATCGCACCGAATGGAAGAATTATCATCCAGCGCATTGGCTTCACCTCCTTGATGTGTATTTGCCTTGTGGCGCGATGCGCCAGCAAGTGACTCAGCAAAACGCGTCATTTGAGTACGTATGTGCTGATTGGATTATATAAGCAACTCCGTCCCCCGAAGCCGCCTGTGGCTGTCTGTAGACAACCGTAGTATTGTACCACCTACTACAGCCCTAAGTCAACCCCTAACCCCATTAATTGCGTCGAATTGCGTGAAATTATGGGTTATTTCTGCTTTTTGGAATAAAGTCAATCGTTTTCGTAATCGCTTGGATGAATTGGAGACGCATCGTATTTGCTTTTTTGGGGTAGTTTCGAGGGAGCGAGATTCCTCGCTTCGCTCGGAATGACCGATGTCTTTCAGCGACTGTCATCTGTCATTCCAAGCTGGGGGCGAGGAATCTCGTTGTTATTAAAGGTTAATACTCCACTGGTTGTCGTCGATGGCGCGGTAGGTTTGTGGGAATCGCACGTGCTTGGCGTGCCCATCAGCATACAGCGCAGCAGTACCGCCCTGATAGCGCGTTTTAGCAATCTGCGTATCCCAGTCGCCGCAGTTCGGGGCGTTGGGGAACAGACTGCACGGCGGCGTGGCGCGACCCTTCGACCAATGGTAGGGGTGGTTTACATCCGTTGTTTCCGCCCACGGATCTAAACACATATCGAAGAACTCCGACACCCAGAATGGGTCGTTCGGATTGTTCACAGGCAGTGGGTTCGGCGGGGTGACGCCTGTGATTTGCACCCATGGGTCAGCTCGAAGGATAGCATAGATGGTCCCAGAGGGGCGTGTCACTTCCGCCAGGCGGCGCGGCATCCCCGTGAAGAACCCGTTATCGGTGAACGAACCCCACATCGCAGGTACGCTGCGGTCAGGGTCGGACGGATCCCACCAGATGTTCTGTTTGTTGCGCAGCCCGCGATCCATCTTAATGTACGGCTCCAGTGATGCCTGGTAGTTATGCACCGCCCAGTAGTTCACGGTGCTGGGGATACCGTTGATAATCGCCATCGTGAAGGGATAGCCCTCGTCGTAGTCTTGCAGATACATGTTCACGGCAATGCCAATCTGACGCATGTTGCTGAGACACTGAGACTGGCGCGCTTTAGCACGCGCCTGTGCAAACACAGGGAACAGAATCGCCGCTAAGATGGCAATAATCGCAATCACGACCAGTAGCTCTATCAGCGTAAAGCCGTTGCGTTTCATCATACCCTCCTGTTAGGTTCGTATGCGCCGCCAACGATGACGGTCGAACCGCAAGCAGGTAGTTGCCTGCCCGCGCCGTTAGTGGGCGTTCAGCGCAGGCTGCGCCGACCGCCACAGCCCTCACAGCGCAGCCACAGGCGGGGCACGGATGCTCCGATGAAACGCAGGATGGGAATCTGCGAATAGGCAGGTATAAACAGGGAGCGGGACGCTCTCTGTGAGTACTAGCCGTAGCACAGGCTGCAGCACCGCTTCGGGCTGCTGCACCTGCCCGTACGTGGAGTGGAACAAGCACACAGGACACTCACGGTGCGTGGCTTGGCTATCCGCCTCGATAACGGCGTGCAGCAGCTCGGCTGATAAAATCGTAGCCAGCCACACCACCGCCGCCAATACCGCCGTGCGTCGCAGTGTGCGCGAACACATACTGGGAGTATACCCCAAGTTTTTTTCAACGGGTATACTTTCGGCGCGTTGAAATCGCACTAACGAAGGAGGAGGCGACTATGGAAGGTTTTTTACAACAGATAGTTCCTATCGCCGCGCCTGTCTTGGGCGGGGCAGGAATCGTATTAGCAGGACTCAATTACTGGATAGTCACACGCCGACCCGAAGGCAACGAGACGATGCGCACCTACGCGCAAGCCATTCACGACGGTGCGATGACCTTCCTCAAGCGAGAATATGTCGCGATTACGCTGTTTGCGATTGTGCTGTTTGCTGCCCTGACGTTTGCGTTCTACCAGACGGCTCCGCTAATTGGCGGGGCGTACCTGTTCGGCGCGTTCAGCTCGATGTTAGCGGGCTTTATCGGGATGAAGGCGTCTACGCGCAGCGGTGTGCGCTCCACGGAGGCGGCGCGTACAGGTGGCATGGGTGAGGCACTGGTGGTGGCCTTCACGGGTGGCTCGGTGATGGGGCTGGCGGTCGCCGCGCTCGGCTTGCTCGGAGTCGGGCTGATTATCCTACTGGGGCAAGCGAACCTGGCGACGCTGGCGCAGTACCTCACGGGCTACTCGATGGGCGCGTCGTCTGTTGCGCTGTTTGCCCGTGTGGGCGGCGGGATCTACACCAAAGCCGCCGATGTGGGAGCAGACCTCGTGGGCAAGGTGGAGGCAGGTATTCCTGAAGACGACCCGCGCAACCCTGCTGTGCTTGCCGACAATGTGGGCGATAATGTGGGTGACACTGCCGGTATGGGCGCAGACCTGTTTGAAAGCTATGTTGGCTCGGTCATCGCCGCCGCTGTGATTGCTGTGACCTTCTACAGCGATAACCCGCTGCCGTATATCATTCTGCCCCTCGCGCTGATTGCGTTTGGGTTAATTGCGTCCGTGCTGGGTGTGTTCTCGATTCGCGTGTTTCGAAGTATGGACCCCCAACTTGCGCTGAACGGCTCCACAATCATCTCGATCCTCCTTTTCTTGGTAGGCGGGGCGTTCATCACGAATGCGCTTGTGGGCAACCTCGCGCCGTACTGGGCTGTGTTGGCGGGGTTGTTTGCGGGCGTGTTCATCGGCGCAGTGAGTCAGTACTACACCAGTGGTCCGCCCATCCGTGAGATTGCGAAGTCCTCGCGGTTTGGCGTCGCGCCGAACATCCTGTCGGGTATCGGGATTGGTTACCTGAGTACGGTGTTGCCGTTGCTGGGTATTGCGGGCGCAATCTGGGTGGCGTTCGCCACGAATGGGTTGTACGGTATCGCGCTGGCGGGCGTGGGCATGCTGGCGACAATTGGTATCGTGATGAGCACCGACAGCTACGGTCCGATTGCCGACAATGCGGGCGGTATCGCGGAGGTGGCGGGTTTCGGTGAGAGCGTGCGCAAAATCACTGACAAGCTCGACTCGTTGGGCAACACGACTGCCGCGATTGGCAAGGGCTTCGCCATCGGCAGCGCGGCGCTCACTGCTCTTGCGCTCTTCGCTGCCTACCAGAGCCAGACAGGGCTACAAGCGATTAACCTTGTGAACCCTCAAACGCTGATTGGGATGCTCATCGGGATTGCGATGCCCAGCCTGTTCGCTGCGCTCACGCTCAAGGCGGTCAGCCGCGCTTCTGACCAGATGGTAGAAGAGGTACGCCGCCAGTTCCGCGACTTGGGGCTGCTGGAAGGTAAGGGCAAACCCGACTACAACCGCTGTATCGACATCGTGACCAGCGCGTCCCTGCGCGAGATGATACTGCCCGGCGCGATTGCAGTGATTGCGCCTCTCGTAGTAGGCTTTGCGCTCGGCGCGGAGGCGTTGGGCGGCTTCCTGGCGGGTGCACTTGGCATGGGCGTCGTCACAGGCTTGATGATGGCGAATGCCGGAGGCGCATGGGATAACGCCAAGAAGTATATCGAGGAAGGACACGAGGGCGGCAAGGGCAGTGACGTGCACAAAGCCGCCGTCGTAGGCGATACCGTCGGCGACCCATTCAAAGACACTACAGGACCCAGCATGAATATCCTTATCAAGTTGATGAGCATCGTCGCGTTGGTGTTTGCGCCGTTGTTCAAGTGACACTTACCCCTCCCCCTCTCTCACGGCGTGGGTGAGGGGGTATAGGTATAATCGTGATTGTGCAACCCTACTTTGACCTAAACGAATCCGAATGCCGACTCTACCACTGAGGCTTGAGGTTACTCCTCTTGCTTGCGGATGCGTATTTTCGCCTCTGCGCCGTGCGGAGTGGGTTCGTAGTAGGGCACGCTCCAGTCGCCTTCGGGCAGGTATTGCTGTTCCACCCAACCGCGCGGGTCGTCGTGGGGATACAGGTAACCCTCGGCATAACCTAACTCGCGCATGCCCGAATGGGGGGCGTTGCGCAAGTGCATCGGGATAGGCGTAAGGGGTTTGGTGCGTACGTCCTCCAGCGCGCGCTTAATTGCCACATAGCTCGCGTTGCTTTTAGGCGAGCAGGCGAGGTAGGTAGTCAGATGCCCCAGAATAATCTGGGCTTCGGGCATGCCTACGCGCTCGACGGCTTGCGCACCCGCTGCCGCGAGGATTAACGCCGTCGGGTTCGCGTTGCCGATGTCCTCACTGGCTAAAATCAGTAGGCGTCGCACGATGAAGCGCGGGTCCTCGCCTGCCGATAGCATCCGCGCCAGATAATGCAACGCCGCGTCGGGGTCGCTGCCGCGCACCGACTTGATATACGCTGAAATCGTGTCATAGTGATAATCGCCCTGCTGGTCGTAGCGTAGCATGGGCTTTTGCAGGAGTTGCTCAATCAGGTTCAGCGGGATTGCGCCGCCGTCGGGCGTTTGCAGCGCGGCAGTCTCCAACACATTCAACGCAAGGCGTGCGTCGCCGTTCGCACAGTGAATCAGGTGATGCAGAGCGTCAGGGTCGATTCGAAGCCCTCGCCCGCCCAGCCCGCGCTCGGCGTCATTCAGGGCGCGTTCAATCAGCAGGCGCACTTCGTCGTCCGAAAGTGGTTGCAGGGTCAGCACACGTGCCCGCGAGAGCAAAGCGTTGCTCAGGATTAGAAACGGGTTCTCGGTCGTTGCGCCGACCAGCGTGAAGGTACCATCCTCCAGATAGCCCAGCAGCGAGTCTTGCTGCGTGCGCGTGAAGTGGTGAATCTCATCCAGCAGCAAGAGCGTGGGTTGCCCGGTGGCTTGCAGGCGTTGGCGGGCGCGCTCGGCGACTTTGCGTATCTCGGCGACGCCGATAGAGACCGCACTGTGCGATTCCACAAAAGCGTTCGTGTAGTGGGCGATTAGATAGGCAAGGCTGGTCTTCCCGCAGCCGGGCGGCGCCCACAGGATAACCGAGCCAAGTGTACCATGCTCAATCGCGCGGCGCAACGGCATCCCCTCCGCCAGCAAATGCGCCTGCCCCACATACTCGTCTAAACTACGCGGGCGCATGCGTGTCGCCAGTGGCAGGTGCCCTGCACTCCCCGAACCAACTCCGAACAGATTAGATTGCATCTTGAATTTAGGATACCGAATTCGGTTCAACTGTCAAGAAAGCTCTCCCGAAGAGAGAGGCGAGTACTGCACGATTTTGAGGCAGTGTGTATATCTCCCTCGAAAGCGGGAGAGCGCTTGAGTGGGGGGATAGAAGCGGTGGCGAGAATAGTTTCATCAGATGTCTTGTGAGTCTGCACATAAGGTACAATCTTTCTCACTGAACAGTCGGTCGAGGTGAGGCTATGGCGACGAACTATCTCAAGGGCGAGCCACTGGAGCTGCGCTGGCGCAGTGCATGGTGCGAACATCAGGCGCGCACAATACCCAGCCTGTTTCAATCGCAGGCGGAAACGCTGGGCGATACGACGCTCTATCTGGTCAAGCGCGACGGGATATACCAGCCCATCACGTGGCAAACCGTGAAGCGCGATGTGGAGCAACTCGCAGCCGCGCTGATTAAGCGGGGCGTGCAACCGGGCGACCGTGTGGCAATCCTCTCAGAAAACTGCTACGAATGGATTGTCGTGGACATGGCAGTTCTGCACTGCGGCGCGGCGTCCGTCACGCTGCACTTCCCACTTACGCCTCCGCAGGTGGAAGAACAGCTGCGCGATTCGGAATGCTGTGCGATTTTCGTTTCGAACCCCACGCAAGCGCAGAAGGTGGAGCAGATTCGCGCAAACCTGCCTGCCCTGCAACACTTTTTCAGTTTTCAGCCTATCAGCGGCTGGACATCCATCAGCGAGTTGCAGCATGAGGGCGAGAGCCTGCTGCGCGATAAGCCAACCCTCGTGCGCGAGACTGCTGAGACCGCCGGCTGGGACAGCCTCGCCACTCTGATTTACACCTCCGGCACTACGGGCGATAGCAAGGGCGTGATGCTCTCGCACGGTAACTTACTGTCCAACATGTACGCCTGCATGCAGGTGTTCCCGCCGCCGGGGCGCGACTATGTGCTGTTCAACTTTCTGCCGCTAAGCCACATCTACGCACACACCTGCGACTATTTGGTCAGTATCGCGCTGGGCGTGCAGATGGCACTCGCCGAGAGTTTTGACACGCTGGCGCAAAACCTGCAGGAGGTGCGCCCGCACGCGATTAACGGCGTGCCCCGCTTCTATGAGAAGGTGCGTGAGCGTGTGGTGAGCGTGATTCAGAGCAAGCCGTTCCTGCGTCTGCTGGGGGGCTACGCCCGCAAAAAGGGCATGCAACGCGCGTTCGGCGGCAGGCTCATCTGGGCAATCAGCGGCGGCGCAGCCTTAGACCCCCAAGTCGCCGAGTTTTACTGGGAAAATGGAATCCAGCTCTTCCAGGGCTATGGACTCACAGAAACTTCGCCTGTGTTGACCTCCACCACGCCCACACGCAACAAAATCGGTACGGTGGGTATTCCGTTTCCGGGGGTGGAAATCAAAATCGCCGACGACGGTGAGATTCTGGCGCGCGGTCCTAACATCATGAAGGGCTATTGGCGCAAGCCGGAAGCGACCGCGCAGGCGATTGACCCCGACGGCTGGTTCCACACAGGCGATGTGGGCGAGATTGTGGATGGGCAGTATCTACGCATCACCGACCGCAAAAAAGACATCTTCGTGCTGGCGGGTGGCAAAAATGTCGCGCCTGTCGCCTTAGAAAACGCGCTCATCCGCAACCCCTACATCGAGCAGGCGGTGATTTACGGCGACAAGAAGAAGTTCGTCTCCGCGCTGATTGTGCCCGACTTCGTCCAGCTGGAGGAGTGGGCGGAGCGTGAGGGGCTTACTTACGCCTCACGCGAGGAGCTTATCGCTAACCCCAAAGTGCGCGAGTTTGTGGCGCAGCAGGTAGCGGAGGCGATGCGCCCGTTCGCCAACTACGAACAGGTGAAGCAGTTCATCCTACTGCCGCAGGCGTTCACCTTCGAGGCGGGCGACGTAACCATCACGCTCAAAATGCGCCGCGCACGCATCATCGAGCGCTATCGCGAGCAACTGGACGCACTTTATGAAACAGAACGGGTATAATAGCGTCTCGATAATTACACAGGAGGTTATGCAATGCTGAGAATCCGTCTTATGCGCATTGGCAAAAAGAAGAAACCGTATTACCGTGTGGTAGTGACGCCCAGTCAGAACCCGCGTTCGGGCAAGTGCGTCGAAATCGTCGGGCAATACAACCCGATTACCGACCCGGCGCAGATTCAGTTCAACGAGGAGCGCGTGCTGCACTGGCTGCGCACGGGCGCCCAGCCGACGGACACTGTGCAGCACCTGCTGAAAATCACGGGCGTCTGGGAGAAGTTCCAGGCAGGCGCTCCAAGTGAGGGTACCGCATCGGCAAACTAAGGGGATAGAAGAATGCTGCGAGAGTTTTTAGAGGCGTCGATTCGCGCGTTGGTCGATGACCAGCAAGCGGTGCAGATTCAGGAAGAGCGCAACGGTTCGATGCTGCGCTACACGGTTCAGGTGGCGGAAAGCGACCGCGGGCGTGTAATTGGCAAAAGCGGGCGCATCGTGAACGCGCTGCGCACGGTGGCGCAAGCTGTCGGCGCGAAGAACCGCGTGCGCGTGCAGGTGATTGTCATTACCGACGGCGAGAACACCGACGCCGGCTCAGACGACGGCGAGTAACCGATGACCAAGCCGTACGCGCCGAAAGCGCCCAAACGCTGGGTGACGGTGGGCGTCATCGCCCGCCCGTTCGGCATTCGCGGCGAGCTGAAAGTGCGCCTGGAAACCGACTTCCCAGAGCGGTTCCAGCCGGGCGCGCGCCTGTACTGGTGGCTACCTCCCAAACCGGAACCGCCCGAAGCCGACGAGTTCGCCCCACGCCTGCGCAAGAAGCCTCCACGCACCAAGCCGCCCCAGGAGTGCCACATCCAGTCCGTCCGCTGGCACGGCGAGTTTCTGGTCATCCAACTGGCAGGCGTAGAGACACGCGACCAAGCCGAGCAACTACGTGGCGCGTGGCTACTCATCCCCCCAGAAGAGCGCATGCCCCTCGAGGAAGGGCAATACTACATCAGCGACCTGATTGGCATGGAGGTTTTCACCGAATCGGGGGAGCGCATCGGCAAACTGAAGGACGTGCGTCAGGGCGCAGCATATGATTTTTATGATATCGGCAAGTACACCATCCCTGCTGTAGAAGATTACATTCTGGAGGTGGATGTTCCCAACAAGCGGATGGTGGTGCGGTTGCCGGAGATTGATTAATCCCGCGCCAAGCCCCATAGCTTCTCTAAATCTTCTGCAAAGCGTTTCTCGTCGGGCGTTTCGATGAGCATCGGCAGCGCGGCGAAGCGCGGGTCGGTGAGAATCCGCTCGAACGCGCCCAAGCCCAGTTCGCCCTCGCCGATATGCTCGTGCCTATCCACGCGCGAGCCGAGCGGTTTTTTCGAGTCGTTCAGATGCCACACCTGCAAGCGCGGTAGTCCGATATGGCGGTCGAACTCTTCCCACACGGTGTGATAGGTTTCGGGCGTGCGCAGGTCGTAGCCTGCGGCAAACAGGTGGCACGAGTCGGCACAGAGGGTGAGGCGCTCGTCGGGCAGCGCGTCCAGAATGCGCGTGAAATGCTCGAAGCGGTAGCAGAGCGCGCTGCCTTGCCCCGCCATCGTCTCCATCGCGATGCACACGCCGTCGGGCATTTCCGCAAGCAGGTTGCGCAGGTTCTCAATCAGTAGCTGGATGCCCGCCTCAAAATCGGGATGCGAACCCATATGCACGACGGCGTAGCGGATGCCCAGCGCGGCGCAGCGTTGCAGCTCCGCCAGGTACGCTTCGTAGGACTTGCGGCGGGTATCGGGGTCGGGTGAGGCGAGGTTAATCAGGTACGCCGCGTGCGACACCACGCACTGGATGCCCGTCTCAGCGCGGGCGTGCTGGAGTTTCTCGATCTGTTCGGGCGTGACGCTGGAGGGTTTCCACTGGCGCGGACTGGAGGTGAAAATCTGCACGGCGGTACAGCCAAGCCGTTTGCCTTCGTACAGCGCGTTTTGCAGTCCGCCGGCGGTGGAGGTATGTGCGCCAATCAGCCGTTGCATGGAGTGCAGAGTTCGACGCGCGTCAGCCTCTTCCTGCCGAGCGATCAGGTAGCACTTCGAACTTCAGGTTCAGTGTGTCGCCTGCGAAGGTGGTTTTGGCGGCACGTACAATCAGCAGCACGCGCTCCGTGCGGCACTGACGCGCCTGCTCCATGAGGTCAACCAGCGTTTCAGGCGAGGTTTCACCGACCGTGGGTAGCATGCCTGCACGTTCCTGTTTGGGCACGATGCCTGACTCGATTGCCCGCGTACGCACTTCGGACTGCAAGAAGTTCAGCACCTGTGCCAGCGGGTTGCGCTCCGGGCGGCAGTCGAGGGAGAGCCGTGCAATCTCCTCGCCGGCGTCGAACACCTTGCGGTTGCGGAATAGGCGCAGCTCGATGGGCGCGGGTTCGCCCTGTGCCGCGTTGGTCAGCGAGACAGCAATCACCACCACCGAGTCGTTCGAGGCGCGAATGTTTTGTAAAATGGCTTCCAGGCTCTCGCTCTCGGTGATTTCCACCTGCTCGCCTGTTGCGAGGCGCACGCGCTTTTCTGGGATGAACACGGCTCGAGTTTGCCCTATGGCGGGGGCTGCGCCTCGCTCGCGGGCGGTCTGATCAGCAAGGTTCAGAAGGTCTTGCAACGCTTGGCGCACGCGCACCTCGCTCAAGCCCGCCGCGATAACTGTGCGCGCCAGTTCTTCCTCGATTTGCACGGCGATGGGGCGCAGGCGGATGTTCGCCAGTTGCGCCAGCTCGCGGGCTGCGCTTTCCAGTTCGGTCAGTTGCAGGCGCAGGCTCGCTGCACGGTCTAACAGAATGCTGTTTTGGCTCTCCAGCTGACGGTTTTGCTCTTCCAGTTGGCGGTTCTGAATTTGAAGTTGCTCGCCCGCCTCGCGCAGGCGTCGGTTCTCGCGGTCTAACTGCGCATTTTCGGAGGCGAGCGAGACGCCCTGCTGGGCGAACTCGTCGTTTTGGCGGCGTAGCGATTCTTGCGCCCGCCGCAGCATGTTAATCTGCGCACGCTCGGCGGTAATCTGTTCCTCCAGTTGCTTGCGCGTCTGCTGTGCCTGTGCGATTTGCTGATTCGCCCGGCGCAGGCGCGTTTCTGTAACTTGTAGCTGCGTGCTGACTTGGCTCAGTTGCCCGCGCAGCTGCTCCACTTGCTTCAGTTGCACCTGATACTCTTTTTCCAATTTGCTCAACTCGCCGCTGATGCGCTCCTGCTGGGCACGGAGCTGCTCGTTAGCGGTTTGCAGGTCGGCATTGCGCGTTTGCAGTTCCTTCAGGCGTGTCTCGTTCACGCGCAACTCCATCAGGATCTGGTCGCCGCGAGTAATCCATGTGCGGAACGATTCGTTCGCCAGCGTCATGCCTATCACGGTCAGTGCAACGGTGACACAGCCGGTGACGGTAGTGATGAGCGTAGCGGTGTGGCGTGGTCGGATGCCGAACAGGCTCAGCCGTTGCTTGCCCAGCTTCCTGCCGAGCCAGTCGCCTGCATACGCCAACGCGCCCCCAAACAGCGTCAGCAGCGTCAGGATGAAGAGCATCGTGAGAGTCATCGCTGCACAAAATTATACCTGTGGGAACCTAACGCGGTCATTCCAGCCTATTTTTGTTGTGCAGGGAGTCGATCTAAAATGTGCTGAATCTGATGCTCCGTGGCGATACAGGCAGCGCGTTGCAGCTGGTCAGACGCCTGCACGAAGTCGCCCAGTCGTCGGTAAACCTCGCTTAGGAGGAGCGCACGCCCCGCCTGTGCGCTGGGTAGTGACGACTCCAGCCCCGCAAGGTGTTCCAGCGCGTCGCGGGGGCGACCTGCTTCCATTAGTACCTGCGCCATATCGGCGCGCGCATGTTGATGCTCGATAGGGTTCTCGTTGCGCATGACGATTTCTAACCCTTGTTGTGTCGCTTGGATTGCTTCTTCAGTCAAGCCCGTGATGCTGAAATATGCTCCAATCCCTCGATAGAACCACGACTCGCATTCCGACCAGCGCCGCACATAAGGGAGCCAATCGCGCAGCACCTGAACGGCTTGTGCGGAATGCGCGGCATCGTAAGGCGGACCTGCTGCAGTGGCGACAGCAATCGCATGGATGACCCACGCGCCCTCGCGCGGGAAGTGCGCCTCGCGCTGAATCATTCGTAATCCCTTGTAGGCGTACTGCTCCGCCTCGCCTTTTCGTCCGTGCAGGCTGTACCACTGGCAGCTCATCACGTAGATTCGCCTGAGTAAGACGCTGTGCTGCGGACACCGTAGCACATGCCACCATGCGCGCGCCTCCAACGCCATCAGACAGAGCTCCATACCCGCTGTTTCGCCCTGCCAAAGTCGCTCCTGAAGACAAAGGATTTGCTCGTGGATTAGGCTCGCCTCTTCTTTGGGGGGCAGCTCAGCGAGTGTCTCCAGGGAGAGCTGATGTCCGAGAATCAAAGCGGCTTCATCAGGGGCTGCATTTAACACGAGGCAGAGCGCGTGCAAGCGTTCGGTAGACGGCAGTACCTGCGAGGCTTCCCAGCCGCGCACGGTACGCTCAGTGACATTTAGCGCGTGCGCCACATCTGCGATACGCCAGCGTCTGCGCCAGCGAAGGGCGCGCAGCAGGTCGCCCAACAACGGCGGACGCGCTTCGCCCGACGGATGCGAGGTCGCACCCTGCAACTGCTCCAGCCGAACCACTGCGCGGGGCGCAGAGAGCAACCGCAGGGCGTCCGCACGCTCTGTATCGGACGCCTCCAACGCCGTCAGTACCTGCTCCAACTCGGGAATCGATGGGTTCGTCAATTCGCGCTCCCAACGGTTCAGCGTGCTGGGAGCAACTCGCGCTCGCAACGCCAACTGGTTCTGCGACAGCTGGCGACCCTGACGCGCCTGGCGTATCCACACCCCTAACGACAGTGGCATCACGCTATCCCGACTCTATTATAACCCATGCGTTTTGCAATTTCATTTCCATCACGCTGTTTGCTGAAAAATGCGCTTTATAATCAAACTGGAGGTTATCATGCGATTCGACGTTCTGAAGAGTCTGAGACGGCTCAGCGCAGCAATCGGGCTTGCGCTAACCCTTGCGGCGGTTTTGGCGCAGCAAAACCGTGAAGTGTTCACCTACACGCTCACCTTCAACACGGCTAACCAGTGTATGTGGCAGCAAGGAACCTGCAATGTGGGGTATAGCTACTTTCTGGGCGGTAGCTTCAACGGCTCACGTTCAGGCGGCGGCTTTTTTATTGTGCCGTTCGCAGGCGAGTTCGGCTTACGCGGCAGCGCGTCGGCGCGTGGCAGGCTCGGATTGAGCTTCGATGCATACGCCACTGGCGGCGACGTCGCCGTTTCCTACCCCATTCAGCTCACCATTTCCTACCCCACGCGCGAGAACCTCGTGCCGGGCGGCGTGGCGGTCATTCAGTCCTCGTATCGGCTCTTACCGGGCGCGCGGCTCAGCACCACCTCGCCCACCGCGCGGTTTGCCATGTCCAGCATTATCGATCTGCAGGGTTCATTCAGCATTCGAGCGCGCGCTTTCAACAGGGACATCGCGAACGAGAACGTCGCCATCCCGCGCGTCAATATCGTGCAGGAACTTATCAACACCGATAATCTGAATATCTGGAACCGCGATTTCGACCTGATTTCCACGTACCCGGGCTTACTGGTGTTGAATGTGAATCGTCCCCTGATTCGGACAGAAGGCGGTAATCCGACCAACCCGAACATGGTGAAACTGGCTTCCACGGGTAGCGACCGCTTCGTGACGCTCACTGGCGACCTGACCGCCGCGACGATTTACTTGATTCAGACCTTGCTGGGTCAGCCGCCCAACAACTACCTGCGCAATAGCATCGACTATTCGGGATTCAGCGCAGGCTACTCGCTGCTGCAGACGGAGGTGCGCACAGGGATCGGCTTCCGTCAGGATTTCGAGTTCAACCCGCGCCCCAAAATTCGGCTCACCTTCAGCGATGGGCGTGCGCCCGTTGAGTTTTTCGCGGGGCAAAATGTCTCGATTCAGATGCCGCTTGACGGCGCGCTTCAAGTGAACGCCTCCGTCGTGATGGACAACCAGTTCAGGAATGTCACGTATATCACGATTTCAGGGGGAATCTACTTCCTGCCGATGAATGTGTATGCCAGCGGCGAGGTTGCCGACATTTCGCTGGGCAGTTTTGAGTTCAAGCCTGTCGACGAGATGGGTATCGCAGGTACGCTCCCTATTCCGATTTTCGATCGCACGTTCACGCTTGCTGGATTCACCGACCAGACGGCGGGTGCGCTGACGCTGCGAGCGAACACCGACGCCACGCCCGGAATCTTTTACAGTGTGAACTACAACAGTCCCACTTCCGCGCGGGTCGGCGATTCGAACACGGTCATCCATCTGGAAGGTCGCCCCTACAACTATTTCACCAGCGGCTCGCGCGTGTGGTTCCGCAACACCGAACTGGCGACCACTCAGGTAGAGACGAATGTGGTGCGGGCAATTATCCCCGCCAGCCTACTGAATACGCTGGGGGAGTTCACCCTGCTGGTACGCACGCCGGGCAAACCCGACACGAACGCCCTGCCATTTGTAGTGGGCTATAAGCGTCCTGTGATTAGCGCGGTGCGCAACCCCAACTTTCCCAGCGACCCATTCAACAGTTTCGTAATCGGCTCCACGGGCGATCAGGATTTACTGCTCGATATCACCGCAACACCCTTCAGCAACGCCTCTTATTACCAGAACAACATCACAAAGATTTACTGGAACGACCAGCAGGTGCAGATTGTGGAGATGAACCCTGAAACCCCCACGAACTATATGCGTGTACGCGTGCCCAATCGCTACCTGTGGCAGCCGGGCAATATTGTACTGAAGGTTGTGAACCCGGGCCCGGGCGGTGGAGAGGCGACGCATAATGTCGTCGGTCTCTATCCACCCCCGATTTTCGACGACAACGCGAGCCGTGCGCTCTCGCCTCAGCGCGGACGCTCCATCGGTACAGCTGGAATCACTATCCGCATTCGCGGGCAGAACTTTATCAAGGACGTCTCGCAGGTAATCCTGATGCCGGGCGGCGCTTGGAACGAAAACAACGCGGTACTGTTGCCCACGCAGTATATCAGCTCGACGGAGCTGATGGCGCAGATTCCCGCTGCGCAGATGCAAACGGCAGGGAATGTTCTGATTGATGTCCGCCACCCCAGCACTTCGGGCTTCCAGTATACGGGCAACGCGAGGGGTTTTGTGGTTCTG
>CAYVKB010000015.1:0-5859 GCA_964451985.1 uncultured Fimbriimonadales bacterium | reverse complement strand
CCCCAGCACTTCGGGCTTCCAGTATACGGGCAACGCGAGGGGTTTTGTGGTTCTGAACCCGGTGGCGTTTGTGGAGCGGTGCGAGCCGAATGTGGTTAATCGTGGCGCAGCAGCCCCCAGCTTTGTCGAGGTGCTGGGCTTTGGATTCCTGCCCAGCAGTCAGGTGCTGTTCAATGGAGCGGCGCGCCCCACTACTTATGTTTCCAACACACGCCTGCGTTTCACGTTGCCTGCTGGAACGATGAACACGGGGCGTATCAACATCGTGCAGGTGCGCAACCCGCAGACCGACGGCATCGACTCGAACGAGGAGTGGTTCACTGTGCGCAATCCTGCCCCGACGCTCACGGCTCTCAACCCCAGCGGTGTTACGACCTTTGCGCCCGACACGCAGGTAACGATTACGGGCAGCGGCATTGAGTCGACGGCGCGGGCGTATATTAACGGCATACCGCTGAGTACGACGGTACTGAGCGCGGCGCAAGTGCGCGCGACGGTTCCCGCCAGCCTGTTGCGAAACGCAGGTGTGTATCCTATCACCGTGCGCAACGAACCCAGCACGGACTCCAACGCGCTGAACTTCATCGTTGCCGAGGCGCGTATCGTCTATGTCAGCCCGCAGGGCAACGACGCCAATGACGGCTTGAGCTGGACAACCCCGAAACGCACCGTACAGGCAGGCATTAACACCGCAACGCCTACGGGCGACGGCGGCGCACAGGTCTGGGTTAAGGCAGGCGTTTACAACGAGCGCATCACGCTGCGCAGTAGTGTGCATCTGTTCGGTGGGTTCGCGGGCAACGAAATCGACCGTAGCCAACGCAACCTGTTCGCGAATGAAAGCATCCTGGATGGGCAGAACAACGGCTCGGTAGTTACCGTACCTGCCAATACTCAAAATGCCACTATCGACGGATTCACAATTCGCAACGGGAACCGTGCGGACGGCGGGAGCGGCGTCTACATGGCAGGGAATGGCTCAGTGGTCATCTCCAACAACCTGATTATCAACAATCGTGCGACAGGCGCGGGCGGCGTCGGCGCTGGGGTGTACGTTCATGGCGAGACGGCACAGGGCGCATCGGTGCTGTTGTTGAACAACATGATTGTACGCAACACAGCGACGCAAACCGCGGGCGTTTTCATGCGCTTCGCCCGTGTGCACCTTGTCAACAACACCATCGCTTACAACACGAGCAACAACGTTAGCACGGGCGGCGCAATCTTCGCCTCCGATGATACGAACACCCTGTTGGCGAATAACATCGTGGCGTTCCAGACGAACGGGCCGTGCGTCGACCGCAAGAATGTCGCCTCCGCAGTGATGACCTTGCGCAACAACTGTGTATTCAATGGGACACCGCTATATCGCAACATCACGCCCACGAACGACATAACCTTGAATCCTAATTTCGTGGATGCAGCGAACAATAACTTCCACTTGGGCGACTCGCCATGCATCGACGCGGGCAACAACGCCGACGCAGCAGGCATCCTCGTAGACTTCGATGGTCAGGCTCGCGTGAACGATATCGCCGTCGACATCGGCGCGGACGAAGTGTACGCCCAAACGCCTGCTCTCACAGTACCCGGCGCAACCGCGCAGGTTCGCACGCCTGTCAACCTCACTGCGACGCTCCGCCGCACGGACAACAATCTGCCGATTGCAAACCAGACGCTGGAGTTCTTTGTGGAGGGCAACCCGGTTGGAACCGCCATCACGCAGAGCAACGGCACAGCGACGCTGATCTATCTGCCGCCCGAGGCGCTGGGCGTGGGCAACAAGAGCCTGCGCGTGGAATTCGCGGGCAATGCCGCCTACAACGCCGTGCAACAGAACGCCATGCTGACTGTGCAACGCGGCGCAACGAACCTTCAGCTGATTGTGCAGCCCGCACAGGTGAGCGTCGGGCAACAGATAACGCTCGTGGGGACGCTGCTGGACGCCACAGGCGCACCGCTTGCTAACCGCGCGCTGAAGCTCCTCTGGAACGGCGTGGAAATCGGCAGTGGGCAGACCGACAGCAGTGGACACTACCTGTTCTATTATGCTGTACCACGCGGAACGCCGCGTGGCAATAACACTGTGCGCATGGAGTTCGCGGGCGACACCCTGTTCAACAATTCTGCGGCTCAGGGAACCGTGCAGGTGGTGAACACCGCGCCAGAAGCCTCTCTTGCGGGATCGACGCTGATATTCAACGGCACGAACAGTTCCATGCAAGCTGACCACCGCGCCGAGCTGAACACTTACCCAATCACTATCTCCTGCTGGGTGCGGACGTTGGATACCTCAGACCAAGAAAGAGGCATCGTCAATAAATACATCGTCGGCTCCGCGAACGGTTATCAGATATACCTGCGTCAGGGTCGAGTGTACGCATGGTATTTCCGCAACGGCGGCGCCTATGTCTGGGACGGTGGGCGCGGGCTGGACGGTGGAAGCATTGCCGACGGCTTGTGGCATCACATTCAGTTTATGGTAGACGCCTCAGGCGGGAAACTCTACGTGGACGGCGTGCTACGCGCCAGCCGTGCGTGGATAGGCGCACCCGGCGCGCCCTCCACGAACACACCGCTGATGGTTGGACGCTATCCGGGCACCCCCTTCAACGGGCACTTCCTGGGAGAAATCGACGAGGTGCGTATCTGGAACCGCACCGATATAAGCCTTGACGAAAAGACTCGTAAAGCCACCCTTGTAGGCTTTGAAGAGGGGCTGATTGCCTACTTCCGCTTCGATGAAGGCGCTGGCAACCAGACCGAAGACTCCGCTTCAGGCGCAACCGCAACGCTCGTCAACGCCCCGCAGTGGACGACCTCAACCGCACCTGTTGAGACCGTATTTGTGTCGAACGGCGTCCCGCGCACGCTTCGGCTAAACGCCTATGATCCGAACAGCGACCCACTGAGCTACAATCAGCTCAACGCACCTGCAGGCATGGTGTGGAGCGGCGCGGTGTTCCCCCACGCCACGCTGATACCCCCACCCAGTGGGACGTCAGGCGCGTTCAACTACCGTGTGACCGACGGTGCGCTTAACAGCAATATCGCGACAGGCATCATTCAGCCAGTCAGTGCCCCTTATGCCGGTTTGGGCGGCGGGGCGCGCTACTTCAACGGCAATACCAACTCGCATGTGCGCGTCCCAAGCTTTGGTAATATCGCGCCCACCGACGAGATTACCATCGAGTTCTGGCAACTGGTGGCAGAGCCGCGCCTGTGCGCCACTATCGACATCAACGGGGGCACAGCGAACAACCGAATCGTGGTGCATAGCCCGTGGGGCGAAGGAAACAACTACACTGTAGTGTTCGACTTCGGAAACTGGACTACCCAGGGGCGATTGTACTATGTCCCGCCGCAGAATATCATCGGCACTTGGCAGCACTTTGCCTTCGTTGCCAGTCGAAGCGGGAACTATATGCGTATCTACCGCAACGGCGTGCTGGAAGCGCAAAAGAGCGGGATGACCTCGTTCACACGGGGCAATCACGACCTGTTTGTCGGCTACGGCGCGTCGGGTTCCGCTGGCTATCGGGGGTTGATTGACGAGGTGCGCATCTGGAACCGCGCTCGCACACCGCGCGAGATTCAGCGGGATATGCACGCGACTCTCGTCGGCAACGAACGCGGACTGGTTGGCTACTGGCGGTTCGACGAATGGGGCAATGCTGCTTCGACTGCCAACGACTCCTCGCCCAGCGGCAGAAATGGAACCTACAGCAACGCCCGCTGGCTGGCGTCCACCGCGCCCATCGATACGGTTCAAGTGCTGAGTTCGCCGCGCACTTTCACGCTGGGCAGCTATACTGAAGGCGTCTCCAACCCGAACCTGCTGACCTACCCGATTACGCTCAGCCCTGCTTCGGGCGTGCTGCAGGCGACAGGTAATCAGGCGAGTTATACGCCTGACCAGCCTGGCGTATATGAAGCGCGCTACCGAGCCGATAACGGCGCAACACAAAGCAACCGTGCCCGAATTTGGCTGGTTGTGCCTCGCGCCGGCGACGCCGACGGTAACGGCTGCGTGGACGATGGAGACATGCTCCTTTTGTTGTTCAACTTTGGTTCGGATAACCCCGACGCTGATGTCAACTCTGACGGAACCGTGGACGACGGGGATTTACTCATTGTACTGTTCAACTTCGGCAGTGGATGTTAGTAAAGAGGTGGGGGCGCGATAACCGCGTTCTCGCGTCATCTTATTCCAACTCTTGAGAAAACAGGAGGAACCATCATGTCAATCAGACATCTGTTTTTCGGACTGCTTGCCTCGCTAATGGCAAGCGTAGCGTATGCGCAGTCGTTCACCTATCAGGGCTTCCTGAAGGATGGGGGCAACCCTGCGAATGGCAACTACAACATGATTTTTCGCCTCTTTAGCGTTGCCACAGGCGGCAGCCCGCTGGGGACAGTAGGCTCCGTGAGAGTATCGGTATCCAACGGCTTGTTCATGCAGGAGTTGAACTTTGGCAGCGTGTGGGACGGCTCCCCTCGCTGGCTTGAAATCCAAGTCGAGGCAACGACCCTTTCGCCCCGTGTCAAAATCAACCCGACTCCTTATGCTATCCACGCGAGTACCGCAGCAACAGCGAACCCAATAGGCGTCTCGGGCGGCGACCTGAGCGGGAGCTATCCGAACCCGACCGTCGCGCGGCTGCAAGGGCGGTCGGTGGCGAACACCACGCCTAATAGCGGCGATGTACTGAAGTGGAACGGTTCCTCATGGGCGCCGTCAGCAGACCTGCGCGATGCGTTCTGGCAGGCTTCAGGGAGTAACATCTTCTACAGCCCAGGCAATGTCGGCATTGGCACGGCAACCCCCGCGGAAAAACTGCACGTCATGGGCAACTTGCGCCTTCGGGACGACGCCGATATCTTCGGGCTGGACCGTATGGTCGGTTTCAATGACCTGAGGCTGGCGGGTGATGACGATCCTGCAGGTATAACCGATCTCATTATCACCTCAGACGGCCGTATTGGGCACCGCGTAAGTTATTCCAATTCAAACTTCAACATTACCAATGCAGGGCATCAGTTCGTGTTGACCGTTGAGCGAGCGGACGGCAGGAATATTCTTCAAGTCTTAGACGATGGACGGCTCTATGTTGGCGGCATTCGGAATATCGGCGACTTCCGCAACATGCAGTGGAACCAGGGCACGGGCGAGGTTGGATGGGATACTTCCAGCCGTCGCTACAAAGAGAACATCGCTCCGTTGGAAGATGACTATCTCAAGATCCTGCACTTGGAGCCGAAGACCTACACCCGCATCGGCGGCGAGCCTGACCGTTGGGAGATTGGCTACATCGCGGAGGAGGTTCACGAACTGGGGCTAACTCGCTTGGTGGAGTACGATTTGGCAGGGCGTCCTGACGGCGTGAACTATGAGAAGATGGTGCTGTATCTTAACGAGGTCATCAAGCGCCAACAGGGCAGGATTGCCGAACTGGAAAAGCGGATAGAACAGTTGGAGAAGTCGCGGAGGCAGTCTCAATAAGGATTGTTCTTGCTGCGCCTGGAATGACGGCAGATGTCATTCCGGGCGAAACAAGAAACACAAACTTGCAATTTCCGAAAAACTGGTGTATAATAGAGTAGCGTCGACACGACTCTTTGGGTAATCGTCGCGATGAGTTCAGAGCGTCGGCTACGCGCCCACTCTTTGCGCTCCTCACGAATCGTTCCCCACGGATTCGCTCTCGATGGCTCTCACAGGATAGGAGACAGATATGCGAAGCGAGCGTAGTGGCTGGGCATTAGGAACGCGCACAGGGAGGCGCACCTGGAGGTTAGTCGCTGGACTCGCGCTGGGGTGGACACTTGGCGCTATCAACTCGTTGCAGGCGCAGACGC
>CAYVKB010000014.1:32833-40542 GCA_964451985.1 uncultured Fimbriimonadales bacterium | reverse complement strand
GTTGGGGTGGGGGCGGTTGGTTCCCCTCGCGTAGCGGGGGGAACCTAAAGGAGGGGGGATAAACATTCCTTTCTAAAGGTATAATGCCTATGCGATGGAAAGCCTGCCACAGGCCTATGTTTCGAACACAGATGCGCTGCTGCTGGATGGCAAGACAGTTGCGCAGCGCATTCGCGAACGCTTGAAAGGGCGTGTTGTTGCTCTGCGCGAGCGGGGGGTGGTTCCGTGCCTCGCTGTGATGTTGGTGGGCGATGACCCTGCCTCGCATACCTACGTGCGTACGAAAGCCAAGGCATGCGAGTCGGTGGGCATCCGCTCCATCGTGCAGCACTACCCTGCGAGTGCTTCGCAAACCGAGCTGGAGGCGCAGATTGATGCATGGAACGCTGACCCGCAGGTGCACGGTGTGCTGATTCAGCACCCTGTGCCCTCGCCACTTAATGAGAGTGCGATCCTAAGACGCCTGCGCCCCGAGAAAGATGTGGACGGTATCACGCCTGCCTCGTTGGGTGCGCTGGTGGCAGGTGAGCCAGCGTTTGGCGCATGCACGCCGCTGGGCATCATTACACTGCTGGATGCCTACGGCATTCCGATGGAGGGCAAGCATGCCGTCGTGATTGGGCGCAGCGTGATTCTAGGCAAGCCGATGGCGCTGATGCTGCTGAACCGCCATGCGACAGTGACGATTTGCCATTCCCGCACACGCGATTTGGTGTCGCTGACGCGCCAGGCGGATATTCTGGTAGCGGCGGTGGGGAAGCCGGAGTTTATCACAGGTGAGATGATTAAGCCCGGCACGGTGGTCATCGATGCAGGCTACAATCGTGTGGAGGGGCGCACGGGCGATGTGGGCGATGTGGCGTTCGATTCGGCGGCGAAAGTCGCCTCTGCGATTACCCCAGTGCCTGGCGGTGTGGGACCGATGACCGTCGCGATGTTATTGCAGAATACCGTGCAAGCCGCCGAGCAACTGAAATAGGTCGTCGGCGGGACGCCGACGCTACACTGTGAAGCCCGTCGGCGAGGACGCCGACGCTACACTGTGAAGCCCGTCGGCGAGGACGCCGACGCTACACTGTGAAGCCCGTCGGCGAGGACGCCGACGCTACGCAAGCTATTTGTAGTGTCGGCGTCCCGCCGACGGCTTCACTGCATAGCGTCAGTGTTTCGCCAACGAAAGGTCTCGATTATGCAACCGCAAGAGTATCAGCGGATGTACCAGCGCGAGGGCGACTACTGGTGGTTCGTGGCGCGTCGCCGGCTCGCGCTCGCGTTGATGCAGGCGTATGCAAGCCCTCTCACAGGCAGAATTCTGGACGCCGGCTGCGGCACGGGCGCACTGCTAAGCGAGCTACATATTCAGGGCTTTGTGGTGGGCGTGGATATCGAGCGTGCTGCGCTGTGCCTCACGCGGCAGCGGGGCGCACTCACGGTGCTACAGGCGCGGCTGGAGGCGTTACCGTTTGTATCCGATTCGTTTCAGGTTGCCTTCGCACTGGATGTGTTGGAGCACCTATCCGATGAGCGTCCTGCGCTGCGCGAGTTGTATCGCGTGTTGCAACCCGGCGGCGTGCTGATTTGCAGCGTGCCTGCCTACCGCGTGTTGTGGAGCAAGCACGATGTGGCGCTGGCGCACTACCGCCGCTACACCGCACGCGAGCTGGAAACGCGCCTGCGCGAGGCGGGCTTTCAGATGCGCAAACTGACCTACTCGCTGGGGCTGCTGCTGCCTGTAATCGCCCTCACGCGTTGGCTGGATAGGCTGCGCCCAGGCAACCCCGCTGCGACTGTCGTGCCTGTGCCACAGTGGCTCAACCGCGCCCTCATCCGCCTGCTGGATTGGGAAACCCGCTTCCTACTGCGCCACAACCTGCCCTTTGGCGTAAGCATCGCGGCGGCGGCGGAAAAAACCCTATAGCAGCGGATCCAGACCGACGGGCAGCGTGCTCTTCGGCAGACATGGACAAATCAGGGCTGTTCAGTTTCCTCAAACTCCTGCAGGCGTTTCTGGAGTTTCGCGATCCGCGCTTGAAGCCACAGGAGATACGCGAAGATTCCAGCCCACACGATGAGAATGCTGAGGGTCAAAGCGGTTTGCCAGTTCATGCAGTCTCGCCTCCATTTGGAAGGTTGCCATGCGCAGGCGGTACAGCCCAAACGCCAGCAGCCAGTAGGTTGCGAAGCCCAGATAGACGCCCGTGCGGTAGAACCAGTCCAGTCCCTCCTTGCTCGCCATCACGTTGCTGGGATGAAGCGAAACTTCCTTGAAGGCGGGCAGGCGCGGCAGGATAAACACCAGCAGCGGCACAGTCAGAGCGGCGAAGACCGTGTAGCCCGCACTCACAGCGGCACGACGACGGTCGTCCTCCACCGAGCTGCGCAGGGCAAAGTACGCAGCGTAAATCATCAGTTGCAACAAGAAGCTGGTCTGGCGTGGGTCCCAGTGCCACGGCTTGCCCCACTGCATGCTGGCGAACACCATGCCTGTTAGCAGGGTAATCACGCCCAGCGTCATCCCCACTTCATTGGCGGTAGCGGCGCGGGCGTCGTCCAACGGGTTGCGCCGTCGCAAGTAGCGCCACCCAAAAAAGCCGCCCGCCAGAAAACAGAGCGTGCAGGTAATCGCCGCAGGCACATGAAACAGAATAATGCGTGCAGACCCTGGATCTCGGAAGTCTTGCGCTGGCGGCACCCAGAAAAACGCGATGACCGTCAGGGCAAGCATTCCCAGCCCCGCAAAAGACAAAGCGATACGCATATCGAGATTCTACCCGATGCAGCGGTTCCTCTGTCCGATTAGAGGTTGAAAGCGTATCGATCTCCCCACAGCTAAGGAGTGTTTTCTCCTATGCGCTGCTCTCAACCCTTAATCGGACAGAAGGGTCACTGTCCGACTATCTGTTTCAAGATGAAGTGTCCCTGCTCGGCGAGGTGGCGTGCGCCGTCAGGCGTGTGCGCTTCCGCGTAGATACGCACGACAGGTTCCGTGCCCGACGCGCGCATCAGCACCCAGCTGCCGTCCTCCAGAATGTGCTTGATGCCGTCCAGCGTGTCGCGCTTCGCAGTGGGTGTCCCGAGCACCTCCTTGAGTTCGAGGTCTTTGAGCTGCTCGCGCAGGGTAGGCATCTGCGAGCGTTCGAAGTGCGCATCGATGCGGTGGTAGTAGTAGGGACCTGTAATCGCGAATACCTCCTCCACCAATTCGCTAAGTGTTTTGCCAGAGGTCGCCATCGCCTCCAGCAGCAACATACCCATCATTACGCCGTCGCGCTCCACCATGTAGTCTGTAATGCCGATGCCACCGCTCTCCTCGCCGCCCATCAGCACGCCGCCCCCCAGCATCTTCTCTACGATGAACTTGAAGCCAATCGGCGTCACGCTAATCGGTAGGTTGTAATGCTCGCAGAGTTTGTCAATCATCTGGCTCACGGAGAAGGTTTTCACCACGCTGCCCGTCATGCCTCGTTGTTCGATAAGGTGGCGTAGCGTGATGGCGAAGATGCGGTGGCTGTCCACGAAGTTGCCGTGCTCGTCCACCGCGCCGATGCGGTCGCCGTCGCCGTCGATGGCGATGCCGATATGCGCTTTGAGGTGCTTCACGGCGTGCAGCAGCGGTTGGATGTTCTGCGGAATCGGTTCGGGGTTCACGCCGCCGAAGTAGGGATTGCGCTCCTCACGCAGTGCGTGAACCTCCATCCCCAGTCGCGAGATTAGTGCCTTCAGGTAGCCTGCGCCGGAGCCGTGCATAGCGTCCGTGACCACGCGATAGGGCGCTTCGTACAGCTCATCCACGCGAATGAACTGATGCACATGCTCCAGATAATCGGGCACGGGGTCGAGCGTGTGCGGTTCGGCACTCGCCTCCACAGGCTGCATGTAGCGTTCGTACTCGCTCATCAGCGTGGCGAGTTGTCGTTCGATGCTCTGCGTAATATCGGTCAGTGCTGCGCCGCCGTAATGGGGCTTGAACTTGATCCCGTGAAAGACAGGCGGGTTGTGGCTGGCGGTGAACATCACTGCGCCCTGCATGCCACGTTTGATGACCGCATGCGCCGCTGCAGGCGACGACACCGGGTGCGGTGCGACGAACACCGGAAAACCGTAGCTGCTCAGCACCTGTGTTGCCGCCTCCGCGAACACCTCCGATAGCGCACGACAGTCATACGCAACTAACACACCTTCGCCTGGCGGCTGCGCCTCCTTTAGATGACGCGCTAGCGCATGTGTTACCAAGCGTACATTCGCCACAGTGAAATCGTCGGCAATCACGCCGCGCCAGCCCTCCGTACCGAACCGAATCTCAGGAACACTCATACTCAGAATCTTACCCAATAAGGAACAGGCAGACACTCCCCACGAAACATCTCTTGAAATGCGACGATTGAGAGAATGTTTATAAAGCGCGGGCGTTGCTATCAGATCCTGAGGTGAGACGCCGATGGAGGGCTAGGCTCCTGCCGAGCCGTCTACCTCAAGTGCAGGCGTGGAGGGCGAGGCTCCTGCCGAGTCATCCACCACCGCTTGGAAGGCGAGGCAGACAATAGCAAACGGCGGACGGCTCGGCGGGAGCCTCGCCCTCCAAGGGGCAGACACTTGTGGCAGATGAATGCCAACCCTGTGGAATTCTCATACAGACTCTAACGCACAATACCGCACCCGAATGTGCTATAATAGAAATCGTATTCTGAGGGAGCGAAATTGGCAGACCTGAAACAGATCGAGATTGCGCGTTTAGCGGGTGTGTCGCAAGCAACGGTGTCGCGCGTGCTGAAAGGCGACCCACAGGTGAACGAGGCGATGCGCGAACGCGTGCTGGCGGTCGTTCAGGAGGTGGGCTATGTGCCCGATTCGCGGGCGCAGTCGCTGCGCTCGCAGCGCACGCACTTGCTGGGATTGGTGATTCACCGTGCCCCCGAAGCGTTGGCGGGCGATCCGTTCTTCAGCGCGCTAATCGCCTCCATCGTGGAGCAAGCAGGCAAACACGAGTATCACCTGTGTGTAGATACCGCCCGCACCGCCCGCTCGCAACGCGCGATTTACGAGGAGCTGCTGCGCACCCGCCGCGTGGATGGGCTGATTTTGGTGGAATCTGAGTCGCACGATAAGCGCATCGAGCGGCTGAGCCGCGAGGGCTTTCCATTTGTGCTGATTGGACGATATGAGCCTGAGGATGCCATCGCCACAGTGGATAACGACAACATCGGCGCGGCGTATATGGCGACGGATTATCTCATCCGCACAGGACGCAAGCGCGTGGCGTACATCGGCGGCCCTGCGGGGCTGACCGTAACGCGCGACCGCTTACAGGGCTACAAGAACGCCTTAGAAGCGCACGGGATTGCCTACGATGCCTGTCTCGTGGCGTTTGCCGATTTTAACCCCCGTAGTGCGTCGAGCGCGATGCTCGATCTGATGGGGCAGTCTTCGCCGCCCGACGCCGTGTTAGCGTTGGATGACCTCATCGCCCTCAGCGCGATGCGTGAGGCGAAGCAGCAGGGCAGGCGCGTGCCCGACGATATCGCCTTCATCGGTTTCAACGATAGCCCCATCTGCCAGTATGTGGAGCCGAGCCTGACCTCGATTGCAGTGGAGATTCCTGCGTTAGCGCGCTGCGCCACTGAAATGTTGGTGGGGCTGGTTGAAGGCTACGAACCGACGCCGAAACGGCAGATTGTGCCCGCGCGGTTAGTGAAACGAGAGTCGGCATAAGTTTCCCCTCTCCCGTCGTGTGGGAGAGGGGATAGGGGAGGGGCTTACGAACCGCAGCCGAAGTTGAACAGCACGATCAGCAGGTCAGCGTCATCGACTGTGCCGTCGTTGTTCATATCGCCTTGACAGCCAAAGCCGGAGCAGCCGAAATTGAACAGCACAATCAGCAGATCGGCGTCGTCCACGCGCCCATCGCGGTTGGCGTCGCCGTCGCACGAAGGACCGCTCTGACAGCCGTTCTGGCTGACGAAGTACGCGCCACGCAAGTTAATGGTGTACGCCCCGCCTGCCGCCGTGCTGCCTGTCCAGCCAGCGATGGGGTTCGTGTTGGTGGCGCAGCTCAGCGCACCTGACGACCACAACAGATTACCGTCCGCGTCCACTGCATCACGGTTGAATCGGCTAATCGCGAGGATGTAAGTGCCCGGCTCAGTGATACAGTTCACCGAGTTATCGATGCGTGATTGCAAGCCGCCTGTGTCATCGTTCGCTACTACGCCCGTGCCATCGCAGCGGAACAGCCACAGCTGTGTATCCCATCCTGCACCGCCGATGGTAGAAGCCACGAAGGCTGCGGGGTCGGTGATGCAGATGACAAACATATCCACATCATCTGCGGCGTTGTCGCCTGTGATGGGGTTCACGCGCGTTTCACAAGGCGTTGCAGTGGGTAAGTAAACGTTCTGTGCATTGCTGGGCAGGTCGCCTGCGTCACCGCCGCCGTTCCCCAATTCGCTCCATGGCTCACTTGGTGCTGATTGGCAGTCTGCGGGGTCGCCCGGGCTTGCGCCTTGTGCGCCCGTCAAGTAGATGATGTAGCTGCCGCCTGCAGGAGGCGCACCCGACCAGCCCTTCACGCGCGAAGACGCTTCGGGTCCGTCAGGGCACCGCACCGCACTGAACGGTGAGTTCGCCCAGATGAAATCATCTTCACAACCGATGGGGTCGCGGTTGTAGCGGCTAATCGCGAGGTAGTACAGCCCAGGACCAGGGATACAGAAGGTTGAGTTATCGATGCGCGACTGCAGCGTGCTGCCGCTGTCATCGTTGTGCACGACACCGTTTCCATTTGCATCGAACAGGAACAGTTGCGTGTCAAACGCTGCCTGACCGGGAATACAGCCGCCTGTCGCCAGTGTGGACGCCGAGAAGCTGGAAGGGTCGGAGATGAAAATAGCGTACACATCGGCGTCTGCATCGCCCATACTACCGCGAATGGCGGTCAGCGCGCCACTGGGCGTGGCTTGTGCGGTTTCAGGCAGCTCGCCCGCATCGCCCTGCTCGTCGTAGCCTGTGAAGGGGGGCGCATCGCCAAACGCGAAGTTTAGCGTGCCGCTGTCCCAGTTGCCGTCTTGCCCGCAGCCTGCAACGTCGTTAAAGGTCTCGTAGAACTCCAGATACAGGTTGCCGTCGGGCAGCAGGATGGGAGGCAAGTTATACACATTACATAGGTCGTTCAAGCCGCCGCTGCTGTAGCTGCGGGTTCCTGCAAAGGTATCGCCTGCTCCGGGGCGCAGTACATAGCCCTCCCCGTTCACATTCGTAATCAGCACGGCGATTTCGCTCAGCCAGCTCGCGCCGAAGGCGGTCAGCTGCACATCCCAGCCGATGCCTGTCCACGCCGCTTTGCCAGAGGGTGCGCTAATCGTTACACGCACGTTGCAGGTCGCGCCCAAGCTGTCGATACTGGGCGTGCCTGCCACATTCTGGGTAACTGTACCCCCCGAAGCAGGGAAAAAGTCGCTATATGGGACATACTGGCTCGGGTCTCGACGCCCGACGCTCACGGGGATAATCTGTAGGTTCTGGCTGACGCCCGGTTTCTCGTAAGGATCGGGTTTCTCGCCCACCTGCCCTTTCTGCGCAAAGCCCAACGAACTCAGCACGAAAGTACACACGAAGATACTGCTCAAGGTGTATCGCATAGTTTAGCCTCCTTTTGCCGCTCTCCGTTTCCTCGTCGAAACGCTTGCAGAGAGCACATGTTCTAATTATACATC
>CAYVKB010000014.1:14735-32733 GCA_964451985.1 uncultured Fimbriimonadales bacterium | reverse complement strand
TTCTAATTATACATCAGTTTTGAGATTTTTCCTGCTGTAGGGCGGCGGCTTGCTGGCGAATTGCCTGTTTGTCCGCCTCGCTGAGCCGGCGTAGGTTGCGAATCTGTTGCCCCATTCGGGGGTGGTCGGCGAAGGTGAGCTCGTGGCGCATCAGGAAGTTCCAGTAGAGCGTGGTGAAGGGGCAGGCATCGTCACCGACGGCTTTGTCGGGCTTGTAGCGGCAGCCCGTACAATAGTTGCTCATCCGCTGGATATACTTGCCGCTGGCAACATAGGGCTTGGACGCCATCAGTCCGCCGTCTGCGAACTGCGACATGCCATACACATTGGGCAGTTCGACCCACTCCACCGCGTCCACATAAATCGCCAGATACCAAGCGTGGATTTGCTTGGGATGCACGCCCAACAGCAGCGAATAGAGCCCTGTTATCATGAGTCGCTGGATATGATGGGCGAAGCCGTGCTGGAGAGTCTGCCCAATCGTTTCGCGCAGGCAGTGCATGTCCGTTTCGCCCGTCCAGTAGAAGTCGGGCAGGTTCGCGTGGGCGTTGAGGGCGTTGCGCTCCAGATATTCAGGCATATACAGCCAGTAGACGCCGCGAATATACTCACGCCAGCCCAGCAACTGCCGCACGAAACCCTCCACACTCTGCAGGGGCGCGTGCTTCTGGTGGTAGGCGTCGATGGCTTTCTCCATCGCCAAGCGCGGGTCGAGCAGTTTTAGGTTTATCGCCGACGACAGGCGCGAGTGATACAGATACGGCTCACCTGTCCACATTGCGTCCTGATAAGGTCCGAACAGTGGCAGGCGGTTCTCAATAAAGTCGTCCAATGCCTGCTCCGCCTGTTCAGGGGTCACTGCCCAGTCGAACGTGCGTAGGCTGCCGGGATGGTTAGGGAAGCGTGTCTCCACGAGGTTTATTACTTCCTGCGTAATCGCGTCGGGCACGAAGCGGACGGGCTGGGGCACTAAGCCGGGTCCCTGCTTACCGAACGCCTTACGGTTCTCCGCATCGAAGTTCCAGGTGCCCCCCAGCGGCTGCTTGCCGTCCATCATCACGCCCGTGCGCTGGCGCATTTCGCGGTAGAAAAACTCCAGTCGGAGTTGCTTACGCCCCGTCGCGTGGCGTTTGAAGTCGTCGATACTAATCAGAAAGTGTCGGTCGGGGCGGATTTCAAGCGGTACGCTGAGTTGCTGGGCGGTTTGCTTGAGGCTCTGCAGCACACGCCACTCGCCTGGCTCCACAACAATCAGTTTTTGGGGCTGATACTGGCGCACAGCGCGTGCAAGTTCACTGGCGAAGCTGCCACCGTTTTCGGGGTCGTCTAAGGCGAAGTAGTGCACTGTGTAGCCTTTGCTGCGCAGCCAGTCGCGGTAGTGGCGCATCGCGCTGAGGAATATCGCAATCCGCGCCTTGTGGCTCCACACATGCGTGGCTTCTTCGGCGACCTCTGCCATCCACACGGCATCGCAAGCGGGGTCAAAACCGTCCAACGCCGCCGAGTTGCGGTCTAACTGGTCGCCCAGAATCAACACAAGATTGCGCATAGGTTCTGGCGGAGTAAGGTTGCTTGCCCCGCTGGAAATGACAGCGTTGCTTAGCGTTTTACGGGCACACCCCAGCCGTCGTACTCGCCTCCGTAGGCTTCGGCGATGCTCTCAAAGTAATCGATGCGCCGTTCCAGTTCGGAGGCGTCGGGGCGGTGGTAGGCGTACACAATCACCATCCAGCCTCCGTGCATCGAGGGACCTGCTTCGGTTTGGTAGCCCACATCTTGTAGGGCAAGCGCGGCAAATCCAGCGAGCCGCTCGTCGTCGAAGTAGAGGAAATGCTCGAACGAACATACTTTTTCGGGGTTAACGCCCGTATTTAGCACATGCTGCAACGCCATCCAGTCGTCAGTTCGCATGGGTACCCCCTGCAGGTAGTATACCCCAGTTTAGGCGTTTGCGCTCAGAATCTCCGCCACGTGCGCCACATCCTTGTCGCCGCGACCCGACAGGTTCACCAGTATCACGGCGTCGGGGGACAGCGTGGGGGCAAGGTCTTTCAAGTAGGCGAAGGCATGGGCGCACTCCAGCGCAGGGATGATGCCCTCGTGCCGCGCCAGCCAAGCGAATGCACCCAAGGCTTCCTCATCGGTGACGGCGGCATACTCTGCACGCCCTATCTCCTTCAGGTAGGCGTGTTCGGGACCCGAACCAGGATAATCTAACCCTGCCGAGACAGAGTGCGTAAGTCGTATCTGTCCATCGTCGGTTTGCAGCACGAGGCTGGCTGCGCCGTGCAGCACCCCGTACTCGCCCGCAACGAGGCTGGCGGAATGCTCGCCCGACGCCAACCCGTGTCCGCCCGCTTCTACGCCTATCAGCCGTACGCCCTCGTCCTCAATAAACGGGTGGAAGATGCCAATGGCGTTGCTGCCGCCGCCCACGCTCGCCACAACTGCGTCGGGCAGGCGTCCCGCGTAGGCTTGAATCTGCTCCCGTGCCTCGCGTCCAATCACTGATTGAAAATCGCGCACCATCATCGGATAAGGATGCGGTCCCACACACGAACCGATGATGTAGTGCGTCGTATGCACATTCGTTACCCAGTCTCGAATTGCTTCGCTGGTGGCGTCTTTGAGTGTGGCGGTACCGCTTTCCACTGGGATTACCTTCGCGCCCAGCAGGTTCATGCGGAACACATTCAGGGCTTGGCGGCGCATATCCTCCGCACCCATATACACTTCACAGCTCAGCCCCAGCAAGGCGCAGGCGGTCGCCGTTGCCACGCCGTGTTGTCCTGCGCCCGTCTCGGCGATGATGCGCTGCTTACCCATCCGCTTCGCCAGCAGCGCCTGCCCCAAGGCGTTGTTGATTTTATGCGCCCCCGTATGACACAGGTCTTCGCGCTTGATGTACACCTGCCTGCCCAGCGCTACGCTTAGGTTCGCAGCGTAATAAAGCGGTGTCGGGCGTCCCGCGAAAGTGATCAGGTAGTAGTTCAGCTCGCGCTGGAAGTCCGCGTCGTGCTTGAAGTGCAGATAAGCGTCGGTTAACTCATCGAGCGCGGGGATAAGCGTTTCGGGCACATAACGACCGCCGTAGCGTCCGAAGTACCCCTTCTCGTCGGGCGCAGCGTATGCAGGCATAACAGAAGTATACCCACCCAGAGGGCACGGAAGCATGCAGACAGGTAGTAATAGTGCGTCAGCGGCAGCACAGGCATCAGCGGCGCGTAGGCAAGCAGTGAACCCAGCCAGCCTAACCAACCAAACCTAGTGCGCAACCCTTCGCGCAGCGCCACAAGGTAGGCAATCAGACCCAGCAGTCCCATCCAGAAAGAGGGCAGCAACAGATTGAAAGGCGCGGCGTAAGCCACATCTATCTGTATAAACGCCTCACGTCCCGTCGGGACAAGCCAATACAGTCCGGTTTCAGGCAGCGTCCTCAACCGCTTGATTCGTTGTTGGTGGTACTCTGTTCGTGTGGGGATGTGCGTGCGGTAGAAGGCGAAGTAGGGCAGGAGAAGCAGGAGGCAGAGGAGGGGGAGTGCAAGCGTGCGTATCACGGGCTTCCGATTAGTACGCTTTTTCTTAACATCGGCGTCCCTGCTAACGGCGGTGGAAGATTGCACAAACAGAACGCTCAAACCACATAGCCCCATCAAAATCGGCAACACAACTGCCTGCTCGTAGCTTAGCAGCGCGCCGACAAACCCCGCAAGCCCAAGCATCGCCCAACGAAACTTGCCCGTGCGCGCATATAGACACGACCCTGTGAGCGTGAGGAGTGCAAACAGCGTCAACAGGGTCGCTGTGCGCCCAGGTATCCAGCCTACAGCACGATAGGCAAAGCTTTGCGTATGGATATCGGGCAAGGAGGGTACAAAACGCATCTCTACAATCAGTGCGAACGCCACGCAGCCCCACAACAGCCCGCGCCGCCAATTGCCCATGCGCCAGCCCCAAAGTGCACCCCATGCTAACCCAATCCAACCCAGCCAAAACGAGGGTTCTGGAATCAATCCCGACTGCCAAAAAGTGAAAACCAATCCGCTGATGAGCGCAAGCTCGCGCCGAGCCGATAATGCCCATACGAACCATACTATCAGCAGCGCGTTTAGCACTGCCAGCACTCCGTTCGTCCACTTCCATGCCAGCAGGTTCTCCCCCCAAAGCCAGTAGTCCAACTGATATAACATGCTGGGCAGCGGGCGATAGAATCCGTTCCCCAGCACCCAATCGCCTGTGAACCACTCCCACGCCGAATGGGGCTGCTGCAGCCGTTGTAGAATCACGCGCGTATCCAGGTTTTCAAAACTCTCTTGTAAGCCGTCGTCGTAATGCCAGTAGCCGACGGCAATCAGGTTCAGCAATGCTATCAGCCCCAGTCCCAGCATCCAGCCGCGCACGGAACTACCGTTTCGCAATCAGGTACACTTTCCCTGCTATGCGAGGGATAAGCGTCGTTGTGGCGTTGGGTTGCATCGCACTGAGTTATCCACAAGTGGACAAGATGGCTGAAGAGTGGCTGCAGAAGAGTTTTCAAGCCTACTCCCAACTACAAAGCCTACAGAGCAAGACCACGCTGACCGTGCTGATGGTTACGCCCCGCACGCCAGAGGGCACAGCGATTCAGAAATACCTCTACGCCTACACAGCCCAACCCCCTGCACGAATCAACCTGTTGGTGAAAGACCTGAACGCGCAGGGCGAGGGGCAACGCTATGTGAGCGACGGGCAGACCTTCAAGTCGGGTAGCGAGTCTAAGCCGGTTGCTAACTCGGGTGCTGCACTGCTGGAGCAACTGGCAGAGGCGGGTGTTGCCCCCAGCTACGACCTCGTATTTCTGCACGGGGGCAAAAACAGTCAGGAGAAGTTCCGCAAGCAGATTACGCAACTTAGGGTGGCGGGCGAGAGCGAAAAGCAGGTGACGCTTACAGGTCGCATCCGGAACGAGCGCGGCAAAGAGGATAGCATCGAGATTGTGCTGGACAAGGAGACCTTACTGATGCGCGCGCTGCGCCTACGTTCGGAAGTAAAAATCGAAGATCAGCCCGGTGCGTTCGTGCTGGTAATGGAGTTCGAGCCGACGCCGAATGTGGCGGTGTCGGAGCAGACGTGGGCTGGGAAGTAGATTTCTCAAAACCCCATCTCGCTAAGGTAATCTCTATAGGAACGTGTGCCTTGCCGTCGAATACACGGGGCGATGGCACTCCTCACAGAACGGCGCGAGGTACAGGCGGCACTGGCGCGTCCTCCCATCCGGGTGGGGCGCGCTTTGCTGATTGGGCTGGTGGGTTCCGCTGCGACTTCCATCATCGTAGCAGCAGCGGAGCTGGTGTCGCAGACCATCCAGATTGGCATGATGCAGCTGCCACCTGCTGTGATTGCGCTGTTGTTTGTGGGAGTGTTGCTGAATCGGTTGGTGGCAAGGGTCAGCCCGCGCGCTGCACTCAGTACGCCCGAACTCGCCATCGTGTTCGTGATGATGCTGTTCAGCGCGATGATTGCCTCGCGCGGCGTGATGGAGCGACTGCTGCCCGTGCAGGTGGGCGTGAGCTATTACGCAGAGGGCAATAACTGGGCGCAGCTCTATTTTCCGCTGCTCAATCCCGCGCTGTTCCCATGGAATCCCGCCGAGCCGCAGCCCGAACCGATTGTTAAGTGGTTCTACCAGCGCATCCCGTTCGGCGAGCCAATTCCGTGGGGCGCGTGGATAGCTTCCACTGCACGCTGGCTGATTCTGATTGGCGCGGTGTTTTTGGCGTTTTTGTGTATCAGTGTGCTGCTGCGCAAGCAGTGGGTGGAGAACGAACGGCTCTCGTTCCCGCTGGTGCAGCTGCCTATGGAGCTGATGCGCGGGGGCGAGTTTTTCAGCAACCGCCTGTTCTGGGTGGGCGCGCTGGTACCTATCTTCGTGTTCACACTGAACGGCTTGCATCGCAACATTCCCACCATTCCCGAATTCACGCTGGTTTATCCGCTCAAGGACTACTTCACCACGCCGCCATATGACCAGATGACGATGTTTTCGCTGTACCTCTCGTTCGCAGCGGTGGGGTTCTTCTTCCTTATCCCGACGGAGCTGCTGTTCAGCTTCTGGTTCTTCTATTTACTAAGCAAAGGGTTCGAGTTTCTGGGGCTTACCTACGGATTCGAGACGACAGCGAAGCACGCGGCAGCAGCTGGGTTTGTGAAGTGGCTCTGTTCGGGGGCGTTTTTTGCAGTGGCGGCGTATGTGTTGTATTCGGCGCGGCATCATCTGCGCTACGTGTGGCAGGTGGTTAAGGGTGACGCCCCGCCGCCCCCACCCGGCAGCGAGCTGATGTCCTATCGCTGGGCGTTCGGCGGACTCATCGGCTCGTTCCTCGTGATTCTGTTCTGGGCGCAGTGGGCGGGTATGGACTGGTGGGTCGCCGCGCTGGTATTCGCGATTTTCCTGATGGTGCAGGGGCTGGTGATGGCGCGTTGCACTGCCGAGGGCGGTTTGCTGATTACCGAAGGCTGTTTCACGCCGATGGACATTATCACGATGGAGAAGTATTCGCTGCTCTCGCCGCGCAACCTGACCACGATGGCGTTATTAGACGCTGCGTTGTTTCGCGACCTGCGGGGCATTCCAATTACCGGCATGCTCGACGCGCAGAAACTGAGCGAGGAGACGCGCCTACACAAGCGTAAGTTGCTGCTGGCATTGGGCGTGGGCATCGTGGCGGCGATTGGGATAGCGTTCGTGTTCCAGCTGTGGCTGCCTTACACTTACGGTGCGCTCAACTTGTACGGCTATGTGTACGAGCGTCAGCCAACGCAGTTCTTTCGGGAGAACGCACCGTTTATGACGCCGTCGGGGGGCGAGACGCCCGTGCCCGCGTTCCGCCCGCTCTTTTTCGTGTTGGGCTTCGGGATAACGCTGCTGCTGGCTTGGGGGCGTTCGGCGCTGCCGGGGTTTCCGTTCCATCCGCTGGGCTTTGCGATGAGCGCAACTTGGGGCGTGGTTGTGTTGTGGTTCTCCATGGTGGTGGCGTGGTTCATCAAAGCCCCACTGCTGCGCTACGGGGGCATGCCGTTATATCGTCGGGCGCGCCCGTTCTTTCTGGGCATGATTTTCGGCGAGTTCTTCTCGGCGGCGGTATGGGCAATCCTCGCGCTGCTGTACGGCGTGGAGACACCTGTGTACCCATGGCCGTGAGGGAAGTTAGAGTATAATCTTGCCGTGCCTAATATCCTCTTAGGCGTTTCAGGCAGCATCGCGGCGTATCGGGCGTGCGATGTGGCACGCGAGCTGATGCGGGCAGGGCATACGGTGCGTGTGGTAATGACCCACGCCGCCGCACGGTTAGTCAGCCCCGACACCTTCGCCGCGCTGACAGGCAACCCCGTAGTGGTGGATGTATTCGACGAGCCAGAGCCAGGGCAAATCGCGCATATCCGATTAGCGCAGGATTCTGATTTGATACTGATTGCCCCTGCTACAGCACACACAATCGCGCGCCTTGCGCTGGGGTTGGCGGACGACATGCTGACCACGCTGGCGTTGGCGACTCGCGCGCCGATTCTGATTGCCCCCGCCATGAACCCCGCGATGTGGATGCATCCTGCCACGCAAGCGCACGTACAGACCCTACAAGCGCGCGGCGTGGAATTCATCAACCCCATCTACGGCGTGATGGCGTGCGGTGACGAGGGCTGGGGCAAAATCGCCGATACACCCATCATCGTGCAAGCCGTGCAGCAACGCCTGCAACGCACCCAAGACCTGCAAGGCGTGCACGTGCTGATTACCGCAGGTCCTACCTACGAGCCGATTGACCCGGTGCGTTTCGTGGGCAACCGTTCCAGCGGCAAGATGGGCTATGCCGTAGCGGAGGCTGCACTGGCGTACGGCGCGGAAGTCACGCTGATTACAGGTCCTACTGCTCTCACGCCTCCCGCAGGTGCAAAGGTGATTCGTGTACAGACTGCGCAGCAGATGTATGAGGCGGTTCTGGCAGAGTTTGAGAATTGCGATGTGTTCATCGCGACCGCTGCCGTTGCCGACTACCGTCCCGAACGCGCTCTGTCCAGCAAGCGCAAACGAAGCACTCAAACTTGGACGCTGCGCCTTGTGCCGAACCCCGACATTCTGGGCACTGTGGCGCAGCGCAAAGGCAGTAGGATTGTAGTGGGCTTCGCGGCGGAAACCGACAAAGCGCTTCAATACGCTCAAGAGAAACTTTTGCGCAAAAACTTAGACTTAATCGCCGTGAACGACGTGCTGGAACCCGGTAGCGGTTTTGAAGTGGACACGAACCGCCTCACCCTCCTCTACGCCGATGGGCAGGTGGAACCGTTGCCCCAAATGAGTAAGCGTGAGTGTGCCGAGAAGTTGGTGGGGGCGGTGAGGGGACTTCTGAACCGACCCTGATAGCCGCTGCCGAAGTTGAGATTGCAGAGTGGTACAATCTCCACCTGTTCTCTCATAGCAGGAGATTGGTTATGGGTATCGAAACGAAGCCCTTGCAGAGGCGACACGCATGGATATACTACAGGGCATCGAGGGCACGGGACCGCTGGCAAAACTGGTCTACCGACGCGCAGGACGCTCCAAGCGAGTTTCCAGCTGGGACAAAACAGGCGGCAACCGCGACTTTCTGACCATTCCGCAAGGGGAGACAGCGACACTGGCGGAGATTGGGGGCGCGGGCTGCATCCGCCACATCTGGATTACCGTGGGCTGCCGCGACCGAATGTATCTGCGCAAGACAGTACTAAAAATGTACTGGGATGGCGAGACGGAGCCGAGCGTGCTTGCCCCACTGGGCGACTTCTTCGGGCTGGGGCACGGGATTGCGCGTTCTTATATGTCGATGCCCTTCACGACGGTCAATCATGAGGCGAACGAGGGCAATTACGGGGGCGGACTCGCGCTGAACTGCTACTTCGCGATGCCGTTCAGCACAGGGGCACGGATTGAAGTAGTGAACGAGTGCGACACGGAAATCGGCTCGTTCTACTACTATATCGATTATGAGGCGTACGACGCGCCACTGCCTGACAACATCCTGCGTTTTCACGCGCACTATCGCCAAGAGTATCACACCACAGGTACACAAGGCAACCTGTTCGAGCAGCGGCGCAACTACTGGGAGCTGCTGGACACGCCTAACCTAAGCGACGCTGAGAACTACCTGATTCTGGACGCTGAAGGAGCAGGGCACTATGTGGGCTGCATACTTTCGGTGGACAATATCGACCCGCTGCCCGTCATCCGTAAACTGGGCAGTCAGGAGCAAGTGATTAGGGAGTATACGTGGTGGGGCGAGGGCGATGACATGATTTTCATCGACGGCGAGCCGTGGCCTCCCTCGATGCACGGCACAGGTTCGGAGGACTACCTTTGCCATGCTTGGGGCATGCACCCGAAGGCGTATCTGTATGCAGGGACATCGATTCCTGAAAACGACCCTAAGCACCCCGACCGCCATCAGTGCACCTCGTATCGATTCCACGTGGAAGACCCAATTCTGTTTACGCGCTCGATTCGCGTGAGCATCGAGCATGGGCACGCGAACCTGCAGGAGAATGATTATTCTAGTGTGGCATATTGGTACCAAACGGAGCCGCACAAGCCATTCGAGCCACTGCCCCCCGCGAGCGAGCGCGTGCCGAGAAACCTGCGTTGAGTACCCTGTGGATTTTTCCGATAGCGATTAGTGCGGGCGCGTTCGGCTCGATGATGGGCTTAGGCGGCGGGATTATCTTGGTTCCTGCGCTGACGCTGCTGATGGGCGTGCCGATTAAGCAGGCGGTCGCTGCAAGCCTGGTGGCGGTGGCGGCGACCTCCTGCGCGGGCGTGCAGACCTACCTACGGGCTGGCTTGGTGGACTGGCGGCTCGGCGTGCGGTTGCTGATTCCTACCCTGATGGGCGCAATCGCAGGCGGCTTGGTCATCGGTTTCATTCCCGAGTCGGCGGTGCGTTGGCTGTTTATTGTTCTGATTCTGTATGTGATGGGGCAGATGGTGTGGGCGATGCGCCATCCGCCGAAGCCTCAGGGGGAGCGCCCCGATTGTCGCACGCAGTGGAACCCGCGCCAGCGGGGGATTGCGGTTGGTCTCTCGGCGTTGGGGGGCGTGATTTCTGCGCTGCTGGGCGTGGGGGGCGGGCTGATACAGGTTCCGCTCATCCACACAACCCTAAAAGCCCCCCTGCGCTGTGCGATAGGCACCAGTACCTTTCTGATAGGCGCGACAGCATCGGCGAGCGCGCTGCTGTATCTGGTTCAGGGCAAGCTCGTGCCCGATATCGTTGTGCCTGCAGCGCTGGGCATTGTGATAGGCGCACAGATAGGTGTTAAACTGGCGCAGCGTGTACCCGCACCCGCATTACGGCTCATCTTTATCGCTGTGATGCTTTACACAGTAATCCGCTTCGCGCTCAAGTAGTTTGCTTGCAACGCTGCTTCCAGCGCATCTGTTCAGGTGCCGCAGCCAAAGCCGCCGCTTACTCTCCTCAAGGTAACCGTAGGTGCTTGCTCCATAGGACGCGCAACTACAGAATTCCCTCCTGCGGCAGCACGGTTAGCTCATCGATGGTCGCATCAGGCGGTGCTGCGAGCATCTGTACCATAATTTGCGCCACCGATTCAGGGCGGATCATCTTCTCGCGATCGGGCATACTGCCGCCTTCACCCCAAATCGCCGTGTCCACCGCACCGGGCAGGATTGCCATTACGCGCACGCCGCGCTTGCGCACTTCCTTTGCCAATACGCGCGTGAACATCAGCCCCGCCGCTTTAGCGCAGCTGTACGCACTTAGCCCTGCGAATGCCCGTGCACCGGCGATCGAGAGCACATTCAAAATCTGCCCGCATCCCTGTTCAAGCATGCTGGGTAAAACAAGGCGCGTGGTCAGGTAAAGCCCTCTCATATTGCCTTCAAACGTGCGCAACCATTCGGTGGGGTCGCTACTTTCGATTGCGCCAGCAGCCTGGATGAACCCTGCGTTATTCACAAGAATATCGATACTGCCGGAAATGCTAAGCGCACCTTGTACAGCTTCGCGCAGCGCGCCTTCGTCGGATACATCGGCGGCGAACCAGTGCGCCTTGCCACCTGCCTCGCGAATCTGCTGCGCCGTCGCCTCCAACTGCGACTGCGTGCGAGCAATCAGCACCACCGTTGCCCCTTGTTTCGCCAGCAGTTTCGCTGTCTCCGCGCCGATGCCGCGCCCGCCGCCTGTTATCAACGCCACTTGCCCCGCAAATGTTTCCATCGCCGAAAAGTATACCTGTAGGCAGGAGAACGCTCGCATGGGTCGAAAGTCCTATCCTGATGAGTCGCGCCACTGTATTGAAAACCTACAAACTCTGGTTGAACGGCGAGTTTGTGCGTTCCGAGTCGGGGCGTTCCTACGAAGTGCGCGATGCGCAGGGGAGCTTCTGGGCAAACGTGCCGCAAGCCTCACGAAAAGACCTGCGCGACGCCGTGCAAGCCGCCCGTAAAGCGCAATTCAGTTGGGCAAAACGCACCGCTTACAACCGCGGGCAGATACTCTATCGTGTTGCGGAGATGCTGGAGACACGCCGGGCTGCCCTGCGCGAGGAGTTGCAGAGCGTGCTGGGCATATCCGAACACGAAGCCGACGCCGAAATCGACGCAAGCATCGACCGCTGGGTGTACTACGCGGGCTGGAGCGACAAATACGCTGCACTGCTTTCAACCGTGAACCCTGTAGCGATGCCGATACACAACTTCACCACGCCGGAGCCTGTGGGCGTAGTAGGGATTGCCTGCCCCAACGCCGCGCCGTTAGCCTCGCTGACCAGCTTGCTTGCGCCCGTAATCGTGAGCGGAAACACGGTCGTCGCCCTGCTGCCCGAGACGGTTCCGACCGCTGGATTGGCATTTGCGGAAGTGCTGGCAACCTCTGACTTACCGTCAGGTGTGGTGAACCTGCTGAGTGGACGCTACAGCGAGCTGCTTCCCCATTTAGCCAGCCATGTGGAGGTGGACGCGCTGAACCTGTGCGGCGTCGCGGAGTCCGACCGCACCCCTTACGAACAAGCCGCCGCCGAGTCTATTACGCGCGTCCATCATAGCCCCAACTTGTCGCGTGAGGAGTGGCTGATCGACGCCGCGCAAGGACTGGGCTGGATTGAGCCATTTCTGGAGTTCAAAACGGTGTGGCATCCGCTGGGATGGTAAACATGAATCGAACGAAAATTGCCATCGCGCTGGGTGTAATCATCGCACTGCTGATTGGTCTGCGGATTTTCATCTCGCTGGCGACACCGAAGGAGGTCGACCCGCGCACACGTATCCAGCAGATGTTCGCCGAAGGCAAGCAGGCGTTCGAGAACGAAGACATCGACGGCATGCTGAACCTGCTAAGCGACGATTTCAGCTGGGGCGGGGTGGATAAACAACGCTTGCGCTACCAACTGGCGCAGCTATTCAAAAACGCCGAGACCCCGCGCGCGCAGCTGGGCGAGCTGCAGATAGAGATTTTCGGAGGACGTGCGATTGTGAAAACACCCGTGCGCATCACATGGCGCGACGCCCAAAACCCCAGCGGCGCAAACTCGCAGGACTTCGGCGTGGTGGAGTTTGAGTTTCGTAAGGTCCCGCAACGCCGGTGGTTAATCATCCACTACGAGGATTGGCGACTGGTGCGCGTGGAGGCGACGCAGTTGGGAGATACTACGTTATGACACCCGAACTGCAAGCGAAATACGAGCGGCTACAGGTGATCCTGCGCGAGATGGGCGCAGTGGTGGTTGGCTTATCAGGGGGTGTGGACAGCACGCTGCTGACCAAAGTCGCCTACGAGGTGCTGGGCGAGCGGTGTCTGGCGGTGATTGGCAAGTCGGAAGCATTCCCCGAAGGAGAAATAGAAGAGGCGTTGCAACTGGCGCGTCAAATCGGTGTGCGCGTGCGAGTCGTGCCCACCCACGAGCTGCAAAACCCCCTATTCCAAGTGAACCGCCCCGACCGCTGCTACCACTGCAAGACCGAGCTGTTCAGCGTGCTGCGCCAGGTTGCCGACGAAGAGAGTATAACGTACATCGCCGACGGTTCACACGCCGACGATATAGGGGACTATCGCCCCGGTATGCGCGCCGCCCAAGAGCGCGGGGTGCGTTCGCCCTTGCTGGAAGCGGGACTGACCAAATCCGACATTCGCGCGCTGGCGAAGCACTTGGAGCTGCCCATCTGGGATAAGCCGTCTTTCGCGTGCTTGTCCAGTCGGTTTCCCTATGGCACGGTCATCTCCCGCGAGCTGCTGCAAAAGGTGGACAAGGCGGAGCGTTTCCTGCGCGAGTTGGGCTTCCGTCAGGTGCGCGTGCGCCACCACGATACTATCCTGCGCATCGAGGTGGAGCCGTGCGACTTCGAGCGCGTGTTGCAGCACGCCTCGCAAATCGTGGCGCATATGAAGTCGCTGGGCTACTTGTATATCGCGCTGGATTTAGAGGGCTACCGTTCAGGAAAGATGAACGACGTACTCAAAAACCACAACAGTGAGGGACGCGCTTAACGCCCACTGGAAAACGATACCGATGGGCGTACGCTATTGCCACCGCTGCAGGTTTCGGTGGAGTGCCACCGCCAGCGCGTCGGCGTGTAGGGGCGGCGGCTCGGGGTGCGGATGACCAAAGAGCCTCTCCACAGGCACAGTAGGCATCCGCAACGGAATGGACGCCTGCATCAGCACGCATGCCCCCCGCACCAGCAGCGCGCAGCCCATCAGTTTCACGCCTGTTTCGGCATGCACAATATCGGCGATGGCGGGCGTGGCAAAGCAGTCGCCCCCGTCGTCGAGGCTGCGCGGGTTAGGCGCGGTGGCGTTGCCTTGCTTCGCAGGCACACCTAACAACTGGAAAGCCCCCACCAGCGCGGGCGCAAGTTGGAGGTAGACATGACGGGGATAGATGCGAACCCCTACCTCTCCCTGACCCTTCTCTCGCAACGCAGGAGAGGAGGAACTTCCAGTGATGCGCTGGGATGTCTCAGCGACGCACTGGGACATCCCCGTGCGGTGCTGCGATTTCCCCTCTCCTTTTGCGCTGCTGGAGAGAGGGGCATAGGGGTGAGGGCTGAAAACCAGTGCCACCGTTAAATCGTGCCCGTGGAGTACCGCTTTGCCCCCCGTGGGACGGCGGAACAGCGGGATGCCCAGTTGCCGACAGGCTTCCACAAGGCGCGTGGGCAGCTCTTGGTTCACACCGTAGGTAATCGCAGGCGACGCCCACTGATACACGCGCAGCGTAGGGGGGATTTCGCCCCGCTCGAACGTCTCCAGCAGGGCGAGGTCGCGCGGCATATTCACTTCAGGCGGGCACACGCCGTCGTTTAGCAGGCGCAGGCGGGAACCTCCTGTGGGTAAATCACGACACCATGCCATCGCAAGATCAGATGCTTCGCTGCGCCCGCCTCATCTAAGCGGCGTACAGGCGTGTTGTAGGGCGCGTTCCGCAGCAGCTCGGGTTGCTCCATCGCCTCGCGGGCAATCTCCAACAGCGCGTTGGCGAACATGTCGATGGTCTGCTTGCTCTCGGACTCGGTCGGCTCAATCATTAGGCATTCGGGCACGATGAGGGGGAAGTACATCGTGGGGGGGTGGAAGCCAAAATCCAGCAGTCGCTTGGCGATGTCGAACGCGCGCACGCCATACTGCTGCTTGAAGTGCTTGGCGGTGACCACGCACTCGTGCATGCAGAGCCGGTCGACAGCGGGTGGGAAGGCGTGGCGGATGCGGGCAAGCATATAGTTGGCATTCAGCACAGCGAACTCGCCGATGTTGCGGAGGTGCTCGCCTCCGTAGGAACGAATGTAGGCGTAGGCACGCACGAGGTTCAAAAAGTTGCCGTAGAAGGCATGCACGCGCCCGATGGAGTGCGGGTGGTCATATGAGAGCGCGTAGCGGTCGCCCTGTTGCACGATGCGAGGCGTGGGCAGGAACGGAACCAGTCGCTCGGAGACGCCCACCGCGCCTGCGCCTGGTCCACCGCCGCCGTGCGGGGTGGAGAAGGTCTTGTGCAGGTTCAGGTGCATGCAGTCGAATCCGATATCGGCGGGTCGGGCAATACCCACCAGCGCGTTCATATTCGCTCCATCGCAGAACACCAGCGCACCGATTGCGTGGAGCAGGTCGCAGGCTTGGCGGGCGTTGCGGTCAAAAAGCCCCAGCGTGCTGGGATTGGTGAGCATCATCGCAGCGATGGACTCACCGTGCTGTTCGATGGCGCGTTGCAGGGCGTCTAAGTCGGTGTCGCCTTCGGCGTTGGTGGGGATAGACAGCACGGCGAAACCGCACAGCGCGGCGGAGGCGGGGTTCGTGCCGTGCGCCGAGTCGGGCACGAGGACGATTTTGCGTTTCTTGCCTTCGCCACGCATCTCGTGGTATTTCTTGATGAGCATCAGGCTAAGCAGCTCGCCGTGTGCGCCCGCCACATTTTGCAACGTGACCTCTGCGAAGCCCGTGATGGCTTTCAGGTCTTGCTGTAGCTCGTACATCAGTTGCAGTGCGCCTTGCGAGAGGGCTTCGGGCTGCAGCGGATGCGCGTGGGTGAAACCCGGCAGCATAGCGATTTTCTCGTTGATGCGCGGGTTGTATTTCATAGTGCAGGAGCCGAGCGGGTAGAAACCGATATCGATGCCGTAGTTGCGCTGGGAGAGGCGCGTGTAGTGGCGCAGGGCGTCCAGCTCGCTCACTTCGGGTAGGGCGGGCGGTTCGGGGCGCACGTTCTGCTCACCGAGCAGCTCTGGAAGCGGCTGGGTGGGCACATCGCACGCGGGGGGACGCACGCCTCTGCGCTCTGGTACGCTGCGCTCAAAAATCAGCGGAAAATCCACTTGACGACCCATAACGTGATAAGTGTACCTGAATGAGTGCGACTACGCCTCCTCCAGCGGGCAGTTCCGCAGCGGATAAGTGCGCATGCCCTTGCCACCAGGAAACATTACGGTCACGTTCACATCGGCAGCTTTGACCACGATGCCGAAGCCCAGCTCTGGATGTCGTACCCGCTGCCCCGGCAGAAACGGCGCGGGGGTTGGCAGTCTTCGGGGCGCGCTGTGGGGGAGCTTAGGCGTCGCCGCTGCGCCATACATCACTTGATACAACGTGGGCGCAGGTTCGTCCGCCAGCGCACGCAGGAACGGTGATGGGATTGCGCTACGCCGCCCATCATACGACCCGCGCGAGAGGGCATAGGTAATGTGCAGCTCGTCTTTGGCGCGTGTCATGCCTACGTAGCACAGCCTACGCTCCTCCTCGATTTCGCGCGGTGATTCGCTCAGCGCGTGGGGCAGCAGCCCCTGCTCCAAGCCCACCAGAAACACAACGGGAAACTCCAGCCCTTTGGCGGCGTGCAGCGTCATCAGCACGACTTGGTCGTCGCGCTCGTTTAGTGTGTCCAAATCCGAAATCAGCGAGATATACTGCAGGAACCGCATCAGCGGGCTGAGTTCAGATTCGTCGGGGTCGGGTTCGCGCGTTGCCTCGCGTTCTTCGAATCGCAGCGCGATGTTCACCATCTCGCGCACGTTGCCCGCACGGTCGATGGATTCCAAATCGCCTTTCTGCTCCAACCACGCGAGGTAGCCCGTTTGTTTCAGCATTTCGCGCATCGTGTCGCTGAGCGAGTGGGTCTCGGCATACTCGCGCAGCTCCTCGATGAGACTCACAAATCCGAGCAGGGCGCGCTGGGCAGCGGTAGGCACGCTTTGTAGCAGAATCGGATTGCTGAGCGCGCGGTAGAGGCTGATTCCGCATTCGGATGCGTAGGTTTGCACCTGTTTCAAGGTTGCCTGTCCGATTTTGCGCGGCGGGGTGTTGATGACGCGCAGTAGGCTAATCGAGTCGTCGGGGTTGGCAATCAGGCGCAGGTAGGCAAGTGTGTCCTTAATTTCCTTGCGGTCGTAGAAGCGCAGTGCGCCCACCAACCGATGGGGAATGCGCTCGCGCAGAAATCGCTCCTCAAATGCACGGGATTGGGCGTTCGTGCGGTACAACACAGCGAAGTCGCCGAACCGCCGCTTGCCGAGCCGTACCTGCTGAATAATATAGTCCGCTGCGAGACGTGCCTCTTCCTCCTCATCGCGGGTGGGGCTGATAGTGATGGGTGCGCCTTGCTTGCGCTCCGTCCACAGTTTTTTGGGCGCGCGGAACTTGTTCTCGCTAATCACCTTGAACGCAGCGTCCAGAATCACCTGTGTCGAGCGGTAGTTGCGCTCCAGCTTAATCACCTTCGCGTCAGGGAAGTCCTGCTCGAAGCGCAGGATCAGCTCCACCTCCGCGCCGCGAAAGCCGTAGATAGCCTGATCGTCGTCGCCCACCACACACAAATTTCGGTACTTGCCTGCCAGCAGGCGCGTCAGCATGTACTGCGCGTAGTTCACATCCTGATACTCGTCCACCAGGATATAGCGGAACTGATCCTGATAGTGCTCGCGGGCGTGGGGCTTGGTCTCCAGCAGTTCGATGACCTTGTTAATCAGGTCGTCGAAGTCCAGCGCGTGGGCGGCGCGCAGGTAGGTTTCGTAGCGTGGGTACACGCTGGCGACGATGCGCTCGAAGTAGTCGCTGGCACGTTCGCGGTACTCGTCGGGGGTAATAAGTTTCTCTTTAGCGCGGCTGATAGCGTTGCGGATGGCGCGCGGATTCATCTGTTTTTCGTCGATGTTGAGTTCAATCAGGATGCGGCGCACCACATCGAGCTGGTCGCCATCGTCGTACACGATGAAGTTAGAGGGGATATCGAGGGCGCGTCCGCTCTCACGTAAAATGCGGGCGCAGATAGCGTGGAAGGTACCGACCCACAACCCGCGTGCCTCATCACCCTGCAGAATATGGCTCAACCGCTCTTTCAGCTCGTCGGCAGCTTTGTTGGTGAAGGTGACGGCTAAGATGTGACGCGGGGACACGCCGTGTTCGCGAATCAGATGGGCAATCCGATAGGTAATCACGCGCGTTTTGCCCGAACCCGCCCCTGCAAATACCAACAGCGGACCGTCCCTGTGCAG
>CAYVKB010000014.1:0-14635 GCA_964451985.1 uncultured Fimbriimonadales bacterium | reverse complement strand
ACCCACACTGGCTACTGCTCAGGTACAACGAGCCGTGCAATCCGCTCGCCGATAACCTCCAGCAGTGCCTCGTCCGATTCGTCGAACGCGCCGACCTCTGTGCCATCCACATCGATTTGCCCCAGAATCGCGCCGTTGTGAGGATGGCGAATCAGCACCACGATTTCCGAGCGCGTCTCGAGATTGCACGCGAGGTAGTTGTCCAGCGCGCGCACATCCTCGATAATCTGGTTCATATTCTCAGCAACGGCGGTACCGCATACACCGCGCCCCACGGGTATCCGCACATGTTCAGTGGGCGGTCCTACATAGGGTCCCAGCACCAGCTCGTTGCCCTTGAGCCAGTAGATTCCGACCCAGTGAAAGTGGGGCAGGCGGTCATGCAGGTGTTGCATGAGGCGTTGGAGGCGTTCATGCAGGGGGGTATCGGTATCCTGCAGGATCGCCTCCGACTCTACAATCACATCGGTTGCCAGCACGTCGTCGATCATCCATGCCTCCGATTACTTAGACGGTGATTCCTTTTGCTTGGGCGCCCACTTCTCCAGCACGACGGCTTTCTCGATTGTGTCGCCCACGCGCACCTGGTCGATAATCTCGATGCCCTCGACCACTTTGCCAAACACGACGTAGTTGCCGTCCAATTGGGGCAGGTCTTCCAGGCAGATGTAGAACTGGCTGCTCGCGCTGTCGGGGTCTTGGGCGCGCGCCATGCCGAGCGAGCCGCGCTTGTGTTTTAAGTTGTTCGGTTCGAACTTAATGTTCTTGCCAGAGCCGCCAGTGCCCAGTTGCGGATGTCCCATCGGCAGGGTTTTGGACTGCGGGTCGCCCGCCTGAATAACAAAATTGGGCACGACACGGTGGAAGCGGACGCCGTCATAAAACTTCTCTTTGACCAGGTTCAGGAAGTTCTCGCTGGTTTTGGGAGCTTCCTTGAGGTCTAACTCGAGCACCAGTGCGCCCTTGTCCTTAATAATCATCTGCACGTAGGCGACCTGGGCCTTCTGCTCATTCGAGTTCATCGTGGTCTCTTTCGGTTCGGGGGTGGTAGCGGGTTGCGTTTGCTCTTGAGAGGTGGGTTCACTATTAGTTTGGGTGTTCTCAATAGATTGCGACTGGCATGCGCTGAGCGCCAGCGCAAGTACGGGTACCATCCATCGGTAGGCTCTCAGATTCATGTTGGTTCCTCCGGAGGTTATTGTACCTAATGGCTTAGCCCAGCCATGCTAACTCTTTCCAAACCTGCTCTACTTCCTCACGCGACAGTAAAACCGCTGCCTCCGGTTGCGTATCCGTTTCAGTTTCGGGCTGCAGCAGGCGCAGAATGTTGTCGGTGAGGTAGTGAATGTCGTGGTTGGAGAGTTTGCTGAAGGCGCGGCGCATCATCGGTAGCGCCTGAACGAATTGCTCGTCGGGCAGGTTCATCACGAATTCGTGCATGGCTTGCACGAAGGGGCGTGCGCGCGCGGCTGCGCCTCCTTGGGCGTGTAGCAAGCCCTCCAGAAAGCTCGCCGCCGACTCGGGGGGTGTGGCGGGCGACAGCATCCGCTTGGCACGTAGCCAGAGGTCTTCGTCCTGCGTGCGCACGAAGCCCAGCAGCCCCAGCCCCACGCCGACGACCAGGGCGTGTGCCCGCTCGCTGAGTACCGTCTCGCGCAGGTTCTCGCGCCATAGGTCGGCTTGTAGATAGGGCAGCTTGTGGGCGAGTTCGTGCAGCAGATGCATGCCCTCGCCGATGGTGCGCGCCTCGTCGTCGCCGCAGTCGGATGCGGGCAACAGATGCAGGCACGCCCGCGTGTAGATGCGCTGCAAAAGCGGGTCGAACATTGCCTGTTGCACCGCCCGCGCCGCACCGTATTCGATTAGCCCAGCAATCTGGTACGCTGTCCGTGCGAGGCTCACAAAGTCGCCATCCCGAATCGACGCCTCGTCCAACGCCTGCAGCGCCGTGTCGTACAGTTCGGGCAGTTCACACAGCACGGCTTCCAGCGCCGCCGCACTGACTGAGGTAAGTTGCTCGCGTTGCGCCAGTCGGGGTGTGATTTTGCGCTTGGCGACCTCGCGCAGGGTGTCGCCGTAGATGGATGCTTCGGTGAGGGCGACATCGGTGAGGGGTGTCCATTGCAGTCGCCACTTCTCGCGCAGGCGCGCCATCTGCCCGTAGGTCGCCGCCTCGCCCGACTGCAAATCGGCGAAGGGGATTTTAGCGACGGCAAGGCGATGCAGAAAGATGGACTGCTGCACGGCGTGCGGCTCAGCGAGGTTGAGGCGCAGGTCGGTCGGGTCGTCCTTCACAGGGATGCGCAGCTCATGCGCGAGGCGGTAGAACTCGGCTTGCACGGGGGGCTGTGTATCGGACCGCGGGGCGCGCCCGATACGCTCGCCAATCATCAGGCGTTTGAGGGGCAGCTCCACGCGCTCGACTTGCCCGCGCCCGAAGGTGGCAATCGCGGCGTCCATCGTCTCGCGATAGCCCGGCTGCGACTTGCCACGCAAGCCGGCGAGTTGCTTCGCAAGACGGAATGCCTCAATCGCGTCGGCATGTGAGGCGACATCACCCTGAAGCTTCATGCTGTTCACCAAGCGCGTGAGGGTCGCCAGCGTTGCGTCTTCCAAACTGCCAAACTCCCACGCATCCTGATAGAACTGAGGTGCGCAGTTGCCAGCGCCGTAGCCCAGCTGTTCCGATAGGCGTGGGAACGAGTAGGGCGTTAGTACAAACTCAGCAGGGTGCGCCCCCAACAGGGGGTGGTCGGGGTCATACTCGGCTCGGAAGTCGGGGTCGGCGAACGCCGCCGCGTGCGCCGCGCCTACCACCAGCACGATTTGCTCTGGCGTCACGCCCGACTCTTCCACTTGCTTCCACATATAAGCGTGGCGCAGGGCGTCGTACTCGCTGATGCCTGCCTCACCAATCACCAGCTGCCCCCACTCGAAGGTGCGTTGCAGTAGCGTCGCGGGGTCGCGCAAGGCGGTTTCAAATAGGCACTCCCACCACTCTTCATGGTTGTCGAAGCCCATGCGCTGTGCAACGCGGGTGTAGAGGTTAGAGGTTGTTTCGTGCGTCTCCTGCCCCTGATGCTCCAACACTGCTGACGCTGGGATATCGCAGAACCGTGCTTTGATGCTTAGCTCCGCCGCCGTGCGCAGCGCGATCAATTCTGGCGAGTAATCACAGAACGGATAGAACACCACCTGTGGCGCAAGGTCGGCGGAGGCTTGGTACGCCTGTGGCTCACGGTAGGCTAAAATCGCCAGTGGGGCGACGGCGTCGTGGTCGGTAAGCGCGCCAATTAGATGATTCGCGTCGCTGGGACCTTCAATCAGCACGAGGCGTGGGCGCAGGGTGCGTATCACCGCCGCCGTCGCGCGGGCAATGGCGGGCGAGTGGTGGCGCACTGGGATTACGTGTACGCCCCGAACGCGCACCGTGCTTACAGCGACTTCAGCCAGCGCCGCGTCTCGCACAGCTCGTTCCATATGCGCCCCTCGCGCTTCTTGGCGACGGTCTCCAGATACTCGGTCAACGCCTCCAGGTCGGATGCATCCTCTTTGGCGATGGTTCCGACCAGCAGGCGCATCACCTGTTGCCCGTTCACCGTGCCCTCGCCGAAGTGCGTTGCCAGCAAGCAGCCCCCAAACAGCACGCTTACGGCTTCGGCGGTGCTCATCACGGTGGAGGGTGTTTTCACTTTCTGTTCGCCGTCTAAGGTTTGCCCGCGGCGCAGCTCCTGAAACACAGTGGTCAGCGTTTCTACGAGTTCGTCCGACAGGTCGGCGTGCAGTTCGTGGTCGGCGAGCAGTTCCTGCGTGCGCTGGCGCACCACCGCCATTTCTTGTTGGAGGTCGCTTAGCACGGGCAGCTCCACGAAGTTAAAGCGTCGTTTGAGAGCGGAGGACATTTCGTTCACGCCACGGTCGCGCGTGTTGGCGGTGGCGATGATATTGAAGCCGCGCTTGGCGTACTCGACGCGTTCCAGCTCGGGGATGGCGATGGCTTTTTCAGAGAGGATGGAAATCAGCGCGTCTTGCACTTCTGCTACGCAGCGCGTGATTTCTTCGAAGCGAGCGATACGCCCCTCGCGCATGGCGGTCAAGATAGGGCTGGGTACGAGCGATCGGTCGCTGGGACCCTCTGCCATCAGCAGCGCGTAGTTCCATGAGTACTTAATCTGGTCTTCGGTCGTGCCTGCGGTACCTTGCACGGTGAGTTTCGAGTCGCCGCTGATGGCAGCGCTGAGGTGTTCAGAGACCCACGACTTGGCGGTGCCAGGTTCGCCCACCAGCAACAAGGCGCGGTCGCTGGCGAGTGTAGCGATAGCGACTTGGATGCGGTCTCGGTCGCCGATGTATTTGGGCTTGATGTTCAGTTCGGCGTCGCCTAAAATAAACTTCTCGACGGCGCGGGGCGAGAGTCTCCAGCCTGTGGGGCGGGGATATTTGTCCCACGCTTGTAATCGTTGCAGTTCGTCCTGGCAGCGTGCTTCGGCAGGGGCGCGGATAACCTCGGCTTGCATGGCAGGGATATTGTACCCCGCCTAAATCCGCAGCGCCTCCTGCACTTTCACGACCTCTTGCACGATTGCCTGTTTCAGCCCTTCGTATTGCGCATCGGGGATGCCCAGCGACTGGCGCACGATAGGTGGTAGTTCGTACAACACAGGCGCGCCCAGCGCGAAGCCCGTCTGGTGCGCTAATACGTTTGCCGCGTGAATGATGCATCCCAGCGGGCACTCCTCAAAGCTCACATCCTCGTGGTGGCGGCGCAGTGGCTCGCGCATGCTGTCAGGTAGGTTCCACTGCTCGCCCAGCAGGTCACCTACCTCCACGTGAGTGTAGCCCAACACCTCGCGCTCGGCTTCGGTCAGCGGAGTCACGCGTTCGTAAGAGACGATAATAATCTGGTCGAACTCGTTGGGGAGGAAGCGATCCATCACGAGCCTGCCCGCGTCGTGAAGCAAGCCTGCAAGGAATGCCTCTTCGGGGTCGCGCCAGCCCTTGAATTTCGCGAGCACGCGCGCAGCAGTTGCTGTCGCCAAGCCATGCTGCCAGAATGCAAGGCGGTCGAACCGCTTGGACGCGCCGCGTACTGCTGTCATTTGCTGGTAGGCTTGACCCACCACCACCGAACGTACTGCCGATAGCCCCATCACGGATATCGCCTGCGAGACGGTCTTGATTTTGCCTGGCGCGCCATAGTACGCACTATTCGCCGTCTTGAGGAGTTTAGACGCCAGCCCTGCGTCGCGCTCGATTAATGCGCCGATTTGCCGCGGCGATGCGTTCGGATTATCCACCAGTCGCAATACCTGACTGGTCACCTGAGGGAGCATCCCTAATCCGGGCGTCCGCGCCACACGAATTGCCAGTGCGCTCAGTTCCATCATCTCCGTCTCCATCAGGGATATTCCATGAAATTCCTGCGACATATCCCGATTTTTTGCGGTATAATCCTATATGGTGAGTACGGAAACGCAAGCATCGGTCCCGCGTCTGTCGGAGTTATTTGCCCGCACGTTGGACGCGAACGCTGACGGGGTAGTGGTCTTAGGTGAAGTACTGGATCGCGCGGGTGATCGTGGCTACGGCTTCTTGCTGATACTGTTGGCGGTACCCGCGTTTATTCCTGTGCTGCCGCCAGGTACTTCGGGGGTATTGGGTGCGCTGATGACGCTGGTCGCGCTGCAGATGTTGTTCGGCTTAAAGCAGCCGTGGTTCCCCAAGCGTTGGCGCGCGAAGGTGCTTGCGCCCAAAATCGTGGAAGCGTTGCAGACGCGCGGGGTCGCCATCCTGCGCAAGATCGAGAAAATCTCCCACCCGCGCGGCAGGCGGTTCGTGCGGAATGGGCTGATACTCAAAATCAGCGCAGCCGTGATTATTGGCTTAGCGTTGGTGCTCTCTTCGCCGATGCCGTTTATGAACACACTGCCGGCGGCTGGCGTACTGCTGATTGGCGTGGGGTTGGCGAACCGCGACATCTATTTTCTCACGGCGGGCTGGCTCATTGGCGTCACCGTGACACTGATTATTGTGTTCGGGATTGAGGTGCTCATCCGACTGGGACGCGCTTTGCGGGAAGCAGTGGGGTTTTAGCTTACTTCAAAAACACAGCATCTCCTGAAACCTAACTCTCAGGTATACTTCCCACCGCACAGGCGTCTAAAACCTTAGGAGCGGATAGACCATGTACGGCGGTATGCGCGGTTCTGGGCGAATGTTTCGGATTATCATGCGCCACGCGGGCGTCTCCCGTGAGATGGGCGGTGAAGAACTTTCTCTCGCGGTGCAGCGCGTCGACCAGATGTTTATTCAGGCACTCGATGCAGGCGCGTCCGACATCCATATGCACCCCGAACACAACGCCCTGCGCATTCGGTTCCGTATCGATGGCGTGCTACATGAACACGAGGTAATCACGCAGCCCGACCTGATTCAGTCGATGGTGAGCCGCGTGAAACTTGCTGCCAATATGCACTTAGACGAGAAGCGCGACACCCAAGATGGGCGCATCGATATGGAGTATCTGGACAGACGGCTGAGTGCGCGCGTGTCATGCATTCCCACACTGAATGGCGAGCGGATTGTGATGCGTATCTTAGACCCTGCCAAGATGCAGGTCAAGCTCGATTCGCTGGGCATGCCGCAGGATGTAATGACCAACTGGCGGCGCGCTTTACAAGTCGCCTATGGGATGCTGGTTGTCACAGGTCCCACTGGCTCAGGAAAAACCTCCACGCTGTACGCCTCGCTGCACACGCTGGATCGAGTGCATCGCAACATCGTGACGGTGGAAGACCCCGTGGAATACGAGTTTCCCGATAATGTGATGCAGGTGCAGGTGACCGAAAAGATTACTTTCCCACGTGCGTTGCGGGCGATGCTGCGCCACGACCCCGATGTGATTATGATAGGCGAGATTCGCGACCGCGAGTCGCTGCAGATAGGTATTCAGGCAGCACTCACGGGGCACTTAGTGCTGTCCACACTGCATACGAACAACGCCATCGAGACCCTGAGCCGTATGATCGACATGGGGGCGGAGGATTACCTAATCGCGGCGACTTTGCAGTGTGCGATGGCGCAGCGGTTGGTGCGCGTTATCTGCCCCGACTGCCGCGTGCCTTACCAGCCCACACCAGACGAGATTTCCGCGCTGAAAATTCCGCAAGAGTGGCTGGCGCAGGCGCGGTTCTTTGCAGGCAAGGGATGCACAAAGTGTATGAATACGGGCTATCGCGGGCGGATGGGCATCTTTGAACTGCTGCGCATCAGCCCTGCTATCCGCGAGGCGCTTATCAATCGTGCCTCCAGCGACCAGATTATGCAAATCGCCGTCAAAGAGGGCTTCCGTACGATGCTTGACGACGGTCGCGATAAAGTGCTGCACGGCATCACCACGCCCCACGAGGTGATTCAGGCGGTCTATGCGGGCGTGTACGAGGCGTGAAGTGAAATGCAGGTGGCACAGGAAGCCCGCCAATCGGGTGAAATTATCCTCCCCCACCGGAAGATAAGTCCGCGCGTACTCGACGCTTGCCTGTAAGGTTATGATACAGTTTGAGGTGATTGCCAAATCTCCCCGCTCCCACGCCCGACTGGGCAGACTGCACACGCCGCACGGGGTTATCGAGACGCCCGTGTTCATGCCTGTCGGCACCCAGGCGAGCGTGAAGACGCTTAGTCAGGACGAACTGGAGCAGCTCGGCTTCAAGATTATTCTGGGCAACACGTATCATCTATATCTGCGTCCAGGCGATGAACGCATCGCGCGACTGGGGGGCTTGCACAGGTTTATGAGTTGGTCGGGCGCGATTCTGACCGACAGTGGTGGTTTTCAGGTGTTCAGCCTTGCGGGGCTGCGCCAGATTGACGACGATGGCGTCACCTTCCGCTCGCACATCGACGGCTCGGAGCATCGCTTCACGCCCGAACGCTCGATTCAAATTCAGCAGAACCTTGGCAGCGACATCATCATGGCGTTCGACGAATGCCCGCCCTATCCCGCGAGCTATGACGAAGTGGCGCATGCAACGGAGCGTACCCACCAGTGGGCGATACGGAGTAAGCAGGCGTGGTTGGAAACCTCACTCCCCAGTCCTTTCCTCGTTTACGGAGAGGAGGTGCTGGGCACGCTGTTCGGCATTATTCAGGGCGGCGTGTACGAAGACCTGCGCCTGACAAGCCTGCAGCAGATAACCTCGTTGGACTTACCCGGCTATGCGATAGGAGGCGTATCGGTGGGGGAGCCAGTAGAAGAGATGCGCAGGGTGGTGGAGTTCCTCGCACCACGCATGCCCGCCGACAAACCCCGCTATCTGATGGGCGTGGGTACGCCCGACGATTTGCTACACGCCGTGCAACACGGTGTGGATATGTTCGACTGCGTGTTGCCTACCCGTATCGCGCGTCACGGTGCAGTGTTCACCTCGCGCGGCAGGCTGAACCTGCGCAACGCGAAATATCTGGAGTGTCAGGAATCGATTGACCCCGAATGCGACTGCTGGGTGTGCAAGCGATACACGCTGGCGTACATTCACCACCTGTTCCGCACGGGCGAGATGCTGGGCTTGCGCCTTGCGACCTATCACAACCTCGCCTACTACGCTCGCTGGATGGCAGGCATCCGCGAATCGATTCGAGCAGGTACTCTATAGCGCGAGGGCGCGACGATGAAAACTCAACGGGCGGTTAACTGGGCAACAGTTGGGCTGTGGGCATGTATGGTGTTTAGCACATCGGCGCAGAGCCTCACATGGCTGGGCACATTAGGCGGGGTACGCAGCGATGTATACGCCGTCTCCGCCGATGGATGCACCGTGGTAGGCAGCTCGCGCGACGCGCGGGGCATCACACGCGCTTTTTACTGGACGCACACGGGCGGGATGCATCCGGTGGAAACCTTCCCCACAACCACTTACAGCGAGGCGAGGGGCGTCTCGGCAGATGGAAGCGTGATTGTCGGCTGGGTCAATCAAGGTCAGGGAGATCGCGCGTTCCGCTGGATACGCGAAGAGGGCATGCAGTTTCTGACAGAGGCGACGAGTCGCGCGTATGGTGTCTCGGCGAATGGGAACGCCGTCACGGGCTGGGCGCAACTGCAAGGCTCACAGGCGTTCCGCTGGACGACAGAGGCTGGGCTGCAGCCGATTGGCGGCGGCAACATCCAGGCGTGGGCAATCTCAGCGGATGGACGCACGGTAGTAGGGCGAGTGTCCTTGGGGGGCGGCTATCAGGCATTTCGATGGAATGAAGCCTACGGTGTACAGCCGTTGGGTGTGCCTATCAACGGTCTTCAAAGCTACGCCTACGCCGTCTCCGCCGATGGCAGGGTGGTGGTGGGCGCTTGGTCACCGATGGGCGTAACGCGCGTGCGCGCTTTCCGCTGGTCAGAAGGGCAGGGGTTGCACCTCATCACGCCCGATGACGAGTGGCTCAGCGACGCGCGAAGCGTCACTGCCGATGGAAACTTGGTGGCTGGCATCGCCGCGTACTACGCGCACGGACGCGCCTTCCGCTGGTCGCCCGAAACAGGCGTAGAGGATATGAACGTACAATTTGCGTATTTGATGCCAGAAGGCTCTCACCTTGTGAACGCCTATGCGATTTCTCCCGACGGGCGGTATCTGGCAGGTGTGGGACACAACTGGCGCACGCTGCGCTACGAGGCGTACCTGCTGGACACATGGCGCTACGGCGACACCAACGGCGATGCCCGAATCGACGACGCCGATTTACTAAGCGTGCTATTCGCTTTCGGCACAGCGGGAATCGGCATAGCCCACCACGAAGACATTGACAAAAACGGCGTGGTGGATGATACGGATTTGCTGATTGTACTGCTGGGATATGATTTGTAAATCATCAAGTGAAGGCGGAGGCTCAAAATCTCAAACCTTCTCCAACGCCTGCTTCAAATCCAGCACTAAGTCCTCCGGATGCTCCACGCCCACCGACAGGCGAATCAGCGCGTCGGTGATGCCAAAGGCGCGTTGTGTCTCTTTGGGCATATCGGAGTGAGTCATCGTAGCAGGGTGTTCCGCCAGCGACTCGGTACTGCCCAGACTCACGGCGAGTTTAATAAGTTTCAGCGCATTCAGGAATCGGAACGCCTCCGCCTCGCCACCCACAATCTCGAACGAAATCATCCCACCGGGCGCAAGGCATTGCTTGCGATACAGAGCGAACTGCGGATGTTCCTCCTGCAGATGCCCCAAGTAATACACCTTTTGCACTTTGGGGTGATCTGCCAGAAAGTCAGCGACATAGCGAGCGTTTTTCATCTGCGCGGTCATGCGGAGTTTGAGAGTCTCCAAGCTGCGCATCAGCAGCCAGCCTGTCCACGGGCCTGCCATATTGCCCAAAAAAGTGCGCAACGCCTTCACGGGGGCGAGTTTCTGCTTGCTACCCAAGCACGCGCCCGCAATCAGGTCGCTGTGCCCGCCGATATACTTTGTGGCGGAGTACAGCACCAAGTCAGCACCGTGCTTCAGCGGATGCTGCCAGACAGGACCCAGAAAAGTATTATCTACCGCCACGATCACCTCGCGTCCTGCAGGGGCGTACTGCTTAGCGAGCTGGCTGCAGAACTCGATATCGACCAGCGCGTTGGTGGGGTTAGCGGGTGTCTCGATGTATATCATCGCGAGGCGGTCGCGCAGGGAGCTGTTGGCTATGATGGCTTCCACTTGCTCGTTGGGTGCGCCCGCAGGGAATGGCAGCGCGTGGATGCCAAACTCGCTCAGCACACTCCTAAATAAGTGATCCGTGCCCCCGTACAGCGGCTCGTTGTGGAAAATCAGGTCGCCCGGACGCACATATGCCAGCACCGCCGTTGCAATCGCCGCCATGCCGCTCTCGAACACCGCACCGTCCTCCGCATCGTCCCACAGGCACAAGCGGTCTTCCAGAATCTCTAAGTCAGGGTTATTGATTCGGCTGTAGATTAAGCCGATTTCTTCGTTGGGGCGAGGCGGGCGCAGCCCATAAGCTAACTCAAAAAATGCCTTGCCTTCCTCCGCTGTCTTGAATACGAATGTGGATGTCTGAAAAATAGGGCACTTAATCGCGCCTTCCGAGAGTTCGGGTTTGTAGCCGTAACCCATCATTAGGCTTTCGGGGTGCAGGGGCACGCCCTCGATATAGCCTTCAGGTTTTCGTTCTGTCATCGCTGACCTCGCAACGCGATTCTATTGTACCACACGGGCGGGGTATACTTTCCCCGAAGGGTGATGATGCGAATGCATAAGTTGCGGATTGTGATAGCCGACGATGAGCCGATTATCCTGCTGGACCTGCGGCAGATGCTGGAAGAGCTGGGCATGAGCGTGGTCGGCGAGGCGAGCGACGGGATGCAGGCGGTCGAGAAAGTACGCTCTCTCAAGCCTGACCTCGCGATTCTGGATGTGAAGATGCCCGAGATGGACGGCATCGAGGCGGCGCGGATTTTGCATGAAGAGCGACTCGCGCCTGTGATGCTGTTGACCGCCTACAGCGACAGTGAGCTAATCCAACGCGCGAAGCAGGCAGGTGTGTACGGTTATCTGGTGAAGCCGTTCAAGCAAGCCGACCTGACCCCCGCGATAGAGGTCGCGCTGGCACGCTATCAGGAAGCCCGCGAGCTGGAACAGCAGGTGGACGACCTGAAAGAGACGCTGGAGACGCGCAAGATTATCGAACGCGCGAAGGGCATCCTGATGGACACCTACGGGCTGCGCGAACAGGAAGCTTATCGCCGAATTCAAGTACAGAGCATGAACACGCGCAAAAGCATGCGCGAAATTGCCGAGGCGATTATCATCGCGCATACCATCCAAAGCCCCTCACCATGAAACTCTCCGTGATTACCGACGAAATTGCCGACGACCTGCGTATTGCGCTGCAGGTCGCGCAGGAGTTCGGCATCGACGCGGTGGAGTTGCGCACGCTGTGGGGCGTGAATATCGCCCAAGCAGATGAGGAGTTGTTGCGACGCGCGAAGTCCACGCTGAACGAGTTCGGTATGCGCGTTTGCTCGCTGGCGACGCCCGTGTTCAAGACCGACCTGTTCGGCGCAACGGAGCGGGGTTCCATGCACGCCGCGCAGGAAGCCGACCTGAGCGTGCAACTGCCGATGCTGCAGCGTTGTCTGGAAGCTGCAGCGTTCTTCGACGCGCCGATTGTGCGCATCTTCGCCTTCTGGCGAGCGGGCGAGCTAACCCCCGAACGCGAGACGCAGATACTGGGCTGGCTGGAGCGTGCCCTGCCCCACGCCGAACGCGCCGACATCTTGCTGGGACTGGAGAACGAGCATAGCTGTCAGGTGGGCACGGGGGCGGAACTGGCGCAGGTGCTGAGCAAAATCGGCTCGCCCTACCTCAAAGGCGTATGGGACCCTGGCAACGCCTTTCTGCTGGGCGAAGCGGCGCTGGTGGGCTACGCGGCGGCGCAGCCCTATGTGGTGCACATCCACATCAAAGACGGTATCCGCCACCCCGACGGCTCTGTGCGCTGGGTGGTGGTGGGGCAGGGTGAAATTGGCTACAGGGAACATTTTCAGCAGATTGCCCAGGGCGGGTATCAAGGCTACCTCGCATTGGAAACGCACGCGCGCGTGGAGGGGCTGTCGCAGGCGGAGGTCTCGCGTCAGTGCCTGCAAGCGATGCAACAACTGATTCATGCAACAACAGGAGGCAACTAAATGGCTGGGATTACGGTACGCACTTTTCGTGAACTACTCAAGAAGAAACTGGTGAAGGGCATCGGATTGGTGGCACTACTGGGCGTGGCGGCGAGTATGGTGATTTTCTTCGCTATTCCCCCAGGCGCGCCCATCCAGCAGGGCGAAATGCAAGGCTCCAACCAACCCGTCGTGAAGGTCGGCAACGAGGTGATTACAGAAGCCGACCTACAACGATTCATCAACGCGCAAACGCAGGGCAATCCGCCCACTGAAATCGGCGCGATGTTGCAAACCCGCTATCAGGTCGCGCAAGGTGTGGCGAACCAGCTCGCAATGACCTTAGAGCTGGAGAAACAAGGTTATCAGGCGTCGCGCAGCGAAATCGAACAGGCGAAAGAGGAGTTCATCAAGTCGCAGCTCGACCTGCTGCGTCAGCAGTTGCTTCCAGAAGGCAAAGGCGACGACCGCGACTTAGACAAAGCCCTCAAAGAGCGTGGCGCGTCCTTGCGGCAACTGCGCGAACGCATCGCCGCCGAAGTGCCCGACCTGCAGTTCCGCATCCTCGTCACGCAAAACAAGTTCCTCAAGAGCCTGCGCGAGAAATACAACCCAACCGACGAGCAGGTGCGCCTGATGTTCGAACAGGTGTTCCCTATGCGGATTTTCGTGTCGGTGGAGAAGCACAAGGATAAGGCGGAGGCGCGTATCAAGGAGGCATACGAAGCCCTCAAGGCGGGCAAGCCGTTTGCGGAGGTAGTGAAACAATACTCCGACGACCCCGATGCCATCAAGAATCGGGGCGGGCGACTCACAGGCAGCGGCTACTACGAGATTCAAGAGCAATTAACCAACCTTTTCGGCGCGGAAGTCGCCAACCGCGTGATGGCGTTCAAACCGAAGCAAGAATACACCGAACCACTACAGGATAAGGACAAAAAGGGCTACTACATCTATGCTATCGCCGAGCGTAAAATCGAGACCCCACCCGACTTTGAGGAGAAGAAGGATCAGTATCGTCAGGCGTTTATCAATATGCGCGTGAGCAACGAGCAGCAGCGCGTGATGAACGCCGCACAGCAGAACTTCAAGCCCGAATTTGTCGACCCGCTGTTGGCGCAGTACGACAAACTGAACAAGTTGGCGGCAGCGCAGACCCCCGAACGTCTGAGAACCTTCAAAGAAGTGAACGACGCGCTCACACCGATTGTGAACTCATCCAGTCCGAGTGTACGCTTGGCGCAATGGCTACAGGTGCTGGTGCTAAACCAGCTGGTGGCGCTGCACAAGGAAGTGAAAGACAAGGAGGGCGAGCAGAAGTATCAGGAGCAGCTGACAGCGGTGATGAACCGCTTCTTCAACGAAGGCGGCGAAGATTTGAATATTCGCCTGCTACGCGCAGAGATACTGATTGAACAGAACAAAAAGAAAGAGGCGTTAGATGACTTGGAAATTGCAGCAGGGCTGGTCTACCGTCCGAACGACTTCCCGTTCCTGTTCGGCATTGCCGAGCTGTATGAGAAAGCAGGGCGTAAAGACCTCGCCCAGCAGACCCGTAAACGCGCCCAAGATATGCAAGTCGCGCTGCAGCGCCAACAGGAAGAGCAGCAAAAAGCCCTGCAACGCCAGATAGAGGAATTTCGTAAGCAACAGGAGGCGGAACAGAAGAAACAGCAAGAGGCACAGAAGCAGCAGGGCGGACAACAACCCGCGGCGAACGCGCCTCAACAGAGCGGGCAACAGCCGAACGCTGGAGCGCCTCAGCAAGGGCAGCCTGCTCAGAACACGCCTCAGCAGGGTAGATAATCGTGAGACTTCTAACTGGGGGCGTGATGCAGTCCGCTCCTATGAGGAAGCAGATGTTATGTAGCGTCGGCGTCCCGCCGACGAGTGCATTCTCGTAGCGTCGGCGTCCCCGCTGACGAACCCACCCGCCGTAGCGTCGGCGTCCCCGCCGACGAAACCAACCTCAACCGTAGC
>CAYVKB010000013.1:0-42393 GCA_964451985.1 uncultured Fimbriimonadales bacterium | reverse complement strand
TGTTCACGTGCGGTTTCGTGCGTTCAAATTTCTGTCGTGCCATAACTGTCTCCTCCTATGATCGTGTGGGTTGGAGCGCGTTCTTGCGCTCGATGATACTCTGCGCGACCTGCGCGGGCGCCTCCTCATAGTGTGAGGGGTGCATGGTATAGGTAGCGCGTCCCTGCGTCAGGGAGCGCAAGGTGGTGGCGTAGCCGAACATCTCGGCGAGGGGTACGACAGCTTTGATGACCTGCGTGCCGCCCACGCCCGGCTCAATCATCTCGATGCGCGCGCGGCGCGAGTTCAAGTCGCCAATCACATCGCCCACATGGTTGTCGGGCGTGGTGACTTCGAGTTCCATATACGGTTCAAGGATCACGGGTCGAGCGCGTTGCACCGCCTCCTTGAAGGCGATGGAGCCAGCGATTTTGAACGCCATCTCGCTCGAGTCGACCTCGTGGAACGAGCCGTCGACGAGTCGGACTTTCACATCCACAACGGGGTAGCCCGCCAGCACGCCCGAATCGGCGGCTTCGCGGATGCCCGACTCGACAGCGGGGATGAACTCGCGCGGGATTGCGCCACCGACAATCTTGTTTTCGAACTGGATGCCTGCGTTCTGCTCGGCAGGCTCGATTTCAATTACACAGTGCCCGTACTGTCCACGTCCACCCGACTGGCGCACGAACTTGCCCTCGGCTTTGGCGGGGGTACGGATGGTCTCTTTGTACGCCACCTGCGGTCGTCCCTGATTCGCCTCCACCTTGAACTCGCGATAGAGGCGGTCTAGAATAATCTCCAGGTGCAGCTCGCCCATGCCGGAGATGATGGTCTGCCCCGTCTCGTGGTCGGTGGAGATTCGGAAGGTGGGATCTTCCGCCGCCAGTCGCTGGAGGGCGTTCGCCAGTTTGTCCTGGTCGGCTTTGGTTTTGGGTTCGATTGCCAGTGAAATGACGGGTTCGGGGAACTGGGGTGGCTCCAGCAGGATGGGGTGGTTCGGGTCGCACAGGGTATCGCCTGTAGTGGTCTGCTGGAATCCGATGATACCCACGATATCGCCTGTAAACGCTTCCTCGATGTCCTCGCGGCGGTTGGCGTGCATCTGCAGGATGCGCCCCACGCGCTCGCGGTTGTCTTTCGTGGCATTGAAGATGTAGGAGCCTTTCGAGATTTTGCCTGAATAGACGCGCACGTAGGTCAGCTTACCCACGAACGGGTCGTTCTGGATTTTGAAGGCGAGCGCACACACAGGTTCGTCATCGGAGGGCAGTCGCTCCAGCTCTTCGTGGGTGTCGGGGTGGATTCCTTTCACCGCGCCGATGTCAATAGGCGAGGGCAGGTAATCCACCACAGCGTCCAGCAAGAGTTGCACGCCCTTGTTCTTGTAGGCAGTGCCGCATAGCACGGGCACGAGTTTGAACTGTAGTGTGCCCTTGCGGAGGGCACGTTTGATTTCTTCCGCGCTGATTTCGCCGCCTTCCAGGTAGCGCTCCATCAACTCGTCGTCCATCTCGACGGCGGCTTCAATCATTTTTTCGCGCCACTCCTGAGCTTGTGCTTGCAGCGTGTCGGGAATGGCGCGATATTCGTACTGGTTGCCTTTCTCGTCGATCCAGTAGACCGCCTGCATCGCGATAAGGTCAACCACACCTTCGAAGTTCTCTTCCTGCCCGATGGGGATTTGCACGGGTACGGCGTTAGTGTTGAGGCGTTCGCGGATGCGCTCTACCACGCGGAAGAAGTCCGCCCCGACGCGGTCCATCTTGTTCACGAACGCGATTCGGGGCACTTTGTAGCGGTTCGCCTGTCGCCACACGGTTTCTGATTGGGGCTGCACGCCGCCCACAGAGCAGAAGATGGCGACAGCGCCGTCGAGTACGCGCATCGAGCGTTCGACTTCCACGGTGAAGTCCACGTGTCCCGGAGTATCGATAATATTAATGCGATGGTCTTTCCACTGGCAGGTGGTGGCGGCGGAGGGAATGGTGATGCCGCGCTCCTGCTCTTGCTCCATCCAGTCCATCGTGGCGGCGCCTTCGTGTACCTCGCCGACACGGTGAATGCGTCCTGTGTAGTACAGGATACGCTCGGTCGTGGTCGTCTTCCCGGCGTCGATGTGCGCCGCGATGCCGATATTGCGCGTCTTCTCTAACGGGTGCTGTCGCGCCATGATTTATTTACCTCCTTACCAACGGTAGTGGGCGAACGCGCGGTTCGCTTCCGCCATCCGATGAGTATCTTCGCGTTTCTTATATGCGCCGCCTGTCTTGTTATAGGCGTCGATAATCTCTTGCGCCAAGCGTTCGTGGGCGGGTCGTCCCGTCTTCTTGCGTTGCAGCGAGGAGACAATCCAGCGCAGCGCGAGTGAGCGGCGGCGTTCCGCGCGCACTTCCATCGGCACCTGATAGGTTTGACCGCCGACACGGCGCGGGCGCACTTCGACCTGCGGAGCAACGTTTTCGATGGCTTGCACAAACACTTCCATCGCCGGCTTGCCTGTTTTTTGCTCCACAATTTCCATCGCCTTGTAAAACACCTGCTCGGCGACGGCTTTCTTACCGCCCTTCATCATACGGTTGATGAACCGCGCAACCAGCTCGCTGTCGTACACTGGGTCGGGCAACACTACACGCTTCGGAACTGGGCCTTTTCTTGGCATAGGTGTCTCTCCTCCGGATTACTTCTTCGCCTTCGGTCGCTTCGAGCCGTACTTCGAGCGTCCCTGCATGCGTCGGTCTTGGTTGCGGGTGGTACGCTGTTCCTCGACGCCCTGACAATCGAGCGTGCCGCGAATGATGTGGTAGCGTACGCCGGGCAGGTCTTTCACACGCCCGCCGCGCACCAGCACAACCGAGTGTTCCTGCAAGTTGTGTCCGATGCCGGGGATGTATGCGGTGATTTCGACGCCGTTGGTCAGGCGCACACGCGCAACTTTACGAAGCGCGGAGTTCGGCTTCTTCGGCGTCATGGTGCGTACAATCGTGCAGACGCCCCGCCGCTGCGGGCACGCTTGCAGCGCGGGCGACTTCGTCTTCCGTATCTTCGGCTTGCGACCCTTACGTACTAACTGATTGATTGTCGGCATAGATACGCCTCCACTGGCTGGGCGCGTAAAAGAAAGCCTCTCGCACGCGGGGTGGAGAGGCTCGGTGCGCCGTTTTGGGCGCGTCTCAGTTCGACTCACAACGTCGTTTACGGCGTTGTTTTTCGTACCTCGTCCCGCGTGCAAAGCCACGCTCTCGTATGGTGCGGTTCATAGCTTCGGATGAACCTCCAGCGTCCGCCACGAATGGCTACGCCCCAGCGGGCTATATTATAACCGATTGTATTCAAAAAAGTCAAGGGGGCACAGGTCCGAACAGAACGACTTTCCTTCCAACTGTCATTGGCTTGTGCGCCAAACGCGGCGTATTCAAGCACTATCTCGATTCGCCACGGATACTCCGTCCACTCAGGGTGGGGATACTGCTGTTGCGCTTTGAGCGATGCTCACGCAGTACGACCCTTCATGGTACAATTTCAACTATGCACGAGCCGACCCACCATACGCTGGAAGAAGAGAGCCAGTTAGTCCAAATCCGCCTGCAGAAGCTACAGCAACTGCGCCAGATGGGCTTAGACCCGTTCGCCATCGAGCGGTATGAGATTACCCACACGCTGCAGACCGTCCACGACGAGTATGAACGGCTGGAGGGCAAGACGGTCTCCGTCGCGGGACGCATCGTCGCCATCCGCAGGATGGGCAAGGCGACCTTCGCGCACCTAATGGACAGCACAGGCAAACTGCAAATCTACCTCAAAGCCGATGAGCAAGGCGAAAAGTATGACTGGATAGACCTCTGGGATATAGGCGACTACTTGGGCGTGCGGGGCTTCGTGTTCAAAACGCGCACGGGCGAGGTCACGGTGCATGTGCAGTCGTTCACGATGTTAGCCAAAGCGGTGCGCCCCGTACCGTTCCCCAAAGAGAAGGGCGAGCAACGCTGGTACGAGCTGCACGATGTGGAGCAGCGTTACCGCCAGCGGTATCTGGATTTACTGGTGAACCCCGACTCGCGCCAGCGGTTGATTGCGCGATGCCGCCTGATACGCGAGATTCGGCGGTTTCTGGACGAGCGGGGCTTCCTGGAGGTGGAGACGCCCGTGCTGCAGCCGATGGCGGGCGGCGCGGCGGCGAGACCGTTTATCACGCACCATAACGCACTCAACCGCGAGTTCCAGCTACGCATTGCGCTGGAGCTTCATCTGAAACGCCTGCTGATTGGAGGCATCGACCGTGTGTACGAAATCGGGCGCGTGTTCCGCAACGAGGGCATCTCCACCCGCCACAACCCCGAATTCACGATGCTCGAACTCTATCAGGCATATGCAAACTTGGAAGACATCATGGACTTGGTGGAGGAGCTGTTCCGCCACGTCGCCGAGCGCGTGTTTGGCACGACAGTGTTCGAAATGCACGGCGTGCAGGTAGATTTTGCAAAGCCGTGGCAGCGCATCCGCCTAATGGACGCAATTCGGGATCGCACGGGTCTGACCGAAGCCGACTTCGAGACGCTGGAGAGCGCGATTCGCGCCGCCGAGAAGGTTGGAATCTATGTGGAGCGCAAAGATACCATCGGCGGCATTATCGAGAAAGTGCTGGAGAAGTCTGTCGCCGACAGTTTACAGCAGCCGACCTTTATCTACGGCTTCCCGCTGGACACCTCGCCGCTGGCGAAACGCGAACCTGACAACCCGCGCTTCACCCGCCGCTTTGAAGGCTACATCTTCGGCAAGGAGGTCGCCAATGCCTTCTCGGAACTGAACGACCCGCTGGAGCAACGCGCGCGATTCGAGCAACAATACGAACTCCGTCAGGCAGGCGACGAAGAGGCGCACCCGTTCGACGAGGACTTCCTAATTGCGATGGAGTACGGTATGCCCCCCGCGGGCGGCTTAGGCATCGGCATCGACCGCATGGCGATGCTGCTGACAGGCACAGACTCGATTCGCGAGGTTATCTTCTTCCCGCAAATGCGTGAGGGGTAAGTATGCGGAAACGCGGGGCGCATCAGGCGTCTAAATTCGAGGTGAAATATTCGTTGCAGGCGATGGTTGCGCGTGTGAACGCCGCTGCGCCTTACGTGCGCGATAGGGGCGTGGTGACGCTCGCGCTTGCGGCGATGTTGTCGGGCACGGCATGCGCCCAGATTACCTTACCATCCCTCGCGACGCCTGCAGGTGTGGTGCCCTCCGTCACGATTCCTCAGGAAGCCATCTCCTACAAACAGTCGCGGCCCGCCCAGCCTGAACGCGCCCGTGCTCAAAAACGCGACACGCTCGACGCCCTGCAGACCCTGCGCAGTTGGGAGAGCCTACAGCAGGAGTTCCAACGCACGGTGTCCATCAGCGGACGCAAGAGTCTGGGTTTCCACCTACACGATGTGGAGGGCGACACAAGCGCGTTTCGCGACCAGAACTACTTCGGCAGGGGCGGACAGCGTATCACCGACAACACTGAGATGACCATCCGCGTGAACAAGTTTCTCGGCTTCCTCACGATGGACTGGCGCTGGACGAACAGCCGATTCAGCAATCCGTATGACGCCCGGATTACCTACACCTACGAATCGCCGAACCTGTTGCTGGAGTGGGGCGATATTACGGCGTCGCTGGGCGGCGCGAACCCGCTGGTCGGCTTCCAGCGCACGCTCAAAGGCGCGATGGCGAACTTCCAGTGGGAGCGCAACCGCCTGCGCTACATCCGCTCGGAGACCAAAGCCGCTGCCCGCACAATTACAATTCAAGGCAACGACAGTGCGGGTCCCTACTATCTGCAAGGAAGCCAGCTGGTGGACGGCAGCGAGCGCGTTCAAGTAGATGGCGTGGAAAAACGACGCGGCGAGGACTATACGATTGACTACTTCGGGGGCATCCTGCGCTTCCGCGACGGCATGATTATCCCGCGCACCTCAACGATTGTGGTGACCTACGAGACCTATGCTTTCAACTCTGCTCCCAATCTTCTGGAGGGCTGGCGATACGAAACCTCGCTGGGGCGCGGCTACAACTTCGGCTTCACGATGCTCTCGCAACAATCCACAACCCGCACAGCGCTGCGCCGCCGCACGGAGCAGTTCTTCGGCTTCGGCGCGCCCAGCGTACCCTACGATCTGCAGTTCCCGCCCCTGCGCGATGCGAACAACCCCGTGATTATCACCGTTGCGGGCGCACCGCAAACGGAAGGCGTGGATTACTACTTCGACCCCGAGCTGCCTTATCGGTTCTACTTCACGCGCTTTATGCCCCAGAACCTGATTATTCAAGTGGAATATACCCCGCGCCCTGACCCTAGTTCCACGATTGGCGGCAACCGCGAGGTGATGGGCGTCGACCTCACCATCCCGCTGGGGCGTGTGGGCAACGTCGTGTGGTACGCTGCCCGCAGCAAGGCACAGGCGCAAGGCAGTAATCTGGAAGCGACTGCCAACGTGGCTACAGGCAGGTTCGAGTTCGGCAGACTCTCGCTTAGCGCCACCTACCGAGAGATTCCTGCCGAGTTCATTAGTATTGAATCGGTCGGCTTCCGCCGCAACGAGCGGGGCTATCAGACTGACCTCAGTTATCGGTTCGGCACGCACTCGAATTTTCAAGCAAGCCTGACTCGCTCCCGCGTGGCTTCGCTGAACCCGCTGAGCAACTCGTTTTCCTCTAGCTTTACTGACACCGATATCCAAAGCTACACCTATACCTTCACGCCTCCGAGCGGATTCCAGCTAACGCTGAACCGCAACACGAACTCGGCGCGGACGCCCAACAGCCGCACTGAACAGACGCGCGACTCGGTGAGCATCGCCCGCAACTGGAGCAACCTAAACCTCTCCCTGGGCTATGAGCAGTCCAACGCCGACTCATTCAGCAGTCTTAGTGGAGGCACGCGCCTATTCTATCGGATTCGCAGCTGGCGGGCGCAGGCGGACTGGCGCATTAATGCCCAACTGAACCTGCGCGCTTCCGCCGCCAGTAGCGACATCCGCCAGAGCCAACCAGCCAGCGGCAACAATATCCGCGCGGCGAACACTCGCTCGCGCGACTATACTTTCGATGTTTCGTGGCGACCACTCAGCACCCTTAGCCTCAACTACCGCTGGCGCGACAGCGACTCGGGCATGCTGAACCTCGAGGCACTCACCCCCCGCTCGCGCCAGTTGGGTAGTCCATTCCCGCCGACGGGGGGCTTCCCGAGTTCACCATGGGGGGCGGGATACAACGGCAACGGCTTCTCGTCGGGCGCACCGATATTCAGCGGCTACACTTACTTCGGTGTACGCGGCAAAGGGCAGGACTTGAGCATCCAGTGGACACCTCTCGACGCACTCTCATTTGATGTGCAGTGGAGCCAGAACCGCTCCCTAGGCGATTTTCAGACGAATAGTTTTCAAGAGTCGCTCTCCGTCGGCGCGAGCTATATGCCCCTCGATTGGCTCTCGCTGGTGGTTAGCTGGTCGAAGCAGGATGTGCGGTTTCTCACCGCCACAGGCAGCTCCAGCAACGAGTTTCTGACCTTCGGGGCGGATATTGGTCCGCTGCGCCGCTGGACGATTAACCTGAATGTGTACGCGATGAAGACGCGCAGCGTGTTTGGCGAGGGTTTTCAGGGGGGTCAGGGCGACTTTTCGCAGGAGCCTGTGGGCTTCTCCGGGCGAGTCACCTACGATGTGGGACGCAATCAGAACCTGTTCGCCGAGTTCCAGCGCACGAACATCGAGGGCTACCTCCCCTCACGCGATACGCTGTTCACCATCGGCTACGAGTACCGTATCACCCGCAATTGGGCGTTCGTGCTGAGTTATCGCTTCCGCGAGCAGCTGAACTTAGACCCGCAATATAGCCAGTTTAGCTACCGCGCTCGTTCGCTGGACGCGAGTATGAACTGGTCGTTTTAGCCCCCGTTCCGATTGAATTGGCTCATCACCTGCTCAATTGGCTCGATTAACCACGCTTCGCAGGCGTCGGCAGCGCGTTGCACAGCGTTTAGCAATAACTCGCGCTCCTCAGGCGGCGGCGCAGACAGCACATAGTCCACTAAGTCCATCTCTTCAGGTGGCTGCCCGATGCCGATGCGCACGCGCGGGAATGCCTCCGTGCCCAATGCACCGATAATCGACCTCATTCCGTTGTGCCCGCCCGCCGAGCCTTTCGCACGTACGCGCACCACCCCCGACGCAAGCCAGATGTCATCGAAAATTACAAGCATCTGTTCAGGTTTCAAATGATAGGCTTGCAGCAAGGCACGCACCGCCTCGCCACTGAGATTCATATAGGTTTGTGGCTTCGCCAGCACGACGGGAACCTCGCGTATCAGTCCCACGCCGAGCTTGCTGCTATGCTTGCGCGTCTTTAGCTCGATTCCGTGCCGTTGTGCCAGTAGGTCAATCGTCCAAAAGCCCACGTTATGGCGCGTGGGGGCATACTGCCCACCGGGGTTGCCCAGCCCCACAATCAGGCGCGTTGGATGGATTGCAGGCTTGCCCATCAGATTCTCCAAGAATCGCACGTCCGCTCCCCTACCTTAAGTTTGCGATTCCGCTGAGCCGCCCCTGCTGTACCACACCTGTACGAACTGCCGATATTCGGCTTGTTCTTGCAGAATCGGCTGCCACCATTCAGGATGTTGGGCGTACCACAGCACAGTCTCGCGCAAGGCAGTCTCGAACTCCGCTTCAGGCTGCCAGCCCAGCGCGCGGAGTTTGGAATCGTCCAGCGCGTAGCGGCGGTCGTGCGCGGGGCGGTCTTGCACGAACTGAATCAGGCTTTCGGGCTTGCCCAGCGTGTGCAAGATTAGGCGCGAAACTTCTACATTGGCGCGTTCGTTGCCTCCTGCGATGTTGTACGCCTCGCCGATTCGTCCCTTGTGCAGCACGGTATCTATGGCGCGGGCGTGGTCTAACACATACAGCCAGTCGCGCCGTTGTTGACCGTCGCCATACAGGGGCAGTGGTTCTTCATGCAGGGCGCGCACAGTGAAAAACGGGATGAGCTTCTCTGGATACTGGCGCGGTCCGAAAGTATTGCTGGGGCGCACAATTAGAATGGGCAAACCGTAGGTGCGGTGATACGCTTGCGCGAGCAGGTCTGCCCCCGCCTTGCTGGCGGCGTAGGGGCTGCTGGGCTGCAAGGGCGAACTTTCCGTGAACGCTCCCTGCTCCGCCGAACCGTACACTTCGTCGGTACTGACATGCACAAACCGTTCCACGCCCACCTGCCTCGCTGCTTCCAGCATCACGAAAGTGCCGTACACATCGGTTGTGATAAAAGCGTCGGGATTGAGGATGGAACGGTCGACGTGCGTCTCAGCGGCGAAGTGGACGACGTAATCAACACCCTGTATCGCCGCTTGCACAGTTTGCCGATCGCGCACATCGCCGTGAATAAAAGTGAAGCGTGCGTCACCCTCCACCGCAGCGAGGTTCTCGCGCCTGCCCGCGTAGGTCAGCGCATCCAGCACGCGCACCTCGTAATCGGGATACTGGCGCAGCAGATACTCTGTGAAGTGGCTGCCGATAAACCCTGCGCCACCCGTAATCAACACGGTTTTGCCCATAGTCATAGGATACCCCGCCCGATTCTGCAAACGTTTGGCACGAAAGTTGCTGTAATCATCTATGGATGGAGAGCAAAGCCTGCCCTCATAAGGGGGTTGCGACCATACACTTATGAGGCAATGCGTAAGGGCTGGAGCGATGGCTTCAGCCCTTTTCGCTTCTGCTACACTTGGGAGCGTGAACGCGGTAATCCGAGCGTTTCGCAAGTTGCAGTCTTAGGGCGTCATACGCGCGTTCGCGTTGGGGGATGCGTCAGGTCCGGAGCAGTTGGTGCAGCTGCCACCTGAAGAGAAGTTGCGCATTATCGTAGAAATGCAGCGGTGGGCGCGAGCGGCGCATAGTGCTACTGGACGCCCTCCCACGCCTGTGTGGAACCTCGACGAACTGATGAAACGCGCCCAGCCAGAGCCATCCCATCAGGTATAATTAGCCCGTCCATGCTGGTACGCATCAATGGCAAAGAGCACGAGTTGCCCGACGGGATGACCCTCCTGCAATTGCTTGAGGAACGCGGTGTCGACCCGCGCATCGTGGTAGTAGAGTATAATTACGAAATCGCGCCCCGCGACCGCTACGGCGAGATTACCCTGCGCGACGGCGACAACCTTGAGATTGTACAGATGACGGCAGGGGGCTAACAGATGCGCGTGATTGTGATTGGCGCGGGCGTGATTGGTAGCGCGATTGCGCTGGAACTGCGCCAGCGTGGGGCAGATGTACTACTGATTGAAGCCAACGCGGTAGGCGGGCACACTTCGGCGGCGTCGGCAGGCATGGTCAACCCATTCAGCCTCACACCGCAAGACACCCCTGCCCTGCCCTTCTACATCAGTAGCCTGCGCCTCTACCCTCAGTGGACTGAGCAACTGTACGCCCTCACCTTGATTGACCCCGAATGGCGACAGGGTGGATGCTGGCGCATTGCCCTCTCTGAAGCCGACGCCGAGCAACTGACAAATAATCTCGAATGGATTCAGCGATACGAGCCGACCGCGAGAATGGTTGACGGCGATACCGCCTGTCAACACGAGCCTGCTCTTTGCAACACCATCGGGCTTGCCCTTCACTTGCCCAGTGAGGGCTGGGTTAATATGGAACGTCTGATGGACGCGCTTCACCGAGCTGTACAACTCTCGGATGTAAACCTATACACTGGCGTTCCAGCACTTGGAATCGTGCGAAACGGCAGCCGCGTGTGGGGCGTCCGCACGGCGCACGGCGTGCTGGAGGGTGACGCGATAGTGGTGGCGGCGGGCGCGTGGGCGTCGGCGTTGCTGCAGCCGTTGGGCGTCCACACCCCAACAGAACCTGTGCGGGGCGTGATTCTGAAGCTAGGCGATCTGCCCTTACCGGTACGAAGCATTCTCTCCTCGCCGATGGGCTATATCGTGCCCCGCGCAGACGGTACGGTTTTATTAGGTGCGACGCGCGAGCAAGCGGGCTACGACTTGCGCGGGACAGCCGAGGGCTACGCGCACTTGCTGCAAGCGCTTGCCCGCATCGCCCCTGCCCTGCTTCACGCTACCCTGCGCGGACACACCGTCGGTCTGCGCCCCGACACGCCCGACCACAACCCTTACATCGGCCCAATCGGCGGCTTTGACAGGCTATATATCGCCGCAGGGCACGCCTATCACGGCATCCTGATGGCACCCGCCACCGCCCGCGCCGTAGCCGACTTGATTCTAAACGGTTCAACCAGCCTGCCTCTCGAACCGTTCAACCCGAACCGATTTATGAGGTGAATAGTATGCAAACTTTTCCTGTGGTGAGACCGACTGTTTATGACCCCACTTCCGACGAGCCGTTGCGCATTAATGCGCCGCTGGTCGCGGAGTGGCTAATCGAGTTCCTGCGCGATGAGGTGGGGCGTCGGCGTGGCTTTAGCAAGGCACTGCTGGGACTGTCGGGCGGCGTGGACTCTGCGTTGGTATCGTATCTATGCGCCCGCGCATTCGGTCCCGAAAATGTGTATGCCTTCCTGATGCCATACAAAATCAGTAGCCCCCAATCACTGGAACACGGGATGTTGGTGGTGAACGCATTGGGCATCCAGCATCGTGTGATCGAGATTACGCCGATGGTAGACGCCTACCTGGAGCATTTTGAGCCAGACGCCAATCCCACGCGCGTGGGCAACATCTGCGCACGTATGCGGATGATTATCCTGTTTGATCAATCGGCGAAGCTAAACGCACTGCCCATCGGCACGGGCAACAAGAGCGAGCGGCTGTTCGGCTACTTCACCTGGCACGCCGACGATGCCCCGCCCGTCAACCCCATCGGCGACCTGTTCAAAACGCAGGTGTGGCAGCTCGCGCGTTATATGGGGGTGCCAGAGGTGATCGTGGAGAAACCTGCCTCCGCCGACCTCATCGTAGGGCAAACGGACGAGGGCGATTTCGGCATCTCTTACCAGCGCGCCGACCGCATTTTGTACTACCTTACGCAGGGCTATTCGACTGAACGCCTTATAGAGATGGGCTTCCCCGCAGAGGATGTGAAACTCGTGAAGCAGAAAGTGGATAGCACACACTGGAAGCGACACTTGCCCACTGTGGCGATGCTTTCCACCACTGCGATTGGCGAGTACTATCTGAGACCTGTGGACTTTTAGCAGCACGGGCATTCCTGTCTGTCGCCCTTATACGGTTCTTGCACGGACGGGAATGCCCGTCTACAGGGAGAGCTATGCCAATTCACTACAGCGAAGGGACACAACGACGGTTCACGGTAGGCGTTGGGCAGTTCAAGCCCGACAAGGGTCAATATCGGCGCAATCTGGAGCGGATTGGGCTGCTGATGCGCCAGTCGCTTCAGGAGGGCGTGGATATACTGGCGCTGCCCGAAACGGCGACGACAGGCTACTTTATCGAGGGCGGCGTACGCGAGTTAGCCATGCCCGCAGCGCAACTCCTACGCGACCTTGCGTGCCTTTACGCTGACATTCAGCCCGATCGCCCACTCGATGTCTGCGTTGGCTTTTATGAATACCGCGACGGCGAGTACTTCAACTCCGCACTGTATGCAACTTTAGAGCCAGAACCTGAACAGGCACATCTACTGCATGTACACCAGAAATTCTTCCTGCCCACCTACGGCGTGTTCGAGGAAGAGCGGTTCGTGGCGCGGGGACGCAGGCTGGAGGTCTTCCCTACCCGCTTCGGTCGTGCAGCAATCCTGATTTGCGAGGATGTGTGGCACTCGATTACCAGTACCATCGTCGCCCTGAAAGGCGCGCAGGTGTTGTATGTACCCACCGCCTCGCCTGCACGTGGATTCCATACAGAGCAGATTGAGAACGTAGACGCCTATCGGCGGATGCTGACCCAAATCGCGGGCGAGCACGGGATTTATGTGGCGCAGGCGAGTTTAGCGGGCTTTGAGGGCGGTAAGGGCTTCGTTGGGGCTTCGTGGTTAGTGAACCCTTTCGGCAGGGTGATTGCGCATGGTCCCCTCAATCAGGACGCACTGATTACAACGCCGTTTGACTTGGACGACGTCGCCATCGCACGGGCGCAGCTGCCCCTGCTCTCCGATTTGCGCTCGGTGATTGCAGATTTGGCGTTGGAGTTCGAACGCTTAGCCCGCTCCCCTGCCCCATGAGCCTACCACAGCGCAACGCCCGCAAAGACGGTGGTGTACAGCTCCACCTTCGCCTCGACGGCGACCACCTCCATACGGGCGATGCGCAGGTTGCGATCTTCCATCGCCTCTTCCGCCATCGTGGCTACCAGCTCGTGCGCCTCGCGCTCGGTCATGTAGCCCTCGGTCTCCATAATGACGCCGATGGCATCCAGGTCGGTCGGAAACGCGAGTGAGACCGCCGCAGCGATTGTGCGTCCGTCCTCGTTGGAGCTGAATACACCATAGGCAGTGGGCAACAGCGCACCCTTCGGAACGTCGATGTATGGACGCTGCTCCACTCCGGGGGGCAAGATACTAGACACGCGAAGCAGGTTGTAATCCGCGAAACCTGCTTGCCTCAACGCTCTGTCAAAAGAGAGCAACTCGAACGCCGAGATACCCACGCCTGCGCCTGCCGTACACGCACGCGCAAGACGAGACAGCGCTGCGGCACTTGCCTGAATAACCTCTTGCATAGATGCCTCCTGATACTCGGTATAAACGCGCCGAATATACCTCAAGGCGCGCTAAGGGTGCGTTATCAGTAGAACGCCGTTAGCAAATCGACACTCCACCTTTTCGTAAATGACGACCACGTCAGCGCCACCTCGCGGTAGCCTATGCGATAGGCAATTGTTAAGGTTCTGTCGTGAAAATCGTACTGGTTATAGTTTTGCCAAGTATACCCCAAGCCCATTCTCCATATTGGGCTGATGCGCCAGGAAAAGTCGCTGACAAAACTGACAGAGTTGGCGTCCAAAGCGCGACTGAAGTAGCTGGTAAGGTAGTATCGTTCGCCCCCACTCCAGCTGAGGCTTCCTGCCAGTCGGTGTCGTCCCAACAGGTTTGCGCCCAGCGCGTCCTGGGCGTAGTCGTAGTTCAGGCTGAGCGCGCCCCCTGCCCCCAGCGCGTGTGTGATGCCCAGCGTGCCCGTAATGCTCCATCCCTTGTTCGGTAGGTTGCCCACGAATTGCCCGACCGTCAGTCCCCCTGTAAGCGTGGTGGAGCGTCCGAGCGACTGGGGGATGAGGTTCCATCGCGCTCGCACGCCGACGCCTTCACGGTTCTGCACGCCCTGTGCGCCGCGAATTCGGCTCGAAGTCCAGTTTAGCGAGAGGCTCTGGCGCAGCGGTAGTCCCTCGACGCGGCGTGGTGTGGTCTCGATAAACAAATCGCTGCGCAGGCTATCGGCGCGGACGCCGCGCCAGAGCGTGCTGCCTGATAAGGTTAGTCCAGTGGAGTAGCCACGCACTTGGTGCGATAGTTGCACCGAGCCATAGACCCCCTGATGTGCGGGCGAGTCGAGCCAGAGCGAGACGCGCGTGTTCGGCGAGAGCGGCTGCTGATGTCGCCAGTTCAGCCCCCAGTCGTTACGAGCCAGACTATTGAGGCTAATCAAACCCGTGCCCAAGCCCAAGCGGTACTCATGTTCCAAATCGATAAACATTCCCCGTGCTGCGCCCATCGTGCGCCCGCCCACCTGCGCCGTGCGTAAGCGCAACGCCCCAATCTGTGTGGGCGTGAGGGTGTAATAGTACGGAACATCCAGATAGACTTGCCCGTTCTGTACCCCAACCAGCGTATCGCTGCCGATGCCGCTGCTCCACAAGTTCTGCGAGTAGAGGGGCATGCTCAGCGATTTCACTTCACCTACATAGAACTCAGCGCGGTGGAACTGGATGCGCTCACCAGGATAGAACCAGATTTGCGCTGCCTTGATGACGAGCTCCGACTCGGAGATGTCGGCGAACTGGAACAGTTCTGGGGGCGCAACGGCATCGAATGGCTCTGGAGCGCCGTGGCGGATGCGCACAACTTCCCAGCGGTCGTCGCGTTGGCGCACACCGTAGCCCTGTAGACTGCGCAGCTCGTAGCTTAACTCAGCGAACTCATGCCTGTCCGAGCCAAAGTGCAGGAGTGCATTACGCGCCTTCACACGCAAGCTGTCCACCTCCAGCTGGAGGTCGTCTGCCTCGATTCGCGTGAAGCCGAAACGCACGCTCGTGCCACGCTCCTTCCCAGAGGCGGCGATAACGCGCTGCTCGTTAGCATAAGCAAGGTACTCGGTTCCCAGCACCTGCACGTAGTCGGTTGCGCTGCGCAGTTCATCTTGTGTGGCGACGAACAGCACCTGCAGTTCGCCCACTACGCCCTGCCCTACGGCGGTTGCTGTAAGCACCGCCGTTCCAGGCAGCTGACTGGCGATGAGCGTGGCACGGGCAACGCCACCTTGTGTGGCGACAATTGGCTCGCGGAACGCGCCGAGAGTAGTGTTGAAGGCGACCTGAGTTCCATCGGGCGCGGGTTTGCCCTGTGGGGTACGCACTTCCGCAGTGATGAGGATTTGCGATGCGCCATCGGCGACGGCGGCGGTGGGATACGCCGTAAGACGGATTGCGCCGTTCGCCCAAAGCCAGCAGAGGCAGAGGAGCCATAGCCCCCCTGCCCCCAGCATTCGGCGTCCCAGCGCAAACCGCGCTTGCATAGACTTAGAACTGTGAAGTGCCGAGCACCACGCCGAGTATCACGGTGAATATCGTCGCCACAGCGCGCTCGCTGCGCCGGTCGGGGCGTTTCTTCTCTTGAGGCTGCGTAGTGGGCTGCTCCACTGGAGGTGCAAGGCGCGTGCGCACGGCGATTCCAACCTTCTCGGCAGCTTGCGCCACTGCGGCGATACGCGCGATATTCGGATCGTTGTCGTCAGTCCCCAAGCGTCCGCGCCCCGTCTCCGCCACAGAGAGCAGCACCTCACCTGATTTCACATCAATCAGGTCGCCGCTGAGAGTCACAATCGCCTCGCGTGTGGTGGGGTCGAAGCTGAACTCCTCGATGCGACCTGCAAAAGCGAGGTCGACGCCCAGCAACTCACCCACACGGGCAGCACGCCAGGTACCATCTGCCTCACGCTCGTTGAATGGGGGCACGATTCGGTCTCGGCGGATGCGGTTCTCCTCGATGGCGCGACGCACTGACGGATTGGTCTCACGGAAACGCAGCACATACATGCTGGGAATATCCTTCATCTGCGCGTAGAGAGCGTTCAACGCCTCCACTTCCACGTTGAACTCCTCTGTTGGCTGCACCGCTGCGCCCTGTGCAAACGGGAACAGCACGAGTTCGCGCATCTCGTTTGAGGCGAAACTCGCGCTCACCAGCAAAGCGACGATAACACTCCAGATAGCTTTCACCTTTACCTCCTGTTAAAGAGCTGGAGCGCAGATGCGCTCCAGCCAGTTCCATCTTAGCGCGTCAGGACAAGCGGTCGCGCCACGCGAGCAGTCTGTCCATCTTCTGTGCGGGCTTCCACTTGAACCTGATAGGTTCCGGGCGGCACGGCGCGTCCCTGATCGTCTCGCAGGTTCCACGCGACCGTGTTCACCCCGCGTGTGGCAGCGCGCCCGCGATGCAGGCTCGCAATCGGACGTCCATCGGAACCGAGAATTTGGATGCTCGTCTGTGCGTTGTCCGCCAGCACGTAGGAGATGGAGACGCTGTTTGCGCCACGTCCTGCCGTGCCCACATTCACACTGGTAATCAGCGCGCCCGTGCGCGCAGCGCGCTCTACCGTGATTTGCAGGCGCGTACGCCCGGTGGAGACGAACCGATATTCAGGGGTCGTGCGCAGGTCTACGGTGCGACCGGTGTTCAAGTCGGTCAGGCGCAGGCGGTAGCCCTGCGGCACAGTGTTCAGGTTCGGGAAGGTCAGCGTGACTTCCTCACCCATCGCAGCTTCCACTTGCAGGTCGTATTGCTGTCGGTTCGCAAGGGGGCGGATTTCCTGCATCAGTGGCATCCCTGTGCCCGACTTCAGAATGGTTAGGTTGACAGGGCGTTCGGGCAGCGGCGTAGGCGGCTCCTCGATGTCGCCCGCACTGCGCCCGCTGCTCATCCCAATAAAGTTCTGCGTATCCACACCGCGGCTGCTGCGGGCGACAATCTGCAATCGCCAGTCGTTAGGGCGGTTCCCCAGTTCAATGGGGGAACGGGTAATGATACCGCCGAAGCCTGTGCCAGGCAAGAACACAGGCGGATAGACAAACTCGATATCCTCTGCGCACTTAATCCAGTAGCCTCTGTGGGGCAGCAGCGGCGTGTTCGGGTCTGAAGTGAACTTGTATTCGCCTGTAAACTCGTCCCAGAAGTAGAGTACACCTCGAATAACTCCGCGCTGCGCTGCCTCGAAGAAGCTGAGGCTGCGTCTGGGATCGCTGGCAGAGACCACAACAACCTGTCCCAGCACCAGGGGGTAAGGATACGGGTTGCCGATCTGGTTCCACCCCTTCTTGAGGGGCAACGGCACACTGGTATCGAAGACGTTATCAGGGAAGCGAATCGAGTTGACGTCATACTGAGTAATCGTCGCGTCGCCTGGTAAGAAAATCCAGAACCCTTGCCCCGGCTGAATCGTGTCTATAGTTTCGTACAGCTCGCGTTCGGGGTTCCAGCGTTTGGCTTGGTACGCTCCGGGTAGGTTCAGTACCTCGTCCAGAGAGTCTGTTACGGTAAACGGAATCGAGGCTATCTGGAACCCTTTTTCAAGCTTGCGATTGGCAGTCGCCGAGACTAAAATGGTGCGCGCGACAGACTTCGTAGGTGCGGGAGGGGCTTGCACCGAGACGCGGAAGGTCACAAAACCTGCGGTTGTGGGGTCGGCTATCACCCGCCATCTAAGGGGGGCAGTTTGCCCCGGGGTGAGGCGTGCTATGGTACGCGTGCGCGTTTCACCAGGTGCAAGCGACACGCCTGCTGGCAACGAAAGGTCAACCGCCACATTGGTCAAGTCAATCTCGCGTCCGACGACGAAGTACTGGTTCGTAACGTTCGCCACGATTTCGAACTCGCCATTGTTTGCCAGTTGCGACAGGTTCTGACGATTCGGCTCGATGACGGGCAACGCCTCCACGCCCACAGCAAGGGGTGGTTGTACGTCCAAATCTACGGGGGTCAGCGAGACGTAGAACACATATTCGCGCTCCTGCCCTGGCGCAAAGTTGCGGGCGTTCACAAACATGTTAATCGCCACGTCGCTGATGAACGCATCAGGGAATAGCGTTGGCTCCCAAATACTGCTACTGCTACCCTGAACGAAGAACCAATCACCAATCACGAGGCGGTCGATGGGCGTTTGGTCTTCGAAGCCGCGCCCCGGGCGCAGGAAGTAGCGTGAGGAGCCAGACAGATTACCGCGTCCCAGATAAAACTCGACAGCGTTGGGCACTTGCGTGCCTCGTAAGTCAACATCGGTGCGGACGGGGCGTTGCCCCTGTAGATAGACATAAGGCGGACGCGACGCACCGTTTCGGTCGAACCCTTCCTCAACGCCTGTCTCAACATCGGAAGCGAAGCGCACTGCGAGCGTGGCGGGCGCTGTACCCGAGTTGCGCACCCGCAGGCTAATACGCGCCACCGACTGAATGAGGTCGATGCGTAGGGTGGTGTCCCAACCTTCGACGTTCCAGATGCGTTGCACATAGAAACCACTCGCGCCGCGAAACGCCTGCGAGAAGGTCACCGTGGGGCCACCTTCTTCGCGTCGTCCCCAGACGAAGGTTTGCGTCTGCCCTTCGCGCGCCGCCTGCATCGTGATATACATACCGCCAGGGTAGACGCCCCATGGATAACCTGAAGTCATCGCGATACCACGATCACCCAGCAGCGAGTTGCCACCTGAAGTGCCCAGCTGGATACTACCCTCTGCCGGGCGCGTGGTACACTCGGCGCCCTCGACGGGGAAACACCCCGTAAGCCACGTGACCGTGCCACTGAGTCCCAGCGTTGCGCCCAGCACGCCGTTATCCACCCGCAGCGCAAGATAGTCATCACTGACAGGATTGTCGTTGTTCGGACAGCCGCATCGCTCCCCCGGACCAGGTTGGTATGACCCTTGCGCCCAGAGAGAAGCGATCAACATTCCACTGCTAAGTATGGTCAAAACCAGTCGTTTCATAATCCTCATTCGCCTCCTTCCGATTTAGCGGGCAACCACCAGCGGTCGCACCACGCGAGCGGTCTCGCCTTCCTCGCCTATCGCGATGATTTGCAGCTGGTAGGTTCCGGGCGGCACGGCGATGCCAGCATCGTTGCGTCCGTTCCAAGTGGCGGTGCTGACGCCCGCCGAGCGAGTCCCATTCTGTAGACGCGCGATAGTCTTCCCCGTTGCATCCTGAACCAGCACCTGCACTGAGGCATCGCCATTCAGGGCATACTGCACGGAGAACTGATTACCGCGCGATTGCGTCACTGCTACGTTCGAGACCTGCAGGCGGGTGGTTCGTGCGGGTTGCGCCTCAATAGCGAACCGTCGACGGCTGTTCTCGTCGGTGCGGAACCGGTAGGAGCTACCCTGCGTCATCGAGACTCGCTCGCCTGTCGCTTGATCGACCAGCGTGAGGCGCATACCGCGCGGCAGGGGCAGTTCCTGATTCCACTGCAGAGTCACTTCCGCCTCGGGCTGGTCGGTGGTCACCTCAATCTCCCAGCGTTGTGCGCGTCGGGCGTTGCGCCGAATGTCCTGTGCTAAAGCGGCGCGTGTGCGCTGGTCGAGGATATTCACCGCCAAGTAGGACTTGAATGCCGGCGGTTTCTCCACATCTTCGCGTCCCAGTTCGTCACTTGCGCTGGTAGCCGTTCCGATGAGGTTATTCGCATCTTCGCGGTCGCCGCTGCGGGCGATGAGTCGCACAAGCCAGCCGTCAGATTGTTCAGGCGCGACCCGAGGCGATTGGTCTGTACGGCTACGTAAAGCACCCACGGGGGGAACGACCAGCGTACAGGGCTTGAGCGCACGCACCCAGTGCGCTTGCCAAGCAATCAGCTCACCCAGTGGCGCAGTGCGCCATGTGTATTCGCCTGTAAGCGGAACGTAGCGGTAAATCTGGGGCCGAATGAACTCTCTATCCGCCGCCTCCTGCAGGCTGATGCGCTGCGCCTGGCCGCCAGCACCCACAATTTCCACCTCACACGCTGCCCACGGCACGTTGAAGGGGAACGGATTGCCAATCATATTCCAGCCTTCCTGAAGCGGGATAAGGTAGGCAGTGTTGGTGTCCACTGGCACGTCGCCCAAAATGAACGCCGGTGAGGTGGTACGCAGGAAGTAGCCGATTCCACGCGGAGGCGTTGGACTGTTGGAACCATCGGGGCGCACGGCGACGCCCGGCGGGTTGAAACTTGCACGTGGGTCAGGGTTCGCTGTCGAGTAGCGGGCATACGCGCCTTCTGCAGGGATGTAGCGCGCCAATAGCGCGTCGTTCCCGAAAATCTCTTCGGGAGTGAGCGAGATGTTGTACGGCGTCGCGAACATCGCCAGACCTGCGTTTTGCACATGAGCTTTCGCAATAATGCGCGTGGAGTTGCTGCCTGAAACGCCGTCCTGTCCAATCGCTTCAACGCTAATCGTGTGGCGCCCCTCACCAGGTAGTGTAACAGCGAAGTCGAGCGTAATCGTCTTCCGCTGCACATCCACGACGGCTGTCGGCTCCCACAATGAGCGGGGCAGCGGGTCACCATTCAAACGCACGTTCTGGATGTTAGCAACTTCATTATTCAATACACGGCGTACAACGACCTGCACACGCACGATACGAGTGTCAAAAGTCGTTCCCGAAACTGGCTGCAGAAATGCAATTCCTACACCGCCCAAGCCTCGCAGCGCCTGATCCATATCCACGATGCCGAAGCCAAGTTCAGGGTCGGGCACGGGACGCCCACGGGAGTCGGCGGTCTCTTTCAGCACTGTGACGGCAGGCGGTTCAGCGTCGTTTTGCGCGTGGCGTGGTACGCCTGCAGATAGTACCAGCGCAACTGCCGCCGCTGCATAAGGCGAGGCGAACGAGGTACCTTGCACAGGGGCATACTGACCCGAGCCTGTAACAGTGGAGAGCACGCCATCGTTGAAATTCACTGCCTGATCGCCTCCGGGCGTAGCGAGGTCGACATTTCCAAAATTAGAGTACGACGCTTTTGCGCCTGAAGGTCCGACGGCGGAAACTTTGACCACGTTCTCAAAATCGGCAGGGTAGAATGGCAAGTTTGTGTTATCGTTGCCTGCACCGCCTACCAGCACCACGCCACTCCGATAAATTTGCTGGACGAGGTCATTAATCTGAGCGGAGGGGAAATAGCCGCCGAAGCTCATGTTTACAACGGCGATTTGGCTGGCGTTGTCCAGCACATACTGAAACGCTTCCAGAATGTTTGCGCCGCTGAGACCTTCAGTGGGTTGAGCAGTTGTTTTGAGAGCCACGGCAGTTACGCCTTCCCAGCACAGCCCAGCGATGCCGATTCCGTTATCCGTCGAAGCCAGTGCAACGCCCATCACAGCCGTTCCATGTGAGAAGCCTGCGCCTTCGGGGTCGATGTTATTGTCGGGCGGTTCTGCGACAAAATTGCGCGAGAGCGGATCAAAGCGCGCCTGTAAGTCGGGATGCGAGCGCAGGAAGTTGTCGTCGATGATAGCGATGCGGATGCCCGCCTGCCCTTTTTCGTTGTCCCACGCAGCGGGTGCTTTCATCATCTGCAACGCCCACTGCTGGACAAAGAGCGGGTCGTTCGGGACCGCCATCGTTTTATAAAGAAAGTGCGGTTCCACAAACATTACGCTCGACTCGCTTTGCAGCTGTTTGACAGTGTCTTGGACACGATCCAGCAATTGCTGAGGTGTTGCAGATTGTTGCGGCAGAGCCACAACGTAAGTATCTCGCACAGCGATTGGGCGAACGCTTGCACCGTAGCGAGACGCCAGTGATTTCGCCGTATCAATTGTAAAGCCAGGTTTGAGTCGCAGCAGAATTTCGCCCGGCACAACATCGTCGGGCGTTAGCGTTTGCGCCCCGGCACTGTGCAATAGAATAAGAACTCCTACAAGCCATCGCCACATCCGTTTCATCGGTTATCTCCTCCCGACAATTGCTCTCTCATAAAGACGTTCAAGCGGGGCGTGGGTTTTGCGCTCCCACGCCCCGAAAGATTGCCCAATCTTTAGGGACTGGGGGGCAGTTCTTGAGTAGTGAACTCGAACGGTCGGCTCCAAACATAACGCAGACCACCCGGTCCTGGCACCGGACCTGGATTGTCACTCAGATTGCGTGCACCAACGCGCCAGTAGAGCGTGACGCGCTGACCCACCAAGCCCAGTCGATTCAGCAACCCAGTTTCCAGATTAATACGCTCTGTGGAGACGGGCGAGCCGCCAGCTGCAGTAGACAGAATCTCGCTCGAGACGAAGGTGCGGTTCCGGTCGCGGAATGTTGGGTCGGTCGAGACTTCCACCCGATAGGCATTTGCACCTTCTGCCGCCAGCCAGCTGAATCGTACATCTTTCGGGTCGACATCTTCACTACGCTGCACAGGTGTCAGCAGCTGGACGGGCAGCAGCACGGTTGCTTGACCTGAGCGCACACGATCGGAAAGCTTGAATAGGATGAGTGTTTCACCCTCTGCATCGATGCGCTCGCGATATACCAACGCCACCTGATAAGTATAGGAGCGTCCGGCAGCAACGCCTGGCGCAGGATCAACCGGAGTGAGTCCCAAATCCTCTTCTCCTTCACGCAGCAGACTGGCGTAGCTGAAGGTGCGTGGGACTGTGGTATCGATAAAGAAGTTTTGGTTGCCTGGAGTAACGCCGACAGGCAACAAGTTGCCTTTGTCATCCGTGCCGATGAAGTCCGAGCGATAGATCTGCCACTGAATGGTATCGGGCGCACTTTTAGCGAAGAGCGTGGTCTTCCAAGACACTCGCACAATCGGCTCGAAGTTGGCGTCTGCGCTCGCTTCTGCAAGCACATTTTGCACAGGGGTATTCCCGCCCGACGACGCGCGCGCTACACCGAAGGCGATCAAGCCGATAACGAGGATGGGTCCCAAGGCGCGCAGGAGTTTATTGCCCTCGCCGGGGCGGCGCGGGGTTTCGGTGCGCACTTTGCCTGCGCGCACTTCCACAGTCGGCACGCGGAAGATGGCGCGTGCACGGTCTTCGCTCTGGATACCGCGTCCGAAGTCGGTAATCTCGCCCACCGCGTCGCTATCGGAGACTTGGGTGATGCGGATGCGCCCCACTTCCTCACCACGGCGCACGACAATCATATCCATGCCAGGCTGCAACCCGCCGCGAATGCCGCGATTGAGCAGTACCTCTTTACCCGCGCGTGTGGTCAGGATTGTCGCTTCTGGAATGGTGTAGTTATTGATGATGCGAATTGCCTCGAACGCGGCGTTGCGAATGGCTTCCTGCACCAAAGTATCATCGTCGCCCGTGAAGCCGGGGCGGCGATTGCTGAAGCCTGTCGCGACCGCGCCATTAATCGGTTCGCCCGACGCGATGTCGATAACGCGCACAGTAATCACTACTTGCGCCTGCTTAGGGCTGCCCACAAAGTTGACCGCGTTGACCTCGCCTGTAATCAGCGATTCGGTTTGCAAGGCACGTCCCAGTCGCAGAAAGCCTGTTCGGTTTAAGGGTAGCGCGAGATCGAGGTCCTTAAGTTGTTGGTCGACTTCGCCGCGCGCCAGCACCTCGAACTTACCAGATTTCTGGTATTCACTTGCGACGGCGTCGGTGGCGGCGCGGGCGATGCTTGCGCCGCCGTAGCCACTTTTATTTTCGAAGTCCAGCACCGCGATGCGGGGCAGTTGCACCAGCTGGGCATAGGCGCGCGCGGCGCTCAGCGGGTAGAGCAGCCCAACCGCGAGCATGCTCACCACGCCAAGATACACCGTGCGCGTTGTCCAAGTTCGTCTCATCCGTGTTTTCACCCTGATTGCTCCTCCTTCATAGTCTGCCTCAGCGCGTGAGGATAAGCGGCGCGGTCGCGCGTGCGACCTGACCGTCTTCGCTCACGGCTCGAATCTCGATGGTGTACGCGCCAGGTGGCAGTGCGACGCCGCTCTGGTCGCGCCCGTCCCAAGTGGCTTGCTGCACGCCCGTGCTACGGGTCGCCTGATTGAGCAGTTGGCGCACCACCTTACCGCCCGACAGAATGTTCACCTGAACCGTCGCATCTCCTGTCAGTTGGAAGGCGATGGTGTGCTGGTTGCCGCGTCCGGAGTTCACCTGTACCTGCTGGATACGCAGCAGCCCGCCACTGGATGCCATCTCGAGTCGGAATCGGCTCACACCTGTCGCGCCCGTGCGGAAGGTGTACGCGCCGGTGGTACGCAGGTAGCGTCGCTCACCCGTATCGAGGTTCACTAGCACCAGGTTCGCCGAGCGCGGCAGTTGCTGCATATCGGGCCAGCGCAGGGTCGCCTCGCGGTTGGGCTGGCTGGTCTCCACTAGGAACTCCCAGCTCGCGCTGCGGGTGGCGGGCTGGATATCCACGCCGTACACGCCGCTCTGGTTGCCCCAACTGAGGCGCGGCAGGCTAATGTGCACGTAGTCTGCGCCCACAGGCGGCGGTTTCAGCAGGTCGTGTTCGCTATCGTAGCCCGGAGTGGCAGCGCGCGAGACGCCCACATACGCGCGGTCTTTCAGGTCGCCCGATTCCACTTCCAGCGTCAATCGCCATCCGCCCGCGTTCGCAGCTGCGCTGCGGCTCGCGGCAGAGGCTGCCGCCGCACCTGGCGGGATAATCAGCGTCGTGTTGCGGTATGCGTAGACCCAGTAGCCTTCCCACACGCGCATGCGGGTGGTCGCGGTGTACGCACCAAATGAGTAGCCCCAAAGTGCGTTTGCCACGATGCCCTTGCCCACCGCTGTCGGCAGCGACACTGCCGTACTGGTGTCGGGATCGATAAACTGCACTGCACTCCAGTTCACATCGAAGGTGAACGGGTTGCCGATGAGGTTCCAGCCTTTCTGCAGCGGAATCTGGAACGGCTGGCTCGTATCGGCGGCTGTGCCCTCCGTGGAGAGCGGCAGGTCGACCGAAGTCTCCAGGAAGTAGCCGCGTCCCAGCGCGAACCGATTCGCGGGCACGTTCGGATAGAACACATAACGCGCTTGCGTGGGATCCCAGCTGAAGAAGCGGAAGTTCGCACTAGTGGGCACGCTTAGCAGCGTCTGCACATCCTGCGTGTAGTCATACGGCGCGGAGACGAGGAACCGTCCGCGGAAGAAAGTGCGCAGAGGCTCGGACTTGAACTCGCCGACGACTGTGTTCTGGCTGGGGTTCACCGTAATCGTGCGCTGGTTCGGCGTGAAGGTAAAGCCAGACTTGCTGGGCACGACCACATACTCACCCGGCGGCACGCTGGGGAAGCTGTATTCGCCGTTGGTGTTGGTCGTGGTCGATTGCACAGGGCTGCCGTTAAACAGCAGCTCGACCGTCACATTCGGCTCAGGTGCACCACCGAATCGTCGTGTGATCCTGCCCGATGCGGACCCGGGTGGCAACAGCGAGAGCTGGAAGTTCAGTGTGGTGGTCTGGTTTGCAGGCACATTCAGCGTCTGGCTCTCAGGTGCGTAGCCCGGTGCGACTGCAGTCACCACATATTCGCCTGCAGGCACACTGAAGGTGTATTGGCCGTTCTCATCGGTGGTCACATCCGCGCGTGTGTTGGTTCCTGCAACGGCTCGCACACGCGCACCTGCGATAGGCTGAGCTGTACTGGCATCGGTTACAGTGCCTGTCACGGTTCCCGGTTCAGGCTCCAGCACGAAGTCGCCCACAGCGGTCGTCTGTCCCGATTGCACCTGCACGTTGCGGTACACGCCGTCAGGGGTAGGCTGCGCAGGCGGCAGGTTGTAGCCGCCGAACGCAAGGCTCACGACGGTAACATCCCAAGTACCCACAGGAACACGCGGCATCAGGAATGTGCCATCGGGGTCGCTGAACACCTCGATGGTCAATTCGGGGTCGGTTGTATTCGTTGCGCGAACAACTGCGCCGCGCACTGGCTGGTTGTTGATGTCAATCACACGCCCGCTAATCTGTCCGGGCGGCGTGGCAAGCATAATTAGGTTAACTGTGCCTGTCTCCGCCACCAGCACTATCGTTTCAGGGTGCTGAGTCCTGAAACCTGGTCGTTCGGCTTCTACCACATATACACCCGCCTCCAGCCCGACGATACGGTAGAAGCCGTTCGAGTCGGTGATAGCGAAGCCTGCATCCACACCTGCGATACTAATCGGCGCGATGCCCTGTACTCGCACCAGCGCGCGCGGCAGCGGCGTGAAGGTGCGCGTATCGGGGTCGTACTGGCGCACTGTGCCCTGAAGCACGCTGTGCGTCATCCAAGCGAAGGCGTTGTGGATAATCTTGTTGCGGTACGCACGCGTCCACAGTGTCCCTTGCCCATTAATCGTGGGACCGTCGTTATAAGTGGAGTTGACGCCTTCCACCCCGAACGACAGGAACGCCACTTTCGAGCGGGTTGCCGAATCCGCATAGTAGGAGCCGGCGTGGTTGGATGTACCCAGCAGCGTGCCCTGATTGACGCGCGGTTGCGTGTAGCGATACGCTATCCGAGCGTTCTGGTTTACTGTCACGGTATCCAGCCACACCTGGTTCCAAGCTGCGTCGGTATAAAGCGGACCGCTGCCTGCCCCGACGGGCACAATCACATCAAAGGTATCGAAGTCCGGCAACACCAAATATCCTGCTGGGTGCGACAGGCGGAGTTCCGACGGCTCATCAGGCTGAATCGAGTTGCCCTCGAAGCGTATCCAGATGCCGATTCCGCCCGGGTTATTCGCGATGGGGTTCGGGTCTTCCCCTCCAGGCGCAGGCTCGCCCTGAAGGATGTGGCGCAGCCCGCGGTAGGGGATGAGGAACACATCGTCAGCGGTATCGCTGTCGAACGACACGCGCAGAATGTCGTTCATAAATTGGTTCGCCACGGTGCCGCGCAGACTCAATGCCCATGCGATATCTTGACCGCTGAAAAGCATGCGTCCGCTGTTCTGCAAGTAGCTACGCAGCAAGGTCTGCACTTCGGGGTCAAGAATATGTCCAGGTCCTGCCCAAACGTTGCCTGTATAGGGGCTTGCCCAAATGACCATGCGGGTGGCGTGCAGTTTTTGACGGGAACCGCCGGTAAGGTCGGTCGGCTCGCGCTCGAAGCGCGGCTGGTAGCCCGCCAGCACGGAAGGAGTAATCGGATTGCGGCACTGCACGCGCCAGATATTATACAAGTTGCCGTAGGTAGTGTTCTGCCCCAGCGTGTCGGAGCGTAGGAAGAAGCCCGGCGGCAGGTTCGGATGCGGGATTGCACCGTCGCCGTGAATAATCAGCGGGTCGCCACTGGGCGGATCGGTCAGGTCGAACGGAGGCTTGCCCGTCGGGTTATCGGTCCAGTAGCTCTCAACGGGCTGCCATGTCGGGCGCGTGATGGAGTTGCCGATGGCGTCCACGCGGTTCTGCACAAAAATCTGACCGCCCATGTAGTCCGACACCAGCAGGATGTTGTTCGAACCCGTGAACTGCTGAGTGGTGAAGCCGGAGATGTTGTCGTAGATGAATTCGTTGCCCGCGTTGTCGCGCACAATCACGTCCAGATAGAAGTCGCTGGGGACGTCAGGTGTGCGCCACTGCGCCACGAACCAATCGGTGGGGTCCCCGTTGTCATCCAACTCGGGTTGCAGTTGTAGGGTGTCATCCAGGCTACCGTTGAAGCCCAGACGCACAAGGCTGTAAGGCTCCTTATATTCGTAGGTCTGGGGATGAATAGCCTGTTGCCCCACCTCAACGAACAGAGGTACATACGCTTGCCCCTGCCCCACCAGAATGCGGTTCGGGAAGAAGATATCGAACTGGAACAGTTGGTAGAGGCGATGCTCCAAACCTTCCGCGTCTTGCTCTGCGCTATCGGGGTCTTTAAACTGCACGCGCACGAAGTCGATACCGCTCTGCAGGTCAACGGCGCGTACCTTAATCGTAACGGTGTCGCCCGGAAACGCCTCTTTGGGGCTAACGATAGGCAGAATGTCCACTATCGGGGGTGTCTGGTCGAACACCAGCGTCTCCCAGAGGTCGTGGATGCCCGGACCGGGCGATTCCGCGCCTTGGGTGCGCGTGGAGTGATAGGCGACGCGGTTGCGTTCGGCGATTGCGCCTGTAGGATACTTCGCACCAGCGGCGGGCGTGAAGAAGGTAACGCCTGGCACATCGGGGCGCGCCTGCGCCGCCGTGCTGGGGTCTGCCGTGAGCGCAATCACCGGACCGCCCAGCGGCTCTGGCAGCTCCGCGTTCACACGGTAAATATCGTAGATATTATTCGTCACATCTACGCGATCGGCGGGTTCGCCTATCTGGTGCGGCGAGCCGGACTTGCGTGTAGAAGCGAAAACAAGGACAGGAGTCGTTCCGATGCGCGTCCAAGCAGGCTGACGGTCGCGCGGTCTGTTGCTGTTGATATCGACAAAATTTGTCCACTGGGAAACGACTAAGGTATTGAAATCGAGTATGTAGATATAGCTGCTGCCGTCGGCGGCGATGCGAGCGAACGCCACGCGATTGCCGTCGGGCGACCATGCAGGTTCCACATCGTGTTCGCCCGCCGCAGGGAATGTGATACGGCGGAAGAAGGTTCCATCTTCAAACGGGCGTCCGTCCGCACGCGCGACATAGAGTCGGTAGCGTCGGTCGGCTTCGGTCTCCCCTGATTGCAGGCGGTTGGAGGAGAAAATCACGAGGTTGCCACCGGGACTTAGCGTCGGTCGGAGGTTCTGCGTGACGCCGTTGTTATCAGAGGTCAGCACGAGGCGCTGCCCGGTTGAGAGGTTTCGCACGACGATGTTGTAGCTGCCCGCCGCGCTGCGGTTGGCGTAGGCAATCAGGTTCGCCGCAGTGTTGATGCTGGGGTGAATTTGACTGCCGAACTGCTCGTCCGGCGTGTCGCCCGTGACGGCGACGAGGTTGGTCAGATTGCTTAGATAGAGCTGCGATCCCTCGTCCAAGTCACCGCGCCAGATGCGGTAGCGCGGTGTAGGGTTGACCAGCCGTCCGTCGGGCCCCACACCACCGGCGTTGCTGGCGAAGAACATCTTCGTCGCACCGGGGTTGTAAATCGGGTGAATTTCATCGGGCGCGGCGTTGGTGATGTCTCGATCCCAGCGGGGCGCACGTGTGCGCTGTTGACGCTGCTGCAGCTGCTGATGGAACTGCTGCGGGTCGAACAGCCCGTTTTTACGCCAACGGGCTTGGGTGGTCTGGGGCGCGCGCGAGGGCGCAACCTTATAGTTCTGGGGCGGTATCGCCTGCGGACGCGCGTTAGGCAAAATGTAACGGCTGGGACGGTCTTGGTACGGATTGTTCGTCCCGCCAGTTCCGCTCTGCGCGTGACCTGCCAATGTCAGCAAAAGCCCCGCCAAAAGTAGCTGCCATCGTCGTATCACTGCGTTCGAACCTCCTCTTCCGTTGCTCGATTCCACAAGAGCAGAATTACTCCTGCCCCATTTGGACGCTTCAAGTTCGATTTCGTTGCATTCGGGAGTATACCCCACGCAATTCGGTTAGCTCCTGCCAGATGCGCCGTACCTGCGCCTCGACCTGTTCGAGAGTGCGATGGGTACGGACGACCCAGTCGGCGAAGGCAACTTTGGCGCGGGTGGGCAGTTGTGCTTGAAGTATCTGACGCGCCCGCTGGGGCGAGATGCCACGCGCCAGTAGGCGCTGTTTTTGCAGGGCAGGCGTCGCTTGAGCCACAATTACGCCGTCGAACTCGCCTTGTAGTGCGACCTCGATGAGTAGCGGCACTTCCACCATCACCGGCGTTGAGGAAGAAATAGTCGCCAGCTGCTCGTGCAACGCGCGCACAACCGCGGGATGCATGATTTGGTTCAGCCGACGGCGTATGTGCGGCTCGGTGAACGCGAGTTGCGCCAACGCACTGCGCGCCAGTGTTCCATCCGCCGCCACTATCGCCTGCCCAAACTCCTTGATTAACTGTCTGCATAGTTCCGTCCCTGGAAGGAGGAGCGCCTCCACCAAAGCATCACTGCTAAGCGCGGTTGCGCCCAGCGTTTCGAACATCCGCAGGATGGTCGTTTTGCCTTCGGCGACGCCGCCCGTGATGGCAATCCGTTGCATTAATCATTCGGGGCGTCCGTTTCAGTTCCTGCTGCTGGCGCGTCAGGCTCGGTCGAGTCGGTGGGGGCTTTCGTTTCGGCGGCTTCGGTGCGCAGTTGCTGCAGTTGCGACGAGAGCCGCTCACCGATTGTGAAGCCGCTGGGTTTGCTGCCGCCCGTGCGCTGCCGATGCTCTTGTACCGCACGTTGCTCTTCAGGAGCGCGCAGGCTCACGACCATGCGTCGGCGGCGCGGGTCTAACTCAATAATGCGCCCTTTGACAGTCTCGCCCACCTGCACCACTTCCTCCGCGCTTTTGACGCGCTTGCTGGAGAGTTCTGAGAGGGGTAGGAACGCCTCTACACCTTCCATCACTCGGGCGAACGCACCTGTGCGCGCCACGCGCGTAATCGGGGCTTCGATTTCGTCGCCCTCTTTATACTGTTGCGCTGCGAGCTGCCACGGGTCGGGCATCACCTGTCGGCGACTAAGCGCGACCTTCCCATGTTCGGGTTCGAGGCGGATGACAACCACCTCAATCACATCACCTTCCTTCAGCACCTCGCGGGGGTTCTCCACCCGCGCCCACGACATCTCGCTGATATGCAGCAGTCCCTCGTACTCGCCGATGTCCACGAACGCGCCGTAGGAGGCAATCCGCTTCACCACGCCCTGGAACCGCTGTCCCACTTTCAGCGAGGAGAACACGCGCTCGCGGCGCTGACGCTCTTCCTCCTCGCGCTGCTTGCGCAGCTCTTCTTCGGCGAGTCGGTTCGAGGCGACGACCTTGCGCCTCTCTTCATCGACATCGATAATCTTGATTGGAATCACCTCGCCGACCAATCGGTCAAGCTGGTTCGGGGGCAGTCGTCGGGCAATCTGGCTGGCAGGCACGAAGCAACGCACGCCGATATTTACCACCACACCGCCTTTCACAGCGTCTTCCACCATCGCTTCCAGCGTCTCTTTGTTGTGGTACGCTTCCAAGATGGAGTCCCAGAGCTTATCGAAATCGGCTTCGCGTTTGGATAGCACGGGCGCGCCGCCCTCGCCGCGCGTGCGCACCACCTTCACATCGATGGTATCGCCTACGCGCACTACTTCCTCCGCCGACTCGATTTTGCCTGTGCCCAGCTCCTCTTTGGGGATTTTGACTTCGGTCTTTGTACCGACATTTACGAGTGCGGCTTCGCGGTCGACCTGCACCACAGTCGCTTGAATCACCTCGCCGGGTTCAAACGAGGGGAAGCTCTGCTCGATGGCTTCGTCCATGCTGATCGGCTCTTCGGCTGCGGATTGTACTTCAGTTGCCATCGCCGCTGCGGGGCTGGGCGTATCCGCAGGCGCGATGGTTTCCGCAGGTACTTCATCAGGTGAAGCAGCCGCTGACTCTGTGGACGCGGTCTCTGCAACAGGCTCCGCTGTAGAGTCGGTAGCTAAAGCATCGTTCGACTCGGCGACAATCGGTTCCGACGCGCTTTCGATCTCCGCCGTCGGCTCAGGGTTCGATACGCTGGTCGTGGCTTCCGGCGTCGTCTCGGTCATCGGTGTCGTCTCGTCGGTCGGGTTCTCACGGGTCTGCTCATCGTTCCACATGGTTCACGCTCCTCCTTCAGGCTACGATGTTGTTTAATTCGCGGCAGGCGATAGGATTCCTGCCGTTTCTAAATTGTGATTGTGTAAATCGCCCGCGATGTAGGTCTGCTCCACACGGTAAGTGTGGGGATTCCACAGGATGACGTCCGCTTGTGCGCCCGGACGCAGGGTTCCGAGTTCGCCTTCGTAGCCCAGCGCGCGGGCAGGGTTCGCCGCGCACAGCATCGAGGCGACCTCGAGGCTGAATGTTTCGGCGCAGTGTTTCAAGCAGGTGTCCATCGCGATTGCGCTGCCTGCCAGCCCACCTGTTCCAAGCATCCGCGCCGCTCCTTCTCGCACAACGGCGCGATGACCCCAGAGTTCGAACTCGTAGTCGTCGGGCATGCCCAAGCCAGTGGTGGCGTCGGAGACGCAAATCACGCGCCCGTAACCCTTTGCCTGCACCAGCAGTTGTGCAGCAGCGGGGTGTGTGTGGATATTGTCCCAGATGATTTCGGCAGTTAGTTCGGGCATCGTCATCGCCGCGCCTGCAGTGCCGGGGTCTCGGTGTTGGAACGGGCGCATGGCGTTGAAGGTGTGCGTGATGTGGCGTGCTCCGCGCTCCACCGCGCGTTGCACTTGCTCGTAGGTCGCGTCGGTATGCCCGATGGACACGATAATCCCCTCCTCCGCCAGATACTGGGTCAGTTCCAGTCCGCCGTCCAGTTCAGGCGCGAGAGTTACAATGCGCAGCTCATCAATTAAATCACCCAGCTCACTCTCCAGTTCCTGGATACTGGGCGGGCGAATGTATTCAGGCGGCTGCGCTCCTGCACGTTTGGGGTTGATAAACGGTCCTTCCAAGTGGCATCCCAGCACGCGCGCGCCGATAGAGCCTTCGGTGCGCAGTTCCCGTGCCGCGCGGAGGCATGCACGAATGGCGCCCCACGGCGCGGTCAGCGGGGTCACTAAAAACGCCGTGACACCGTGCGCTGCTAAGCGATGAGCAATCGTCTGAATGGCTTCGGGGGTTCCCTCCATCATATCGCGCCCGAACCCACCGTGAATATGGAGGTCAATCATGCCTGGCATGGCGATGTAGTCGCGCGCGTCCACATCGGGCGAAGCGATGCGCGTCGTTTGAGCCGGTTCATATAGCTCCCACGCGACAATCTGTCCTTTGTCCACCACCAGCGCGCGATGGCTGTAGCGTTGTCCATCGGTTACCAGTGCGCCACAGTAAATCCGAAACGCCATGCGGGATTAAGTGTACCTCACTCACTGTGTCTGAAAATCATCATCCCTTCCAGCGTCATCTGCACTGCCCAGTGTGCCCAGAAACACGGGAGGAACGACTTCACACGTAGTGCGACCCAGCTGAGAATCAGCGCGGCGAAGAAGGAGCCGATTACCTCTGGCACAGGCTTGCCGTAGTGCAGCAGCGCGAACGCGCCTGCTTGCAGCCCGATGCCCCACCAGCCCATCCAGCGGTACAGCCCGAAAGTCAAGAACCCGCGAAAGAAAAACTCCCAGCAAAACAGATAGTAGCCATACGCCAGCTGGAAGTAGACAGCGTACACTGGGTCGGTCAGCGTGCGCTTATCGAGAGGATAGTACTGCTGGAAGTCGGGTCGCTGTGCCACGAAATAGACCAGCGGCAGCATCCCCAGATACATTAATAGAGCGTACAATGCGCCGAGTTTGCCGTCGCCACGCGCCAAGCCGTACTGTCCCAGCTCACCCTTACCGAAAAATGCCAGAACTAACACGGGCAGCCACAGTAGCGCCATCGAACTGACCAAAATATACTCATTCCAATCGCGCAAGGTGGGGTTCTCGCGCCTAACGCCCAGCCAGCGCAGCGATTCAATAGAATAGGGCTGAATGTAATACGCCAACAGGAACGCCACCACCAGCGTCCCTAAAATCACGACCTCCCATTCCGAGCGTTTGGCGTGCGTGGTAATGGCTCCCTCCTGCTTTGCGGCGATTATACCATATGGAAAGAATCAGCCACAACACCAGTTTGACAGTAGAAAAGTTCATTAATTTGCTTAACCAAGCCACCCATGCCTCACACCCCCTCCATATCCCGCCAGTTCAGCCCCACTTTGGCTTCCACAGTCAGCGGCACGCGCAGAGGGTAGGCTTGCTCCATCTCAGCGCGGACAGCGCGGGCAACTTCGGCGACCTGCTCGTGCGAATCGGGCGACTCCAGCAGCAGTTCGTCGTGAACTTGCAGCAGCATACGCGCTTTCGGCTCCATTTCGGGTAGACGACGACGCACACGAATCATTGCGAGCTTGATGATGTCCGCCGCTGTGCCTTGAAACGGCATATTAATCGCGGCGCGCTCAGCGGCGAGGCGTTCGTTGCGGTTCGCGCTGTGCAGTTCGGGCATATAGCGTTTGCGCCCCAGCAGCGTGCGCACGTAGCCCTTCGCGCGCGCCTCCTCCAAGATGCTTTGCGTGAAAGCTTTGATTTGCGGGAACCGCTGGAAGTATTGATCGATAATCTGTTTCGCCTCGCCGACGCCGATGCCCAGCTCCTGCGACAGCCCGTAGTCGCTCATGCCATACAGCACGGCATAGTTCACGGTTTTGGCGCGGCGGCGTAACTCTTTGTCGACTTGCTCAGGGGGCAAGCCAAACAGGATCGACGCCGTCGCGGTGTGGATGTCCTCGCCGAGTTCGAACGCCTGCAGTAGCATCGGGTCGCCCGACATATGTGCCAGAATGCGCAGCTCAATCTGCGAGTAGTCCAACGACAGCAGCAGGTAGTTTGGGTCGGCGATGAAGGCGCGTCGAATCTCTCGCCCGATTTCGGTGCGAATCGGGATGTTCTGCAGATTCGGCTCGCTGCTGGAGAGTCTGCCCGTCGCTGTTACGGTCTGGTTTAGCTTAGTGTGGATACGCCCCGTGAGCGGGTTGATGAGTTTCGGCAACGCTTCGGCGTAGGTCGAACGCAGTTTGCTCAGCTCGCGATGCTTCACAATCAGCGCAGCGATGGGATGCTCGACAGAGAGGGTCTGCAGCACCTCCGCGTCGGTGGAGTAGCCTGTCTTGGTTTTTTTGATAACGGGCAAGCCGAGTTTTTCGAACAGAATCGCGCCGAGTTGCTTGGGCGAGCCGACGTTGAACTCCTCGCCCGCGAGGGTGTAGATGTCCTGCGCGACGGCGTTGATTTCGACCTCCAGCCGCGCCGAGAGTTCTTGCAGGTAGGGCGCGTCGAGGCGCACGCCGTGCCACTCCATTTCAGCTAAGATGGGTGCGAGGGGGATTTCAATCTGTTCCAGCACGCTAAGGGTCTCCTCACGCTCTAAAATCTCGCGCAAGAGGGGCTGCAGTTGGAGCAGTGCGCAGGCTTCGGCAGCGGGGCGCAGGCTCTCGTCGTCGGGCAGGCGCAGGCTTAGCAAATCCTCGCTCAGCCAGTCCAGTGCGTAGGTGGAACGACTCGGTTGCCACAGGTAGGCGGCTAACAGTGCGTCGAACTGCGCTGGCGTCGCCACGATACCTGCACCATGTAACATCAGGCACTCGGTTTTGAGATCCCACGCGATGCGTGTGCGATGCGAGTCGCTCAGCAAGCGCAGCAGCGGCTCAGGCACGAACAGACTGCCTTCCAAATCCAGCCACACGGCGCGGTGAGGCGCAACGGCGATGGCTGCGCCCTGCACGCTCGCGTCGCGCAGGCGGTTCAGTTGCCCCAGCAGTCGCACGCTCACAGGTGCGCTGCCCTCCAGTGAGCGTGTCAGAGTCGCCTCGTCGGGGTTGCGCACGACCTCAGGCATCAGCGTCTCATACACCGACTGCACGGGCGTCAGCGTTGTCCCCGCACGGTAGCGTTCAATCAGTTTGGGCAGTCGTTTCAGTATCGAGCGGAACTCGTACTCCTCCAGTACGCGATGCAACGCCTGAATGCGCTCGGGGGTGAGTTCGAGATGTGGAATCTCGCTTATATGTAGGGGTGTGTTGTCCAGAATCGTCGCCAGCATGCGGCTTTGGCGTATCTGCTCGGTGTGCGCCCGCAGCGACTCGCGCAGCTTATCGCTCTCCACCTGTTCCAAGTTCGCCAGTAGGTTCTCCACACTGCCGAACTGCTGCAGCAGTTTGACGGCGGTCTTCTCGCCCACGCCTGGTACGCCGGGAATATTGTCCGACGGGTCGCCACAGAGGGCTTTGAAATCCACAATCTGTGCGGGAGTCAGCCCATACTTCTGTTGTACGGCGTCGGCGTCGAACACCTGCAGTTCCGACACGCCGCGAATGGGGGCAAACACGCGCACGTGATCATTAATGAGTTGCAACTGGTCACGGTCGCCCGTGAAAATCAGCACATCGTAGCCGTGTTCGACGGCGTAGCGGGCAAGCGCGCCTACCAGGTCGTCCGCCTCGAAGCCCTCCTCGCTGATGGTGGCAGCGCCTATTGCTTCCAGCAGGCGACGGGTCATCTCCACCTGCGGACGGAACTCTTCAGGCGTCTCGCGGCGGTGCGCCTTGTATTCGGTGAATGCCTCGTGCCGAAAGGTGGGCGCGGGCGCATCGAACGCCGCTACAATCGCGTCGGGCTGGAACTGCTCCAGCATGGAAAGCAGCATATTCGTGAAGGCGTACACGGCGTTGGTGGGGCGTCCATCAGAGGTGGTCAGCGGGCGCGTGGCGTAAAAGCCTCGGTACAATAGACTGTGTCCGTCGATAATCACCAGCGTCGGGCGTGGCATACAGGAATTGTACCTGCCGGCACGTGGGTATACTTTGCGTATGGCGCGTCCTGTGATACGCTTGCGGGGAACTATCCAGAGCCTTCGGTTCAATGGGCAACCTGCAAGCCTGCCAATTTACGGCTGGGACGCCTATGATGTGAACACCGCCTCCCCTGCCTGCAAGGTGCGTTTGTCAGATGAGTCGGTGGTTGCAATCTTTCGATGGACAGGACCGAAACGCACACGCACTTATCCACTGGCAAAAGTGTACGATACCTATTCGCACAGTGGGAAGGTAATCACGATTATTCCTATCCTGAAAGACGAGGGTATAGGTGAGCGTGAGAACGATACGAACCTCGACCGCGTAAACTTTATCACGCTATCGTGGATGAATCTGATGGGTGTGTATGTAATCCTTGCGTGGTATTGCAGTGCAACGAAGAAACAGGCATCTTCGAGGGAAGGTTGAGTCTACCGACGAGGCAAAAAGCACTGGAATCGTTCGTCAAGGGGTGGAAATCATCTTTTCGTAATCATATCTTCTGGTTGAATGAGGAGTTGAGACGACTGGGTATCGAATGTATTCTGGAGGGTAGTCATGATTAGGAGTCCGCTCCGCTTTCCAGGCGGTAAGTCGCGAGCTATTAGCCAAATCTTGCCGCTGGTACCTGACTATGAGGAATATCGCGAGCCGATGGTGGGCGGTGGTTCCGTGTTCCTTGCTCTGCAACAGCGTTTTCCGAATCGTCGATACTGGATTAACGACCTCAACTATGAACTTTTCTGTTTCTGGAAAGTGGCGCAGGAGTGCGCCGACCAACTCGCGGACGCGCTTCACCAACTACGCGCTGAAACCCACGATGGCAAGTCGCTCTTTCATCGTCTCCTCGACTGCTATGGACAAGGGAATGAGTTCGAGCGCGCCATACGATTCTTCGCTCTGAACAGGATGACTTTTTCGGGAACTGTCGACTCGGGAGGCTACTCGGAACAGGCGTTCCACGGGCGTTTTACTGCAACAGCGATCGAGCGGATACGCCCACTACAACGCTTGCTTCAAGGGGTTCGAATTACGCACGGAGATTATGAGCCAGTTCTCCGCGAGGCAGGCGAGGACGTGTTTGTATTTCTTGATCCACCTTACTATTCAGCGACCGAGTCGCGTCTGTACGGCAAGCGAGGCGAACTGCACCTGAACTTCGACCACCACCAATTGGCGCGCGTACTGCAGGAAACACCGCACCGTTGGCTACTTACTTACGATGATAGCCTCTTTATTCGCCAACTGTATGCCACCTACACGCAAGTGCGCTGGACACTACAGTACGGGATGAACAATTATAAACAGCCACATGCGCGTGCGGGCGAGGAACTGTTTATTGCCAACTACTCCATCGAGGCGCGCTCCGAGTCGCCCCAGCTATGTTTGGTTTTCGAGCGGCGGTTCGGTGAATACACAACATCCTGATGGGCGTCACTGCAGATGGGCAGTGGCGCATGCGTAGTTCCTCAGTAGGCAGGGCTTGCCTGTTCGACAAATGCTCTTGCGATTAGCTGCTCCGCTTGCCCTCGCCTAAAAACACATAGCAAAGAGCGCAGCCATAAAGCCCCGATTGCTGGATGTCGGCAGGAGTGCAGGCACAGAAGGGGCATTCGGTGTGAGTACGTGGGGCAGGTTTGAGACGGCGCAGCCAAGTGGGTAGAGGCGCGTTTAGGTTCCGCTTCGCCCAAGCTGGCGCACAAATTTCACACAGGCGCAGGCGTTGCAAGCCCACCCGCGCCTGATACGATGCAGGACGTTCACAGTAGGCGCAGCTCATCGCACACCCACGCCGATACGCACTCCATCCTCGCACACGCGCTGACGGAACTCGGCAATTACCTGCTCAGTAATCTCACCCGGTGTGCCATCGCCTATCGGACGATAGTCCAACTCGACCATCGGGATAATCTCCGCCGCCGTGCCCGTGAGGAACGCCTCGTCCGCTGTATACACATCGTGCAGCGTGAGCCAGTCCTCCACGACGGGAATGCCCCTATCGCGAGCAATTTCGATAACAGTCGCGCGGGTAATACCTTTCAGGATACCGCACGACGGGTGCGGCGTGCGCAACACGCCGTCCTTGACGATAAACAAATTGTCGCCTGTGGCTTCCGCCACGTAGCCTTGCGCATTCAGCATCAGCCCTTCGCCCGCCCCTTGGCGGTTTGCTTCGATCTTCGCTTGAATGTTCGCCACATAGCGCCCGATGGATTTGATGCGCGGATCCAGCGAGTCGGGTGTCATCACGCGCGTAGACACCGTGACCACTCGCAGTCCCGTCTCGTACATTTCGGGCGGATAGAGCGCAAGGCGCGTGATGGCAATCATCACATTCGGCGTCTGGTCAATATTGGCTGGGTTCAGTCCGATGCCTGTGCCGCGGGAGACCGAGAGCCGAATGTAAGCGTTCTCTGCGCCGGAGGCTTCAGCGGTTTCCAGCACGCGTTGTTTGAGTTCTTCATAGCTAATCATGCCCCGTATATCCAGATGGCGGATACCGTTGTACAGCCGCTCCAGATGAGGGTCTAACTTGAATATATTCCGGTTGTAGATACGGATGCCTTCGAATAAACCGTCTCCATAGAGGTAGGCGTGGTCAAAAACGGGCAGGCACGCCTCTTCTAATGGGGTAATAACGCCGTTCCAGTTGACCATCATTCGCATCGTTGCAGAGCCTCCTTGTTCAGGGGCGTCTCGCGGCAGGGGCGTCGGCGCGCCCGCCGACGAGTGGAACCGCTCGCCCAGGAGGATTATACCTTATGGAGCGGACTGCCCAACACGCGCAGGAATTGCTGCGTCGCCTCATGTGGGTCTGCTGCGCCCACAATCGCCGAGATAACGCAGATTCCGTCCGCGCCCGCTTGTAGTACTGCGCCTACGTTCTCCAGTGTAATGCCCCCGATGCCAAACACGGGTATTGAGACCGCCTGCTTGACCGTGCGTAGACGTTCTGGTCCTACCGGCGCGCCCGCGTCGGGCTTGGTGGCGGTGGCGAACATCGGTCCTACACCGAGGTAGTCCGCACCTTCCGCCTCAGCCTGACGCGCTTCTTCGACTGTTTCTGCCGAGACGCCGATGATAAAGTTTTCGCCAGCGATTTTCCGCGCCAGCGCGGCGGGTAAATCGTCCTGTCCTAAATGCACGCCGTCGGCTTCAATCGCGAGGGCGACATCGAGGCGGTCGTTCACGATAAAGATCGCTCCGTACTGGCGGGTGAGGGTGCGCAGATGCTGCCCCGTTTGCACCAGCTGACGCGTGCTGGCGTGTTTATCGCGCAGTTGAAGGATTCGCGCCCCGCCCTCCAACACAAGGCGCGCCGTCTCGACGGGGTCGCGCAAGTCTGGTTCTGTGATGACGTATAGCCCTGTGAGCTGCATTCGCTCATTATCTGTAAACAGCCTCGTCAACGTACTGGGTCATCCGTGATGATCACATCCACACCAAGCTGGGTAAGCTCGTGCTTACGTTGGGGGTCGTTCACCGTCCACACAGCGACTCTTTTGCGCTGCTGGCGGGCTTGGCGCATCACGGACACGTCGACCAGCGTGTGGTTGGGGTGCAACGCGTCGTAGCGGATGCGCCAGCAGCGTCCGTCCTCGCGCAGCATGTGAGGTGTGTATTGGCTAATCAGGACGCCGAGCTTGAGGTTGCGCGACTCAGCCGTGAACCAGCGCAGGGTGTCGAGGCTGAACGAGGAGACCAGAATCAGCGGCGCGATTTTGTACTCCTCAATCAGCCCCAGCACGGTGCGCACGATGGGGCGGTCGGCGTCATAGAAAGTTTTCATGTCGAGGTTGTAGCGCGTGCGGTTGCCGAAGGTTTCGAACACCTCGCGCAGGGTGGGCACGCGCTCGCCCGCGTACTTACCGCCGAACTTCACACCCGCATCGTATTTTTGAATCTCCGCTGCACTGAGTTGGCGCACGTCTCCCTTACCGTTAGTGGTGCGCTCCAAATCGGGGTCGTGAATCACCATTGGCACACCGTCCGCGCTGGGCGTGATGTCTAACTCAATGCCGTCTGCACCCATCTCTAAGGCGAGATGGAACGCGGAGAGCGTGTTTTCAGGAGCGTGCATGCTCGCTCCTCGATGTGCAAAGATAAGCGGACGCTTCGAATTCCAGAACTGCATCGCGTACCTCCTCTTTGTGAATCTTAGGCGGGATGCCCCAGCAGGTTTAGTCCTCTTGCGGTGCGTTGATAGTCAGCACAGGACAGGTGGGCATGCGCACAACCTTTTCAGTGACCGAACCGAACACGAACCGCTTCCAGCCGCTGCGCCCGTGCGTGGCGATGACGATTAAGTCCACGCCCTTCTCGCGCTGATAAGCGATAATCTCGTCGGCAGGCTCACCCCATACCACGCTGGCGAACACGGTGAGACTCTTCGGAACGCGCTGCTCAATCAGTTCCTGCATCGAGCGTTCCGCCGCCTCACGCATCTCGCTTTCGTACAGGGGCACCTCCACATTCACAGGCACGGGCACCACGTGCAGTGGCGGCACGATGTGCAGCAAGTGCAGCTCCGCATTAAAATGCTCCGCCAGCTCGACCGCCATATCGAGCGCATAGTAGGACGGCTCGCTGAAATCCGTTGGCGCTAAGATTTTCTTGAACGGCAATCGCATCATATACCTCCCATGCTATTGTACCTGTTTTTGGATAAGAGGCTCATTCATTCCTGCACACTGCAGGGAAGCTCTCACGCACGGCGAATTCCTCTTACGCATCCCATGAAACCGCTTGGTCAAATCACTGTGGTGTGCGGGAGTATGTTTGCGGGCAAGTCGGAGGAGCTAATTCGCCTCGTGCGCCGCGCGATGTACGCCCGTAAAAAAGTGCAGGTGTTCAAACACGCCTTAGACGACCGTTTCGAACTCAGCGCAGTCGCCACACATAACGGCGTGCAGATTGAGGCGATTCCCGTGCGCAACACGCGCGAGTTGATTTGCCTGTTGGACGCCGATACGGATGTGATTGCCATCGAGGAGGCGCAATTTTTCGACGACGATCTCGTGCGCCTGTGCGTGGAGCTGGCAGACGCGGGCAAGACCGTGATTGCGGCCGGCTTAGACCAAGATTTCCGCCGTCAACCGTTCGGGATTATGCCGCATCTGCTGGCGGTTGCAGACGAGGTAATCAAGCTGCGGGCGATTTGCGTGCAGTGCGGACGCCCTGCGAGCCACACGCAACGGCTGGTGGACAGACGCCCCGCCGCGTGGGACGAGCCGACGATTCTGGTAGGTGCGGACGACCATTACGAAGCGCGATGTCGGAACTGCCATCAGGTGCGGCGCGTGCCTGCTCAGTATCGCAAACGCTTGCTGAAAGGCATCCGTCGCGTTCAGGAGACGCCATGAAGTTCCGCTGGTCGGGCGCAGTCGCCTACGATGCCGAAGCTGCTGCCGAACGCCTGAGCACGTATCTGGAGGCAATCGGCTATCGTGCGCAGGGCGTGCTGCGCTGGGCGCGGGGCAACCGCTGGAAAGCGATTACGACCCTCTCGCCCCGCGCATTGCCTATCACCATCGAGGCGAAACTGCAAACTTGGGGCGCACAGACACTGGTGGACGTGACTTACGAGTTCCAGCGTTCCGTGCGCGCCCTCAGCGAGCAAGACGCCGACCTAATCGTCGCTGAGCTGCGCGGGCTGAACGAGTATCTCCAGCATGGCGAGGCGGACTTTGAGCGGATGCTGCAGTTGGAACGTGTTGCCACGCGCCGTGCGCGCGCTGCGATGCTCAACACGCTGGCTTTAGTGGTGTTGCTCTCCATTCCGCTGGCATGGCTATTTCAGATGCTTGCGCTACCGCCCCTGCTGGCGTCCACCCTAGGTGGTGCCGTTGGGGGGCTGATGATGAGTTATCTGTTTTGGAGAATGCTGAGGCGGTAGATAGCTCCTCGTAGCGTCGGCGTCCCGCCGACGAGT
>CAYVKB010000012.1:15896-46229 GCA_964451985.1 uncultured Fimbriimonadales bacterium | reverse complement strand
GCGTGCGCGCCTCTCCTACGGATTGAACTGGTTCTGGGGGTTCCCGTATCAGTCCTCGATGGATTATGTGGTGTCGCTGAGCAAGGTCACGCGCCCCGCGGCGGCGATTTTGGTGCTGGACAGCGTGCCAATTCAACCCTCTGCAGACCCGTTCGGCGGCTACATGGTGACTCCATTTGGTTTTGAGAACCGCACGCGCGTGCTGCCGATGAACAAGCCGAGTGGCTATGCCGTGCGCCATAGCGAGGGCGTGATTGTTGCATTCGCTGATGGGCACGCCAAATGGTTCCGCGGCGAACAACTTTACGCGCGCCAATCGAACGGAACGCCGATTCTGCAAGCGACCGATGAGACACTCTTCGACTGCAATCCCGCAAAACTGAAGTGGGCGGTGCATCTGGGCGAACGCACAGGCTGCCCTTGAAGGAGGCAGGCTATGAAAACCAAGGGGTTCACCCTGATTGAGCTACTGGTCGTAATCGCGATTATCGCCATTTTGGCGGCGATTCTATTCCCCGTACTTGCGCAGGCGCGTCTGAAGGCTGAGCAGACCGCTTGCTTGACGCATCAGAAGCAGATGGGGCAGGGCGTGATGATGTATCTGCCCGACTATGACCATGTGTTTCCCCCCCTCTGGCGAGGGCACCGGACCTATTCCAAACTGGGCAGAGCGTATCTACCCCTATGTCAAAAATCTGGACGTGTTCACCTGCCCGACGCAGGGAATCTCGTATGACATCGTGCGCCGCTGGTACAACTTGGGGCGCACACAGGCAGAGACAATCTATCAGCGATACGGCGTGCGCAACTTTTCCGCGAACGCCTATGTGCTGGCGTGGCTGAACCCGCCCTATCCGCGCGCGGGACCCGGTGTGGTGCGCCATGAAGCCTCCATCGAGGAGCATTCCCGCACTATCGTGTTTAACGAGTGTGTTGGCGTGGGCACCGTGTTGCACCGCGACCCGAACGGTGTGCTTGTGCCCAACAATATGCACTGGTGGTGGGCAATCTCCGACGAGTGCTGGGTCTGTGCTGAGAGTGCGCGCGATCCTGACCTCGATGAGAACTTCTGGACGAGCCTACTGATTCACAACGGCGGCGCGAACTACACCTTCGCGGATGGGCACGCGAAGTGGATGCGCCCTGACCAGACCTACTTGCCCCGTCGCTGCCAGGGTACGACGCCGATTGGCAACATGTGGCAGTGGGGCGAAACGACGCTGGGACGCTGCGGCGCGAACGACTGCCCTGCCGCGATGCGTCAGGCGGTGAACAACTTCTGTCGCTAACTGGAACACGGACATTCTTGTCCGTGCGGCAGGGTTTGGACAGGATTGTCTAAACCACAATTGCGCAAGGATGCGTGCTCTTAACCGCGATGAGGTGAAAGGCTATGAGATACACACTCGGAGTGCTTGGATTATCAGCGTTAATGACAGTATCGTGGAGCCAGACGCTCCACACGACCCCGCACGGAGAGGGTATGCGCGGACTGTCGCCCGCGACGCGCCCCGCGACCACGAACATTCGCTGGCAGAGGCAGCTGCCGCTCGGCATCGCACACGGTAGTATCAGCTTCAGCAACAACGGGCAGTTCCTGTACTTCACAACTTTTGGTCAAGGGCAAGGTCAGGTATTCAAATTGAACGCCGCGGACGGTAGCACTGTCTGGGCGACGAACCCTGCAACGCTCGGCTTCGGCAACTTCTGTTATGCCGGCGTGACTGTGGACGAGGTGGCAGGGCGTGTGTACGCCGCTGCGCGTGGCTCGGCGCAACCCACGGGACAATCGTTCATCGCTGCGCTGGATATCAACACAGGTGCGACGATCTGGCTGCGCACCGCCACAGATTTAGGGGTGGCGGGCACAGACTTCGGACGCGGCAACATCCTGCTCAGCCCTGATCGAACCCGCCTCTATGTGCGCAATAACGCCGACCCGTCGCGCATCGTCGCGCTCAACGCCGCCAACGGGAACCTGCTCTGGGTCTACACCTCGCCTTTCGGCGGACCGCCCCCCTTTCAGACGCTGGGTCCTGTGTGGCGCGACCCTCTCTCCGGGCGCACGCGTATCGCGTTCAGCAACAACGCGGTGAACGGCTCTCTCGTGGTGATTGAGGACGCGGGAACGACAGCGAACCTCGTATGGAGCCGTAATGTTGCAGTCGGGCTGAACTACCGCTGGTGGGGCAACCTCGTCGCCAGTCTGGACTTCAGCACGTTGTACTCGAACTCGTTCTCCGATGCGGGCAACCCCGTGATGACCGCCCTGCGCGCCTCCGACGGGCAAATTCTGTGGCAGATCTTCTCGGATGTATTCAACGGGATGAACCAGTACCAAAACCCGGTGGTGGGCGGCGACGGCACGATTTACAGCGGCGGTCGTGTCACCATTCCACCGCCAATCATGAACGGTCCTGCCGCGACAGGTCAATCAGGCGATTTCTGGAACTCGCTTGCCGCCTCGGCTGCGGTCAACCGCCCATGGACGCTGCAAAACCTGCGCGCGAACGACGACTCCGCGACCACCATCGATATCGCGAACATCGACTTCGCTGAGAGTTCCACCTACCCCGCCACTGACGGCGACGACCTGATGCGCGATTACCACTACATCGGTGCAGCAGGCTTTAACGGCCCCGCCACCGTGCGACTCTCCGAAGTGCCTGCAGGAACCTACGACCTGTATCTTTACTCCTTCACACCGATTGCGAATGACCAAAACGCTGTGTTTATCGTGAACGGTGTGACGAAGACTGTGACGCCCGATCCGCCCGGTCCCTTTTCAGGCTACCAGGAGGACGTGAACTACGTCGTCTACCGGAACATTTCACCCATCAGCGGCGATATCAATATCACGGTCGAGATTGACGCCTTCAATAATTTCGCCGTTGTGAACGGGTTGCAGCTGGTGGGCAGAACGGGCGCGCTGGCGGGCAAGCGCGTGAATGTGGACCTCAACCAGCTGGGTCAGCTGGGAGGTGGCATCACAGCGATACGCCCTGACGGCACGATTCGTTGGCAGTTCAAGCCCCCCGGCAGCGGCGAGTTCAGTGGCTGGCCCGTGGTAACCTGTGGCAGGGTTCTGTATGCCTGCGATCAGGTGTCGTTTGATCAGACCTATCTGTACGCCGTGCGAGATAATGGCAGTGATGCGAGATTCCTGTGGCGGTTCCAGCTGCCTTTTAACTACTTCGGCAACAACGCGCCGTCTGTCGGTCCAGATGGCACCGTCTACATCGCTGCCTCCCGTGACAACGCTGACCCGCAGATTCTGTACGCGTTCGCCCCTGCGTCTGCAGGTGACATCAACGCGGACGGCTGCATCGATGACGCGGATCTGCTCGCCGTGCTATTCAACTTCGGTGCGACGGGCTGTCTGCCCGAAGATGTGAACGCGGACGGTGTGGTCGATGACGCAGACCTGCTGGAAGTGCTGTTCAACTTCGGTACGGGCTGCTAAATTGTGTTTCGCAAGGGCGCGCGGGCTTACCCTCCGCGCCCCTACCCCATTTCTTACCCTCTATATCCCGCACGAATACGGTATAATCCCATAACTGGGGTACGCCTATGAAACGAGCGTTGCGCTATGCGCCTTATGTAGGCTTGCTGCTCATCGGGCTGGGATTGCTGGGCTGGCTACAGAACGAGCAGCGACGCGCTGAAGAGAGCCTCCACGAGACTGTGCAGTTCGGAGAGCCTGACTGGAGCCAACACCTTGCCGCCGTGCGCCACCAAGTTGACCGGCAGCCCACCAGCGAGGCAAAACTCACCGCCTTAGCCGATTTACTAACCGCGCCCTATCGCCTGCACGATGCCCCGCTGCGTTTCCGCGTGATAGAGCTGCAGAATGGCGAGCGTGCATTGCGCCTGAACGCCGCGGTGGTTGTGCCCCGTTGGTACGCCGCGCGCGCTGCGCGACTGGGGTGTGAAGAAGCCAAGCGTGCCCTCGGACGCGAAGTGCCCGTGCATATCTACGAGACCTACATCGTCGGGCGGTCACAATTCATCGGCGTCGCCCGTGAACGCGACGGAGCCGTCGAAGTCGCCCTACAATAGGAGCCGCCTATGCGAGTAGTATTTTTCGATTTGGAAGACTGGCAGACCGATTACATGCGAGCGGGCATACGGCAGCGCGGTATTGAGAACCGTATTCAGGCGCGGTTTCTCCACGACCACCTCAGCCCAGCTGCCTTTACCGAGTTCGCCGACGCCGAGGCTATCGTGGTGTTCATCTGGACAAAAGTGAACCGCGCTATTATCGAGTCGCTGCCCGAACTGCGCCTTGTTTTGACCATGTCCACCGGTTATGACCATATCGACTTAGAGGCGTGCCGAAAGCGGGGCGTTACGGTGTGCAACGTGCCTCGCTACGGCGAGAACACGGTAGCGGAGCATACCTTCGCGCTGATACTTTCGCTCTCGCGTAAGTTGCACGCGGCGTATTTTCAGGCGTTGCGCGGCGACTTTCGGATTCGCGAGTTGCGCGGGTTCGATTTGTACGGCAAGACGCTGGGGGTGGTGGGCGCGGGCAACATCGGGCTGCATGTGATACGCATTGCGCGCGGGTTCGGCATGCGTGTGCTAGCGTATGATGCGCGCCCCCATTCGCTGCTGGCGGAAGTGTTGGGCTTCACCTATACCGACTTGGATACGCTGCTGCGCGAGTCGGACATCGTGTCACTGCATGTGCCCGCGCGTCCTGAAACGCATCACTTAATTAACCGGGACACGCTGAGCAAGATGAAGCGCGGCGCGCTGCTGATTAACACGGCGCGGGGAGGCGTGGTGGACACCGAGGCGTTGCTGTGGGCGTTGGACGAGGGCATTCTGGGCGGCGCGGGTCTGGATGTGATTGAGGGCGAGGAGTTCATCACCGAAGAGAGTGCGCTGCTGAAGATGCCCCTCGCCGAACAGACCCTCAAGCAAATCGTGCAGGCGCAGCTGCTACTGAGGCGCGAGAATGTGGTGTTCACGCCGCATATCGCCTTCAACAGCCAAGAAGCCGTACAGCGAATTCTGGACACTACGCTGGACAACCTGCAGGCGTTTCTGGAAGGAAGGGCGCAGAATGTGGTCAGTGCATAGTCGTTGCGCAGAGCGACTCGGCAAGGTATAATAGCAAGCCGCGCGGAGGGGTGGCCGAGTGGCTGAAGGCGGCGGTCTTGAAAACCGCATCCCACTCCGTGGGACGGGGGTTCGAATCCCTCCCCCTCCGCCATTTCTAGGGAAAGCGGTATGAAGCGTTGGGCGTTCCGCATCGCGTTGGCGTTTCTGGGCGGGCTAAGCTCGTACTTCGGGCTGAGCGCGCTGCTGTTCGTGACGGCGATGCATCGCGTGAGCCTTTCGCAGGAATCTCACCTATGGCGCCCCCTACCCCCCGTGCAAACGCAAGAACGCCTGCTGATTATCGCGCCCCATCCTGACGATGAAGTGCTGGGCTGTGGGGGGCTAATGGCGACCGCCGCAGCGATGGGTGTACCGGTGCGCGTGGTCTACCTCACCAACGGCGACGGTTTCCCTGCAGCGGCTGCGCTCACTGCGCGCGCTACCCCCGACGCTGACGAGTGCCTTCAACTGGGTCGACTGCGTCAGCAGGAGGCGCGTCATGGACTGCATCTGCTGGGACTTTCGCCTAACGACGCGGTATTTCTGGGCTATCCCGACAGAGGTTTACTACCGATGGCGGTTCGCCCTAACCGCGTTGCCCGCTCCGCTACTACGGGGGCTTCTGCCGTGCCCTATGGCGACGCACTCACACCGAACGCGCCCTACCTAGCACCTGTGCTGGTCGCCGACCTGCGCCGCGTGCTTGCCGAGTTCCAACCGACGCGCGTGTTCACGACGCATCCGTTAGATGACCACGAAGACCACGCCGCCGCTGCACTGTTCACCTACGAAGCGATTCAACAGGCGTGCGAGGCAGGGGAACTCGCGCAAAAGCCCACGCTGTATTACTACCTCGTGCATCGGGGCGATTGGCCTCTTCCGCAAGGCGACCACATGAACCGCCCACTGATGCCCCCCATCGGGTTGAACGACGCCGATTGGCAAATGTTCGCCCTCAGCCATGCAGCGCAAGCCGCCAAGCGACACGCCCTACAAGCGCACGAGTCGCAATACGCTCTTATGTCTCGCTTCCTGAACAGCTTTCTGCGCCGGAACGAGCTATTCTTACCTGCTGCGCTGCCCCGTGCCCGCTACGAGCAGCCGTTCAACGATAATCCCACCATCCACTTACAGCCCCGCGCCGACATCGTCAGCCTGGAGGTCAGTGCAGGACGCGAGGGCGTGCGCGTGAGCGTTGAAACTCTCAAGCCGTTCCGCGCACCCTACCAGCTGGAACTTACGCTGCTTACGGTCGACTCCGCTGGCAACTGGAGCGATGCCCGCTGGCGCTATCCCAACGCCCGCCTCGCTGCCCGACGCGAAGGCAACACAATCCACCTCTGGTTGCCCCATCGCGCCATCGGCGACGCCCAACGCGCGTACCTGATGGCGCGCGTGACCCTCTACGGCGCGGAACTGGATCGGACGGGGTTTGTGGTTGTGAGCGGCTCGTTCTGATAAGGGATCCGTCTCCCCAATTCTACCGTCAATGCTTCGATTCGCTCCATTACCAGTTTGCTGAACGCTTCACGAGCGGCGCGGTCGTGGCGGTCGCCGAACACCTCTTGATAGCGGAGTGGCTCTCCAAAGGCGACCTTCACACGGACAGGTCGGGGCAGTTTCGCACCTTTGGGCCACGCTTTTTCCGTGCCCACAACCGCTGTGGGTACAACCGCTGCGCCTGACTGACGCGCCAGCAGCGTCACGCCGGGTGTGGGGGGCAACAGGCGCGTTCCGTCACCCCGCGTGCCCTCAATAAAGATAATCACCGCGTGCCCTTCGTTCAGAAAGCTCAGCGCGGTTTTGATGGCTCCCACATCTGCCGTACCACGCTCCACAGGGAACGCGCCCAGTCGTCGTATCAGTTTCGTGAACAGTCCATAGCGGAACAGCTCCGCTTTGGCGATGAAGCGCAACTCACGCGGACAGGCGCAACCAATCAGCGGCGGGTCGAGCAGGCTCAGGTGGTTCGGCGCGATAATCACACTACCTTCCAACGGCACGCGCTCCGCGCCCACTACCTCCAACCGCCATATCAGCCGCGCCAAACCACGCACCAGTACCCAGCCCGTGCGATAGAGCCAGTCGTTGGAGCGTACCATTCTACTCCTCAATCACAAACTCGCTGCGTACTTCCGTAGGCAGGCGCAGCGTCGCCGACGCCGAACAGTACTTCTCGTCCGAGAGTTTCACAGCCTTCTCTACCGCTTTCGGGTCGAGGTTGTTGCCCTGCAAATAGTGTGTAATGACCATCTCCGTGAAGCGACGCGGATGCTCCGCGTTGCGCTCTGCGTGGATTTCAAGTCGGTAGCCTGTGAGTTCCTGCTTCATCTTGCGTAGGATGGCAACTACATCCATCGCCGTACACGCCGCCACCGCGAGCAGCAGATGCTCCATCGGCGTCGCCGCTACATCGTTGCCACCCGATTGTGGATGCGTATCAAACAGAACCTTGTGCCCTGTGATATCGCATTCGCCCTCGAATAGCATATTACCCTTCCATACCAGTTCACCGCTCATAGAGAAAAAGATACCTGATACGCGGTATGCTTTTACTGGAGGGTCCTCCGATAGGCACGATTGCCTTAGCCTTCATCACCTCTCCCGCAGCCGGTAGAGGTGAGGCAGATGCATGCAGGCATTCACGCTAACAGCCGATCCCGAAATTGAACAATACTAGCAACAAATCGGCGTCGTCCACGACGCCGTCCAAATTCAAGTCGGCAAGGTTATTGCTCGTTGCACCGAAGTTGAACAGTACGGCAAGCAGGTCGGCGTCGTCGATGCAGTCGTTGCCGTCCACATCGCCTAGAATCAGGCTCACCCGTAGGTAGGGATCGAGCGTATTGCCGCCGGGCAGCAAGACCTCCGTGTAGGTTATTGAAAGCGCGCCCTGTGGTTTCACGCGCACCTGCCACGCGGGTTTGTAGAAGTCGGGGTCGTCGATGAGTGGCTCATCGCTCGCCTGCAGTTGGGCACGCCACACAGCATTCGCATCGGCGACAAGCGTCTTAGTCGCGCCTACGCCGGTGTTGGGGTTGGCAATCTCCACCAGTACAGGGCGATTTGCTCCCAGCGTCCCCAGATGGCCAATTAGCAAAGGCGCGTCGGCTTCTCGTTGTGCGAAATAGACTCGCGTGGGCGGCAAGCTGCCTTGACGCAGCTCAAACTCTCCGTAGAAATAGCGACCAGCAGGCGCGCTTGCAGGCAGTGTGAACCACAAGCCTATCTCGCCGTTCGGAGGTATGTCGAAAATGCGCTGTACATTCGGTTGGAACTGTGTACGCCATAGTCGCAGCGATGCCCCCGTGAGCAAGTTGTTGCCCTGCGTGAACATCCAGAACTGCCCGACTTGCGGCGTGCGTCCCGCGTTGCGGATGGTGAGGCGTATGAGGCGACTGCCGTCGTCTAACCGCACAGATGGCGTGAACTGCCACTGCATCAACGGGCGGCGGAACTGACTCTGCCCGTACAGCCAGTAGAGTTCGTTCCAGCCCATCGCACCGCTGCACCACTGCGCCCCCACAACCGCAATCGTCCACAGGGCGTTCTGAACTGCGCCCACCGCGTTCACTTCGCGCACCACATCTCCCGCGAAGAAATGCTCCAGATGAGGCGGTTCAGGAATCTCGGGATAGAACACGCTATCGCGCAGGCGGCTGCTCGAGTCGCGCGTCTCAATCTGGAACTGCGTCGTGGGCGTGAAAAAGCCATAGTCCTGATACAAAATGGGATCGCCGCCCGGACCGGGACCCAATGTGCTGGCGGCAGGCGTCTCGGTCAGCGACGCGACGGGTGAATCTTTGGGTACATCGACAATCTGCAGCACCTTCACACGGTACGCGAACTCTTTAGTTTGGTTAGCCGCGTTGATAGCGCGGAACTGGATGTAGAAGTCTTCCGAAGGCGTTGGTGTGGTCATCTTGAAGCCAAACGTGCGCGACTGTCCGGGCGCGATGCGATGCGCAGGGCTGGTTGGCTCGAAGCGAAGATTGTGCGGGATGGCGTCCCACGGCACATCGGGGTTGCTCGACCAGTTGGACGGCGTGGAAGTCGCCTGCAACACACCCGCTGTTGTGTACAACACATGCACCTGGTCTAACGACCAGCCCACGTTGTTGTTTTGCACGATCATCTGGTACTCGGTGTTGGCAGGGTTAATGTAGCTGATAGTAATTTGCACATTGCCCTGCGTCCAGCTAAGTGGCGCAAGGATTAGCGTCATAAGTATTTCAAGCCATCCTTTCCAGCGCATGATAGTTCTCCACTGTATAGTATAGCACAGTACTCCCCCTGCAGGGACGTGCAGGGGGAGGGGTGCGAGATTAGGAGAGAAAGGTTAGCAGCCTTGTCCGAAGTTGAACAGCACGATGAGCAGGTCAGCATCATCGACCACGCCGTCGTTATTCACATCGGCGTTGCCACCTTGCCCGCCGAAGGCGAACAATACCTGTAGTAGGTCGGCGTCATCGACGCAGCCGTTGCCATCCACATCGCCCTCAATTCCTGGCAAGGGTTCGCCTGCCTCGCCACCACCGCCCATCACGATCTCTTCTACTTCCCAGTCGGTGGGCAGGCTTCGCACTTGCAAGTCGTGGACGGCGGGTACTGGGATACCGGGGTCGTCAGGTCCGGGCATCGGGGCGCCTACAGGCGGCCACCGCAGATTCGCAAAGTCACCTGTCGCTTGCGATTCCGTGACAACTCCATTCATGAACCTCAGATGCAGGCGCGACTCGCTGACCTGTACATCAACTATGCGTCGCAACAGGGTGATGTGTCCCTCCGGGGGACGACGCGAGGCTCTGATGCGCGCAACATCTGGAAAGCCGTCGCCGTTGGTATCTTGCGCGTCCCAGTTCACGCCCGACGCGGTCAGTTCGAACAGGACAAGTTCGCGAAGCCCGTCGGGACGGCGAGTGCGCAAGTATACAGGGTCGTATATCTGCGCGTCACAGCCACCGCCGACCTGGTCCGAAAACTGTGGCGCCCACTGGATGTTGAATGGTGGTTGGAAGGCGCAGGCGATCACGATGGAGGAGTTCGACTGCGCGTTTGCGCCGTGCCGTCCACAGCGTACACAGGCGCGTCCGTAGGCGCTATGTTGTCCCTGCACGCAGTTTGTACCCGGCATCCAGTCCACGTTGAAGCTGGCACAGGCGGATGAAAAGGCGCAATCCTGATTACCGAACGCGGCAGAGGCACATTTCGCATCAGCACTGGGAATGCCGTAAACTGCTGTACCGTTGTTCTGATTAATCACAGGCGAAGATCCGACTAGCCAGGCTGCCGCTTGTGTTTGCCATTTCCAAAGAACCTGCGGTTGGCATCCCTGTGGCAAACACACTCGAAAGTGATGCGTCACGCTGTAGTTACAACACTCGGTGTTCTGCGCTGCGCTGGGGAGAAAGCTCGCCAGCGTCGCGGCTATCGTCAAAGCTCCAAGTAGTAAGTGAGGTCGTCTCATTGGTCATCCTCCGTTTCATTAATGCAGACCACAAAGCGAATGTACCCAACTTAGGGGTATTAAACTGCCGAAATCGTCAAAAAGTTACCGATGAGCTGCCCGAGCCACCGCCACCTGGCGTGCGAATGGTCAGCACTGCACCTGCGGGCACGCGGATTACGCCTTTACTCAACTCGGCGTCTACTTCACCGTCGATGTGCAGCAAATTCTGCCCGCGTTTGCCCGGTTTGCCGCCGTGCAAACCGTAAGGAGCGCGTCGGCGTCGCTCGGTCAATAACGTTACGGTGGTCTCCGTGAGGAACTGGTAGCAGCGCACGATACCGTCGCCGCCGCGATGTTGCCCTGCACCGCCCGTGCGCTCGGCTATGCGATATTCCAATATCCGCACGGGGTACGCGCTCTCGATGGCTTCAACGGGTGTATTCCGCGTGTTGGTCATATGGGTATGGATACCGCTTGCGCCGTCGGCGTCGGGGTGTGCCCCTGCCCCGCCTGCGAGTGTCTCGTAATAGACGAACGGCTTGTTCCGTATGGGGTCGTAGCCGCCGAACAGGATATTGTTCATCGTGCCCTGCGAGGCGGCGGGGATCTGATGGGGCAACGCCTCCGCAAGCGCGCCCAGCAGGGTGTCCACGATGCGCTGTGAGGTCTCCACGTTGCCCCCTGCAACCGCCGCGGGGGGCTGCGCATTCACGATGGTGCCCAGCGGGGCGACGACCTCAATGGGGCGCCAGCAGCCGTCGTTAGTGGGCGCGTCGTCGGGCAGCAGGCAGCGGACTCCATAGTAGCAGGCCGCGCGAGTCACGGCTTCGGGTGCGTTAAGCCCACCCTCGGTTTGGGGCGCACTACCTGTGAAGTCGAACCGTATCGTACCCGCCTCAAACGCGGGGGCGACCACACGCACACGGATGGGCAAGTCGCGCTTGCCACGCCCGTCGTCATCTAAGTAATCGGTGAACTCGTACTCGCCGTGCGGTATCTGGCTCAGCGCCGCACGGGTGAGTTGCTCGCTGTAGTCCATCAGCATCTCAAAGCGCGCCGCCCACGTCTCAACGCCCTCACTCTGCAGTAGCTCTTGCAAGCGTTTTGCGCCAATCTGGTTCGCACCGATTTGCGCCATCAGGTCGCCCCGTCGCTCATCAGGTGTGCGCACGTTATGCAGAATGAGTTGGACTATCGTTTCCTCCAGCGCGCCCCCGACCACAACTTTGATTGGTGGGATGCGCAAGCCCTCTTCGTAAATCTCGCTCGCGAGAGGCATCGAGCCTGGCGTGGAACCGCCTGTATCGGCGTGGTGTGCACGGCTCGCCACGAAGCCGACCAGCGCGCCCTCCACAAACACAGGCGCGACCAGCGTCCAGTCGGGTAGGTGTGTACCTGCATGGTACGGGTCGTTCGTGAGAACCATATCGCCTGCCCGCCAATCAATATGCGTTAGCAGGTATTCCATGAGCATCGGCATCGCGCCTAAATGCACTGGGATATGCGCCGCCTGAGCAATCAGCCTGCCTCGTGCATCAAACAGGGCGCAGGAGTAGTCGCGCCGCTCCTTGATGTTCGGTGAACAGGCGGCGTACTCCAGCACCGCGCCCATCTCTTCTGGGATTGCGCTCAACCGCTCATGGTACAGCCAGATGTGAGAAGCGTCAAAGGTGGGCATAGTCTTTATTATTCACCGCGCTGCGCTAACTTTGCTCCACAGCAAAAGTCGCGCCCAACTCCAACTTCAGCCCTGAAAAGCGTTTCGGTTCGAATGGGCGCGCGGGCGATTCCTCAAGCAGCTGCACGAACTCCCCACGGCTCGTGCGGATGCGTTTCTGGGTCAGCGTTGCGGTCATGGCTCTCTCACCGTTTCAGAGTATACCATCTACGGAATGCCCAGCCCCCAGCGTGCAGTGGTCAAGGCGATAAACGTTACGACGGCGATGCAGAATAGGTTCAGCGCGAGTCCTGCCTTTGCCATCTCGTGAATTTTGATTTCGCCTGAGGCGAACACGATGGCGTTGGGAGGCGTGGCAACGGGTAACATAAACGCTGCCGAAGCACTGACCGCCACAGGAATCGCCAGCAGGCGGGGGTCGAGTCCCATCCCCACAGCGGCCGCCGCCACGACAGGCAAGAAGGTCGCGGTAGTGGCTGTGTTGGAGGTCAACTCCGTGAGGAAGATAATCAGTGTGGCGACACCCAGCACGATTAGCCACGGGGGCAAATTGCCCAACCCACCTACCGATGCACCAATCGCCTTCGCCAGTCCTGAACTCTCGAAAGCATTCGCCAGTGCCAGCCCGCCGCCGAACAGAATCAGCACGCCCCAGGGGATACTCTCCGCCGCGCGCCAGTCCAGAATGGGCTTATAGGGCGTTCGACAAGCGGGCAATATAAATAGTGTCAACGCTGCACTCATCGCCACGAAAGAATCAGAGATGGAGACGCCCAGCCGTTGGCTAATCCACTCACGCCCCAGCCAGCCCACCACGGCGTACCCGAACACCAGCGCGACGCCCTTCTCTGCGAGGCTCCAGCATCGACGCGCGCTCACCTGCTCTATCAGCGACTTGTGCAGGGAACTAAAGTTAAGGTTTTTGAGTGAAAATTGCACTCTTGTTAGCCATAGCCAGGTGAACGGCAGCATCAGTAATACGAACGGCAGCCCCACACTGAGCCAGTTTAGCATGCTCAGCGAGAAGTTGTAGTTTTCGCGCAGAAAGCCCGCCAGCAGCGCGTTCGGCGCAGTGCCAATCAGTGTGCCCACTCCACCAATGGACGCTGAGTACGCCACGCCCAGCATTAGGGCAAGTGCAAAGTTATGCGCCGCTTCCTTGCCACACGCCCGACGCGCCCACTCCACCACTGAGAGCGCAACGGCAAACATCATCATGGTTGTGGAAGTGTTATTAATCCACATCGAAGTGAACGCCGTCGCCGCCATGAACCCCGCCACCAGCCCGCCTGGCGTGCGCCCCATCAGGCGCACTATCCGCAGGGCAAGCCGCTCGTGCAGCCCCGATACCTGCATTCCCTGCGCGATAATAAAACCGCCCAAAAATAGAAAGATGATCGGATCGGCATAGCGCGAAGTGACCTGCTTCTCGTCGGCAATCCCCACAAGCGGCATCCAGACCAGTGGCAACAGTGCAGTCGCGGGAATGGGCACACACTCTGAAAACCACCAGACCGCCATCCACAGCGTCAAACCAACCAGGCGCCATGCCTCATGGGATAGCAACTCGGGCGGGGGCAAAAACAGCGGAGCGATTCCCAATACGGGTCCGAGCGCGAGCGCACCCCAACGCAGTTGGGCAGTCGGTAGGCGTATCATCGCCTCTAAATTTCATTCAGGAGCTGAGAACTCCTGCCCAGTGCAGCACCGCCCACATCCACGGCGCGCTGAAGAGAAAACTGTCGAACCGATCGAGAACGCCCCCGTGACCTGGCAATATCCCGCCAAAATCCTTCACGCCGATTGAACGCTTCAAGGCAGATTCAAACAAGTCGCCCAGCTGTCCTAATATACCCACGCCAAAGCCCGCCGCCAACGCCCAGTGAACTGGCAATCCCAGCTGCACGCCGCCCCACCAGCCCATCAACACACAAAGTATAAGATTTGCCAGAAAACCTTCTAGGGTTTTAGCTGGGCTAAGTAAAGTTGCAATTTTGCGCTTACCTATGGACTTTCCTATGAAGTATGCCCCTGAATCACCCAACCAAAGCATCGCGAATAGCCACAGCGTCCATAAAGCCCCCTGCTCTACCCGCCAGTCGCCTATCGTTATCGTAGCAGGCGTTGCATCCTGACGCAGCAGCACGCCGAAGCTAAAGAGCCACCCGATATAGAACATACCAAATATGCCATACCCTATGTTGGGGACTACCGAATGCGAACCTCGATACCATGCACCTGTTAGTTCAGTGAGTATCGCCGCAGCGACAATCAGTAAGAGTAAGTGCGTTAGCGAAAGATTAGGAAACGCCCACATCATAAGAGGCAACACCGCGCCGCCCAACAGCAGCAGTTTGTTGGGGCGCGGTTTGGGATACCAATCCGCTTTCTCGTAGGCGCGTTGGTATTCCATTGCGCCAATCAGAGCGAGCAGGCTCAGTGTTAAGGCAAATAATCCCCCGCCGGGCGCGAAGATAACCCCCAACATCAGGGGAATACCGATGACCGCTGTCAGGACACGGGTGCGCAGCATCAGCTAGTTGTTTGTTTCTGCACTTCGGCAGAGGTAGGAGCAGGTGCGGGCTGCCAGCGTACATACAGCGTCAATCCGTCCACCCGATCCACCTGCACATACTCGCCGACCTCAATCGGTGGGTCAAGCGCAACGGCTCGCCAAAGCGTGCCATCCACAAACACCTGCCCTTCGGGGTCCAGTTTGGAACGCACACGCCCAATCATGCCCACCAGCCGCTCCTGTCCGCTGACCTTGCGGCGGAACTGGGCGCGAATGCCCGAATACGCCACAAAGAAGAACGCTGCACCTGTCAGCACAGTCATTGAGCCAATCAGCCAGAAGCTTACTCGGAACACAGGCGAGTCGCTCTGGAACAGGATGATCGAACCGATGGTAAACGACACCAGCGCGCCTGCCGTCAACACTCCGCTGGAGGTGGTAAACAGCTCCGCGATGAACAGCACGAAAGCCAGCAGAATCATCGCCACGCCCAGAGCGTTTACGGGCAGCACCGACGCCGCATACAACGCCAGCAGCAGTGCAATCACGCCAATCACACCCGGAAAGGTAGCACCCGGGTTCTGTAACTCGCCTAATATGCCATAAATTGCAAGCAACATCAGAATGTAAAACACGTTCGGATTCGCCAGAAACATTAGCAGCGTTTCGCGCCAGGTTTTGGGGACTTCCTGCAGAGGTGCGTTGCGCGTATTGAGTTTGACTTTTGTATCGCCTGCCACCTTCACTTCGCGTCCATCGATTTTGACCAGCAAGTCCTGTGTTGAGGAGGCAACGAGGTCGATTACCTTCTTCTCCACCGCTTCGGTCTCCGTGATGGACGCGGCTTCCGTGACCGCTTTCACAACCCAGTCTTTGTTGCGCCCGCGCTGTTCTGCAATCGTTTTCGCGTAGGCGATGGTGTCGTTCATAATTTTGCGTCGCATGTCTTGTGGGATGTCCTGCCCATCGCCGGAGACGGGTGTTGCTGCGCCGATGTTCGTTCCGGGCGCCATCGCGGCGATATTCGCAGCGACGGTAATGAACACGCCCGCTGAACCTGCGCGTGAACCCGACGGATATACGTAGACAATCACAGGAATCGGGCTATTCAGCAGTGTAGTGGTGATGTCGCGCGTGGCTTGCAGCTCGCCGCCGGGCGTGTCTAGCAGCACCAGAAACGCCCCCGCTTTTGCCTTCACCGCGTCGGCGTGCGCACGCATCAAGTAGTCCGCCGAGGCACGGTGCACGATTTCCTTGAACTGAATGTAGTAAACGGGACGCGCCGTCTGCTGCGCCCACGCCGCGAGCGTCAATAGCCCCCAAAGTAGCCCCCACAATAGCCTTCGGTTCATCACCTATATTTTACCTGAAACAGGTATCATGATGGCGTGGATGGGGAACAATTTTTCGCGCAAACGCCGACAATAACAATATGCTTAGGGAGGCGAGATTAGGGACGATGATTTGCCCGAAGTGCTTCGCAGAGATACCTGAAACGGGTGCGTATTGTATGGAGTGTGGCTCACGCCTCAAGGATGACACGCTCGACCCGCTCTATGCCGAAGGCTCCGACCGCGAAATATACCCCGAACTGGCGCGGGCGAACCTGTTGCGCATGCAGGGTAAGTATGAAGAGGCTATCGAGGTGTGCCGTCGGATTATGGGGCGCTTCCCCAGCAACGAGACTGTACACGCGCTGCTGGGAGACATCTATGCAGATCAAGGTAAGTTGGAAGACGCGATTCAGTGGTATGAGCTGCTGGTGGAGTTAGCGCCGGGCAACGTGCATTACAGCGCAAAGTTGCACAATCTGCGGGCGATGTACGCTGCGCAGGTTGCTCCCCCGCCGCCTGTCGCCTTGCCCGAGGTGGAACCCAAACCTACCAAGCCCAAGGCGCTCGCCTATAGCTTGTTCGGTCTGCTGGCGTTGATTTTGGTTGCGGCGGCATTTGTAGCGGGCGCGCGGATGAACGCCTCGCGCGATGCTGGGGCACAGCCTGCTTCCAGTGCGCAGGCGAGCCTCTCCCCTACCCCGACCACCGAGCCGATGCGCGTGCCGCCGCCTCCTACGACGGAACCGTCGTTCTCCCCTGCCACGCCTCCGACGCCCGCAACGGGCTTCGCGGGCATGAGCGCAGCGGAGCAGAATTTCGCGCAGAAACTCAGCCAACGGCTCAACGGCGCACCCGTGTGGTGTGCATTTGATCCCGCTGCGAACCGATGGCAGGCGCGGATACGGATTCAGTCAGGCGTGCTGAGCAAGCCGCGCGTGTTGCAGGAAGCAATCGCTCTCGCCCGCGCGTTCTACGAGCAATACCCGAACGCGGGCAACCTTAGCATTGCGGTGATTGCGCCCAGCCCGAATGCCGACGATGTACTGGTGTTCTCCGGCGAGATTGCACCGCAGTTAGCTGCCATCGACCCTGCTCAACTTAGTATGGAAGAAGCCCAAGCAATCCTCCGGCAACTGCAGGCGTGGTGGAACCCTACGATTCAGTTTCAGGGCTAAACCGTTAGGGCGCGCTTTGCCCGTGCGCGAATCGCCTCGATTTCGGCGTCGGTCAGGGCGCGCTCGAAGCTACGAAAGCCTGCTAAGCGGAACCCGTGCTTGCGCGCCAGTTCCTGCGTTATCTCCACCTGCTGCAGACTTACCTCTTTGCCCAGAGTGAAGTTCTCGATGCGCCCCTCCAACGCCAGCATCATCGTCTCCGACATGCAAGCGTACGCCATGCGAGGCGGGAACCCGAAGTCGAACCCGAAGTCCACGTTGCCGGGCACTTCCACCAGTCCGCCTTCAATCACCAGCACATCGTCGCGTTCCCGCGCCACGCGCACCGACACGTCCCGCGGACGCGCCACATCCACCACCACGGCGCCCGACTTGAGGTCTTTGGGATAAATCACAGCGTCTACCGCGCTGGTAACAGTGATAATCACATCGGCATGCGGCAAATCGCGCGATAGGTCGGCGGATACACGCACTTCTCCGCGTGCGTGCGTACGCAACTGCTCGGCGATTGGCTCCAGCCGTGTCTCATCGCGTCCCAGTAGTAGCATCGATTTGGCTCGAGATGCGAGCGCCTCGGCGCAGGTGCGCCCGATGGAACCCGTTGCGCCCACCACAGCAACAGTTGCATCATCGATGGATACGCCCATCTTCTCCGACCCTAAGATTGCAGCCTCAATCGCCGTCGCCACTGTGTAGCTGTTGCCTGTGGTCACTGCGATGTCCAGATTTTTCGCAATCGTGATTCCGCCGTCGCCCACCACAGAGGTAAACGCGCCCAGCCCGATGATTTCCGCGCCCAGTTCTTGCGCGATCTGCCCACAGCGAATGATTTTCTGATACACAAAGTCCAGTGGCAGGCTGAGCATCATACGCGGCGAAAGCGGACAGCCAACGAACCACCCCTCCGCCGTCGCGCCCGTGAGCGACTGCAGCCCCGTGATTTTGGACACGACCATCGGCTCTTTGCGCATCAGCAAATGCTCCACCCACCGTTCAGGTAGGTATTTCGCAATAGGGTACTTCCGCGCCGCGTCCCGCTTCACATCCACTGGGTGAATCACAAACGCGAATCGGTGCATAGTATAAAGATACCCGAAACGAAAGAACCCCTCCGCATCGGAGGGGTTCTACAGAGCCATCAGGCGGACTTTCCATTCTTGGAGCTACGCCTGCGCTGACGGACGTTCTTGAGACCGAAGCGATACTTCGCAAACGCCTCCTCGATTTTACCGTCCATAATTAGCTTCGCAAACTCCTGCGCTCCATCAAGCTTCGCCTGATTCGGCTTGCGTCTCCGTATTGCCTTCACTGCATCAGCCATATCAATTTCACCTGCCTTAAACGCTTTAAGGATACCCTCGATATATGTGCTGCGTCGATCTGCCATAGGGTTTACCTCCATAACACTATAAGTATACCTATTTTCATACGCACTTGTCAAGCGAGGTGCAAGTATGCATGTGATTTCGTGCACGACTCTGTCATTCAACAGGGGTTATTTTACGGAACTCGATGTAGCCCGGTGAAAGGTCGTTTCCGACTTTCCATTCCACCTGTTCTTGCTCGGCAAGGCGTCGAGAGTCGGGGTGCGCCCACTCGTTGCCGATAACAATCGGGCGCACGTTCACTCCTGCACGACGGAGGGTGTCGGCGCGGGCACGAGCACGCTGAACATCGCGTCCGTTCACTTTCAGCGAGACCTCCACGATGGCGACTTCCTCACCCTTCCACCAGATGAGGTCAGCTAAAGCGGGATTTACCTCGTCTTCCATAAATCCATCATCAGGACTTGGGGGCAGCCACTGCCGGAGTCGTTTCTCCACTTGCGGTTCTTCGGGGAAGCCGCCCACGCCACCCGCCAGCAATTGCCACGCCTGACGACGAATGTTGAGCTGGTAGCGTTCGCCGCCACGACGACCTTCCTCCCTGCGCCGCCACGATTGCAACTCATCAACGCCCTGCTCCACTCGCTCGCTTCGGCGTTCCAGCGCATCTAATCGCTCCAGAGATTGACGCGAAATTTCCACCAGTTCCGCAGTAACGCGACGTAGTTCCGCGATTTCCGCTTCTTGCCTATCGAGCCGCGCCACCGATTGTCGCGAGGTCTCCACTAACTCACCGACAATCCGCTTCAGCTCCGCCAAGTCCACCTCCTGACGGTCCAAACGCGCGCTGGTCTGCTCCTGCCACTGAAGTGAACGTTGTGAAATCTCCACCAGCTCAGCGACAGCCTCCGTCAGGCGGTCGAGCGCATCTTGCACAATCAGCTGACGCAGAGTGGCAATCAGTTCAGGGTCCGATTGCGCAAGGCGAGTGAGCGTACGCTTGTTGAGCAAGAGCCGCGCCAGAGCCTCCTGCCACTCCGGGCGTTCCTCCAACAGGCGTTGCAAATCGCTCAAGTCATTAATTGTGAGGGGCATACGTCAAATATGATTATACCAAAAGGGGCGGCGTGGTGAACACGCCGCCGCTCTTCACAACTACTCGCTGCCCTTGCCACCGACGGGCGCGTATTCGTCCTCCATCGTGTGGTAGCCCAGCTCGTGCTCGATGGTTTCCGCGACCGAGCCGCGTTTGCTCCAGTAGACCGAGAACAGCAACGCCCCTGCCGCCACCGCCGTGACGCTGATTCGCACTGAGTCGGGTAACGGCTGGATTACGATTGGCGCAAGCAGAATGGCGACAAGGTTCATCACCTTAATGAGGGGGTTTAATGCTGGTCCCGCAGTATCCTTGAACGGGTCACCGACGGTATCGCCAATCACGCCCGCCTTGTGCGCATCGGTGCCTTTGCCGCCGAGGAAGCCGTCCTCGATACGTTTCTTGGCGTTGTCCCATGCGCCGCCGGAGTTCGCCAGCAGCACCGCCAGCAGTTGCCCCGACAGGATCGCGCCCGCCAAGTAGCCGCCCAATGCCTGCGCACCTGTAAACACATACTCGTTGCCGTTAATCACTACGGGCGCAGCGCCGATGCTCAAGCCGAACCCAACGCCCACAGGTAGCGCAATCGCCAGAATGCCTGGTCCTAACAGCTCCTTCTGCGCCGCGGTGGTCACAATCTCCACGCAGCGTCCGTAGTCGGGCGTCTCGGTGCCCTGCATGATTCCCGGCTTCTCGCGGAACTGGCGGCGCACTTCGTGAATCATCTCAAACGCGGAGCGTCCGACCGCCATAATTGAGAACGCGCTGAACAGGAACGGCGCTGCCCCACCGATTAGCAAACCGATAAACACCACGGGCACATCCACAGGTAAGCCGCCGAAGGCATCCTTCAGCGCCACGCCGTTCTGAGAGGCGATGTTAATCAACTCCACAAGACGCGAGTCTTCCACAAACGAGTGGAACAGCGCGACCGCCGCCACCACCGCCGTCGCAATCGCGAAGCCTTTGGTGAGCGCCTTGGTTGTGTTGCCAACGGCGTCGAGGCGATGGACGATTTTGTCGCCCGTCAAGCCACCTGCGGCGGGCTTACCCTCTTGCTCTTTCAACGCGCCCGACATCTCGAAAATGCCGTTCGCGTTGTCGGAGATGGGACCAAAAGTGTCCATCGCCAGAATGTAGCCCGTCGTTGCCAGCAGCCCCAACCCTGTGAGCGCAATCCCGTAGAATGAGAGCATGGGACCGCCGAACTCGCCTGGCGGAAAGATGAACAGCGGAACCAGCAGCGCAGAGGCGATGGCGAACACCGACCACACGCTCGACTCCAGCCCGTAGGCGAAGCCCTGAATAATCAGCGTAGCTGGTCCTGTGGACGCTGCCGCCGAAATCTCTTTCACGGGCTTCTTTTCGGTGGAGGTGAAGTATTCTGTGATGCGCTCAATCATCACGGCGACCACCACGCCAAATGCCGTCGCCATCCAGAACCGCCACCAGTCCACCGTCGCGCCGCCCAGCTCGGGCTTGAGTTGCACATTCTGCATAAAGAAATACGCCACGCCGAGGTTGCCCAACGCTGCCAGAATCGCCGACACCCAGAAGCCACGATTAATAGGCTGCATCGGATTCAGGTTAGCGCGGTCTTCGCCCTTGACCGCCAGCACGCCGATAATCGACGCAATCACACCTGCGCCGCGCACCAGCAGCGCGAACATGACGAGCTTCATCGCGCTTGCGGGCGTCAGCACCAAACTGGCTGCCACGCCCAGAATAATCGCAGCGACCAGTGTGACCTCGTAAGACTCAAACACATCCGCCGCCATGCCCGCGCAGTCGCCCACATTATCGCCCACGTTATCGGCAATTGTGGCGGGGTTGCGCGGGTCGTCCTCTGGAATGCCTGCCTCCACCTTGCCCACGAGGTCTGCGCCCACATCCGCGCCTTTAGTGTAGATTCCGCCGCCCACGCGCATAAACAACGCCGCCAGTGAGCCTCCAAACCCGAAGCCCACCAGCACGAACATCGCCTTCTCACGGAACAGCAGGAAAATCACCGTTGCACCCAGCAAGCCTAAGCCAACCGTGAACATCCCGCTCACTGCACCTGCGCGGAAGGCAATCTCCAATGCGTTCTTGAAGCTGCTCAGCGCAGCGGCGGCAGTGCGCAGGTTGCCACGCACCGCCATATACATTCCCACATAGCCTGCGCCGTAGGACGCAAACACGCCCAAGAAAAACGCGACCGCAATCCCAGCGCCCAGCAAGATCCCTTCACCGGGATACACTCGCTCATACACAGGGCGATACAGCAGAAACAGCCCCGCCGTAATCGCCAGCACGAACCAAATCATCGTGCTGATTTGCCGTTTCAGGTAAGCGTTTGCGCCATCTTGGATGGCTTTAGCGACCTCCTGCATGCGGGGCGTGCCGGGGTTTTGTTTGAGCGTCCACAGCAGTAAGTAAAATCCGAACCCCAACGCCGTAAATGCCAGCAGCAATACAATCCCGAGAATTAGATACTCCTGTGAGCCGAAGGGGGGCAGCTCCACCGCCTCTGCAGCGAACGCTTTTAGCCCCGAAAGCAGCCATAATCCGCCAAAAAGCGTCGCACGCGCGGGTATGACTGCCCACCCGCCGCGCCGACTTGCGTCAGCATTCTTCATCGAACAACTCCTCCCTTGTTTGGAATGGTAATTCCTCGCTAAAAGCGAAGTGAAAGTTAGTTTACCTGATTAATCGCTTGGCTTACGATAACCTTGTAATTGATAACCGAGGTCTCTTTTGAGACTGAACGCTCGATTTGCACCTCGTATCCAAGAAGCTTGAGAAACTCTCGCACCGGGACCCACAGGAGCGGCTCCTTATATATCGCTCTCTGGTACAGCAGGGGCGACTTCAAACCGTGCATTTGCTGATTCACTGATACACGGGTCTCGTTAGGGCGCGCGATAAGAGTGCGCCCAGCGACGACGACGCGCAGTCGCCTCTGCGATGAGTCCCAGTGCCAATGGGTACGCGGCATCAATCCCAGAGCCTCCGCAAGTGCATCCCACTGGGCGTACAAGACGCCGTTTCGCACAATAGCAGTCGGTTCGCCCTGCCATTTGAGTGGGAGGTAGGATGCTGTTGGTTCGTTGGGTGGAGAGCTTGACCTGATATAGAGCCTTATGATATTACGCGGCTCAATGGAAATGAACAAATCGTGTTGGTCTGTAGGTTCCAGATCGAGAAATTCCCATACCAGCAGGTTGCCCTGACGACGAAATTCACCGTTGTCGCGGATCTCAACGGCGTAATCAGGCTGCAGCGAACGCCCATCAATCACAATCCGTCCGTAGCCGATGGAACCCTTCCACGATGCCCCTGTACGAAGCACATACGGGAAAAACCTGCGCCCGACAGAGTCGCCCCCCAGCTCTGCTGAGTAGGTAACTCGAGTAGTACGCTGTTGCCCCGCAGCAAAATGAACCGTGCGTACATACCAGTACGCGATACCGTATTCGCCTCGTCGTTCGCTTGCTTTCAAAATGCGATAGGAGACAGGTTGCCCATCCAAGTAGGCTCGAAAGTTGCGCAGTTTAGGAGCAGTCTGCGCGCTAGTATCGGTTCCCCCTTGCAAAGTCTCGGGAAATCCAATCTGAACAGTTGTTGCTTTGCCCTCGTTCTTGAACACGAAAGAGCAGTCCACTTCCGCTCGGTCGGGGTACAACTTGATACGCACCTCCTCACGCACCATGCGTACAGAGGCGTGGGAGCTCATCAGGCGAGCGGTTCCTCCTGTGGCAAAGACAACACCGTCATCGCTCCATCCCATTCCTACCGTTGTGAGCAGAGTTATCGTTCCAAGCACCGCAATTGAGGCGCGCATTTTTATCACCCAGCAAATTATACACCCTCGTTGCATCCCCCTTGCATACAAGCATCGCATTCAGGTATACTTTGGCGTGTGAGCCGGTAGCTCAGTGGTAGAGCAACGGACTTTTAATCCGTGGGTCGAGGGTTCGAATCCCTCCCGGCTCACCATCTTATACAGTTGCCTTGTGCTTATGCCCCTGTTCCCTACATACCGCGTATGCCCGTACGAACGGTGGACGCCGTGACCTACGGATAGGATCCCGCGGGCTACACGATAATCCGCTCCACCACACGCCCGAACACATCCGTCAGGCGGAAGTTGCGCCCCTGATACCAATAGGTCAGGCGCGTGTGGTCAATTCCCATCAAGTGCAGAATCGTCGCGTGCAGGTCGTGCACATGCACGGGGTTTTCAGTGACGGAATAGCCCAGCTCGTCGGTTGCGCCGTAGACGGTTCCAGGTTTCATGCCGCCGCCCGCCATCCAGATAGTGAACGCTCGCGGATGGTGGTCGCGCCCCAGATAGGTGGAGCCGCCGCGTCCTTCGTTCATCGGTGTGCGTCCGAACTCGCCGCCCCAGATGACCAGCGTATCGTCCAATAGCCCGCGCTGCTTGAGGTCAATCACTAGCGCGGCGCTGGCTTGATCGATCTCGCGGCAGAGTCGGGGCAGCGCGCTGGAGATGCTGTCGCCTTCGCCCGTACCATGATGGTCCCAGCCCCGATGGTAGAGCTGTACAAACCGCACGCCGCGCTCGATAAGCCGTCGCGCCAACAGGCAGTTGTTTGCAAACGACGGCTTGCCCGGCGTCGTGCCGTAGAGTTGGTGGATGTACTCTGGCTCCTTGCTGATGTCCATCAGTTCGGGCACGCTGCTTTGCATTCGGTACGCCAGTTCGTAGTTGGTGATGCGCGTCTCGATTTCTGGGTCGCCGATTTGCTCTTGCTTGAGGCGGTTCAGGTCGTTAGCCGCTTCAATTACGGCGCGGCGTGCCTCAGGGTCGACCCCCTCCGGGTTCGACAGATACAACACGGGGTCGCCCTGCTTGCGGAACTCCACACCCTGATACACCGTCGGCAAAAAGCCGCTGCTCCAGCAGGCGTGCCCACCGTCGGGACGATTCGCCCCCGAAATCAGCACTACGAAGCCAGGCAAATCTTGGTTCTCAGTGCCCAGCCCATAAGTCAACCAGCTGCCCATGCTGGGGCGTCCGGGGAGTTGGTGTCCCGTATTCATAAAAATCTGTGCGGGCGCATGGTTGAACTGGTCGGTCTGCATCGATCGGATGAGGCAGATGTCGTCCACGATTTTGGCGATGTTGGGCAGCAGTTCCGACACCTCAATACCCGCCTGCCCGTATTTCTGGAACTTGTAAGGTGAACCAAGCAGGGTCGGCGTGCCCTTGATGAAGGCGAACCGCTCGCCTTTCAGTAAACTATCTGGGCAAGGCTGACCATCGTACTGCTGAAGCATCGGTTTGGGGTCGAACAAGTCGATTTGCGAGGGCGCACCCGCCATGAACAGAAAGATGATTCGCTTTGCACGGGGGTTGAAATGGGGCGGTTTAGGCGCAAGGGGATTTGTTCGGCTGGACGCGAACAGACCCTGCTGCATCAGCGCATTCAGTGCAAGCGCGCCTATCCCGTAGCCGCACACTTTGAAAAAGTAGCGGCGCGTCATCTGCTGCAGTTCATCCTGATTCGGCTGTTTTGGCTCCATCGCTCGTCTCCTGCGGAATTATAGTCTATTCTCTCGTAATCGTTTCATCAAGATTGAGTAGTGCGTTCGCGACCAGCGTAAGCGCAGTGCGTTCGGCGTTAGGTTCGCCCATGAGTTTTCGGGCGTCGTCGGGATGGCGGGTATAATGCTCGCGCATCTGGTGATACAATCGCTCCAGCCGTTGTAGTTCGGCAGGAGTTGGCTCGCGCGCCGTGCAGTAGCGGAAGCCATAGCGCAGGCTCGCCTGCAGATTGCCCCTGCCCTTTTGCGCCATGCGTTGCGCCAGCGCAACCGCTGCCTCCATATACGCGGGGTCGTTCAGCAACACCAGCGACTGCAACGGCGTGTTCGTGCGCGGGCGCATCGCCACGCACACCTCGCGCGAATGGGCGTCGAAAGTGACCATCGACGGGTACGGCGCGGTGCGTCGCCAGAAGGTATACAGCCCGCGCCGATAACGGTTCTCGCCCGTGTCCGTGACCCAACGATCGGCGTTGAAGGGGATGTCCCACACGCCTTCGGGCTGGGGTGGGAACACGCTGGGACCGCCGATTTTGCGGCTCAACAGCCCACTAATTGCAAGGACGTTGTCGCGCACCAGCTCGGCGGGCAGGCGGTAGCGTGGCGCACGGGCGTAAAGTTCGTTCTTGGGGTCGCGCTCAAGCAACTCCGGCGTCACGCGCGCACTCTGCCGATAGGTGGAACTGGTCACGATTAGCCGATAGATGTGCTTCATGCTCCAGCCACGCTCCATGAACTCCACCGCCAGCCAATCGAGCAGTTCGGGGTGGGTGGGGTACGCGCCCTGGGTGCCGAAGTTTTCAAGCGTCTCCACGATACCGCGCCCGAAGATGGTCGCCCACATACGGTTCACCTGCACACGCGCAGTAAGTGGATTCTCACGCGAGGTAAGCCAGAGCGCAAGTCCGAGACGATTGCGCGGTGCGTCTTTGGGAAACAGGTGTAGCATAGCGGGCACGCCCGTCTCCACCGTCTCGCCCTGACGGATGAACTCGCCGCGCGGACGCACCACCGCCGTGAGAGGCTTGTCGGTGGGGTTGTCCTCCATCACCAGCGCGGTGGGAATGTGTCGTTTGAGCGTCTCCAGCTCCCGAGTGAGCGTCCACAGGCGCGCTGTATCGCCGTTCAGTGTCCGCACACGGAACCGCCCCAGCACATGCTTTTTGTGTTGCGTGTAGTGGCACTCCAGGATTAGCTCGGCTTCGGAGGGCTGGCGCAGGTGCAGGGGATGGTCCAACCACAGCTCGAGTGTTTGTGGCTTGCCCAGATGCCCGTCTAATGCCCAGCCCGTGCTGGTGTTCTTAGGCTCCAGCACGCCGCTTGGGTCGAAGCCGCTTTGCACTGCCGTTGCTCGCGCCTCCTTGAAAACGATGGGCTTACCGTTCAGGCTCATCCGCACACCCGTCAGCACGAAGTTGCCGTTGCCCGCACGTCCCGGTCCTTTGTAGGGCAGCGATTCGTGCGGCAGGGCGTCAAGCAGAAACGCCCGCGTCTCGCCCCGCGGGAGGCGCAGGCGTAGGCGATACACTTCCGTCGCGGGTGTTTCACCCCGCGCCAACAGGGAGCCGTCGTCCAGCGTGTGGAGTTCAGTGCCGTTCTCCGCGATAGCCGTTAGTGGCGTTAGCGTGATGGGTTGAGGCGCGCCGCGCGCCTCCAGTAGCCTGATTTGCTGCTCCAGTGTGGCGAGTTGACGTTCCTGTTCGGGCGTCGGCGCGGGAATTTGCGCCTCCAGCCACTTCTCCTCGCTTACGCTCGCGTCGCCGACGGGGTAAATCCTCGAGTTGTTGAAAAACGCCAGTAGCTGGTAATACTCTCTTTGCGTAAATGGGTCGTATTTATGGTCGTGGCAGCGGGCGCAGCTCATCGTGATGCCCAGCCATACAGTCGCAGTGGTGTCCGCGCGGTCGTAGAGTTTATTCTCGTGCGCCTCCGCCTGGTCCACACCGCCTTCCAAGTTCTGCATCGTGTTGCGGTGGAATCCGGTGGCGATTCGCTGCGATAGCGTCGGGTTCGGCAGCAGGTCGCCTGCAATCTGCTCAATTGTGAACTGGTCGAACGGCATATCGCGGTTGAAGGCTTCGATGACCCAGTCGCGGTAGCGCCACATCGTGCGACGCAGGTCCTTTTCAAAGCCGTCGGTGTCGGCGTAGCGGGCGAGGTCAAGCCATACGATCGCCTGCCGCTCGCCATAGTGAGGCGAGTTCAGCAACCTGTCCACCAATCGCTCGTAGGCGTCGGGGCGTTTGTCTTTCAGGAAGGCGTCCACCTCTTCAGGCGTGGGCGGCAGCCCGATTAGGTCCAGATACAGGCGGCGGATGAGTGTCTCTTTGGGGGCTTGCGGTGCGGGCGACAGCCCCTCCTGCTCCAGCCGATGCAGAATGAAAGCGTCAATCGGGTTGCGCACCCAGGCTTTATTCCTCACTTCAGGGACAAGCGGGCGTTTGGGCGGGACGAACGCCCAGTGGACGGCGTTTTCCGCGCCTTCGGGCCACTCCGCGCCCTCGTTAATCCAGCGTTTGATGAGTTCAATCTGCTCGGGTGAGAGGGCGGTCATACCTTTGGGCATGCGGGGACCCTCCTCGTCGGAACTGATGCGCTTGACCAGCAGGCTGTTCTCGGCGTCGCCGGGTGTAATCACCCGACCGCTGATGCCCCCTTTGAACGCCTCCTCACGATTGCTTAGGCGCAAGCCCCCCTGCCGACGCTCGGGACCGTGGCAGGGGAAGCACGACGCCTTGAAAATTGGCAGGATTTCGCGTGCGAAGTCCACCTTACGTTGCTGAGGCGCCGTGGGCGTACTCCACACCAGCCCACCCAAAGCCAACGGTAAGCCGATATAACTTAATCCGAACGCTATCACGGTGCGCATACAGTTAATTAATTAAGTAGTCTGAATTTGTTGCGATTCCTGCAGGATTGCCGATATCGAGGTACTCTCCGAACGGAATGAGGAGTCTTGCTTACTCAAAGACGATAGGTAGTACTTAATTCAAGGTCTCGATGCCCACAACCCTGAAGCCGTGAAAATGAAACTAACTAGTGTCCATACCAGCACGACGTACGTACAACTAAACCCCACCACACCGATTTTCATCGCCAGAATGATGTAGCCCGGCGCGACGGTGGTTGCCTCGCGTTCGCCCTGCGCGATTGCCTGTGCTGTTAGCACCGCGTCAATCACGCCGTAAACCCAAGGCAGGATTAGCCAGCCCGTGAGCAGGATAGCCACTCCCTTCCCCAAATCGCCGTTGTAGAACTGTCCCAAGCCGGGTACGAATAGGCTGAATACGCCCGCCCAAAACGGACTTTGCTGGTGGCGGTTTACAGCGCAGTGTTCGCAATACGGCTTACCGTTCACCTTTGCCAAGCACACGGTGCACACGGGCTGACTGCAATCCTCACAGTTAGCGACGGCGGGCGTGTGCGGATGGAGATAGCAACCACTCATGGCTTCTGCCCTTGCTCGCGTTTGGCGCGGTCGGTGATATGTTTCACAAACGCGCCACAGATAGGGCAGTACCGCCACTCTAACTGCAGCGCGTAGCGGCACTTGGGGCAGCGCAGTGCGCTTTCTGGCGAGATAGGTCGGCTGGGTGCTGTGCGTGGACTGACTTGGGCAGCACGGGGCGTAGCGGGCACCTGTTCCACAGGAGCTTGCGCGGGGCGCGCCTGCGGTGGACTCACAGGCGCAATCCGATAACCCCCCTCTACTTTCTCCCAGCGTAGTCCCACGCCCTCACACAGCGCATCTAACGCCTGCTCCACCGCCACGCTGGGCAAATTTAAATTGTAGCGCAAGTTCGGCGCGTCAGGGGCGACTTCCACCTTCACGCCCGCTTGCTTGGCAATCTCCGCTGCCGCCGTGCGCAAAGGCAACCCCGTGCCTACCAACCGCACAGTGCGCGGGCGCGTCTCCTGCACCTGCACAGGCGGCGCGGGAGCGGGCGAAGCGGCCGTGATAGGCGTGATGTAATACACGCCGTCACGCACGCTATAGCGCGTGTTCGTCGCCTCGCACAGCAGTTGCAACGCCCGTAGGAATGGTGTTTCACGCAGAGACAGATACACAGAGCGCTGGATGTCTACCTGCAATACAAAATCGGCTTTCGCCTGAGCAAATAGCTCGGCGAACACCTCGCGGGCATCTGTACCACGAGCTTCTATGGTAATCGTTGACTCTTGACATCGGGTCATCAGCGTTTCTCCTGCAGTTGCTCGCGTCGGATCAGGTTGCCTGCCTCGTCGTACACCTCCACCGTGCCTTCAGCAGGCGTGACGGGTTTCGGTTGAGGCTTAGGCGCAGGCTGTGGGTTCGCACGTCGACGCGGGGGTGGGTTGGTAGGCGGCGGGGGCTTGCGCGGCCGCTCAACAGCAGGTGCGGGCGGTGCAGGTCTTGGCTCCACATCTACTTTGGGCGCAGGCGGCGGTTCGGGCGTCTCAGTTGGCGGAGGCGCGGGCTGCAACGCCTCCTGAATATTCAACGGCTCAGGCATCGTGCCTGAGGGTTGCCTCGCATTACCTTCTGATTTTGGTGCTGGCGGTAAAGCATCGGGCGGCGGCACGGGTATCGGTTCTGCCTCCCCGCCACGTTCGCTCAGGCGCGTGAACAGCGCGTCGCTGGGCAACCGCCACAGGTACGCCCCCACACCCACCAGCGCCAGCAATAGTAGCAGGACAGCCGCGCGTTTCCATACAGGGATACCCCCCGCACTTTTCAGCATACGCTGCTGCTCCAGTGTCAGCGGCTTGCCCGTCCGCAGCGCGTCTAACGCCTCCTGCGCCTGCGCAAACTCCGCACGGCACGGAATACACACCGCCAAATGCGCCTCCACCTGCCTCGATACCGGCGTAGGTAAGGTCTTGTCTAAATAACGCCACTTCTGGCGCCTCGCCCAACTGCAGTTGCCGCGCCGCATAGCCTCACCTCAACCTATATTGTACCGAAAAGGATTACTGATACGAAAAACCCCACAACCCTGTGCAAATCCAGTAAATTTGAGAGCGAAAATGTCCGATTCTGGGGCGTGAAGGAGTCTATCATGTTAGGGGGCAGTGCCCCACCGACTCTGAAGGAGGTCATCCGATGAAAGGTAGACTTTTGG
>CAYVKB010000012.1:0-15796 GCA_964451985.1 uncultured Fimbriimonadales bacterium | reverse complement strand
GGGCAGTGCCCCACCGACTCTGAAGGAGGTCATCCGATGAAAGGTAGACTTTTGGCAATAGTGGGTTTAGCGCTGGGTGTATCCGCACTAGCGTCGGCGCAGTACACGATTACTCACCTGCGCAGCTACTCGCTGGCAAGCCTGTTCGACGGCTCAGCGAACGGCGCTGGCAGTAACATCGGCGACGTGGCATTCGACGGTACGAACCTGTATGTGGCGGGCTATCACACCTCCAGTGGGCTACAGACCGTCGGCATGGCGCGCATCACCAGTTTCTACGACGGTTCGAGTTTTCTTGCCAGCAACTCCGTGCTAACACCGGCGTGGACAGTACTACTTCAGCAGGACGGCGCCTCACGCGATACGCGCCTTGTATACTACAATGGCTCGCTCTATCTGGGCACGGGGCTGGGTAGCACCAACGCTGCCAACACGGGTATTCGCAAATACGATTCGAACGGCAACCTCGATACCAGCTGGGCGGGTGATGGCTTACTGTCGCTGTCGGAGGCAGGCGTCTCGCGCTACGATACGCTGGAAATTGACCCCGGCGTAGGCGGCGGCGCGAGTTTAGCTGTTGGTGTGTTTGGAAGTACAATCATCCGCCGCTTCGACCTGAACACGGGCGCAAATGTGGGCAACACAGGCGCGGTGAGCGGCGCACCTACTGCTCTGCGCGACATCACCTTCGCGCCTAACGGTGATATGTTCTACAAGTGGAACGGCGGCACAAGCAACGCTGCGGGAGTGCGCCGCTTCACACGCACAGGCGCAACCTCTTTCACCGACGCAGGCGACTTCGCCACCTTCACCGAAGGTGCGCTGCAGCAATCGACGGTCGCCTATGTGCCCGTGTCACAGGCATATGGGCATCTGCTGGATGTGATACTGTACAACCAGCGTGTAGCGGGCACGAACCAGGTCTTCGTGCGCGATGTAGCAGGCAGCCTTATCGACACGCTAACGGGCGTCGGTCCCACCGCCGACGGCTTTACCCCCCCCAGTGGCTATGCCAACACACTACTCAACTACAGCCACTACATTACCAGCGATGGTCGCCTGTTCATCTTCGTAGTGCAAGGCGGCGGCGGGACAGGCACGTATATTGACCGCCTCGACATCTACGAGGTCGTGCCTGAACCGGGCAGCCTGCTTGCGCTGGGCGCGGGCACTGCGCTGCTGGGGCTGATTCGGCGACGCAGGAACTCGTAAACATCCGACATCCTGATTAGAGATTCCTCGACTTCGTCTCGGAATGACACAATTGTCGTCCTTCCGAACGAAGCGAGGAATCTTGCTTTATGTAATCGCTGGGCTGCCAGACAGGTACAATATCTCCCGATGTCCGCAGACCTTCAAACAAAACTCAAGACTCTGCCCAAGCAACCGGGCTGCTACATTTTCAAGGACACGCAGGGGGCAGTGCTGTATGTGGGCAAGGCGGTGAACCTGCGCCAGCGCGTGCGTTCGTACTTCCAGAAGTCAGCGCAGCATACGCCTAAAACCGCCCGCATGGTGCGCAAAATCGGCGATTTGGAGTGGATTGTCACGGACACAGAACTCGAAGCGCTAATCTTGGAGTGCAACCTTATCAAGAAACATCGCCCGCCCTACAACGTACTGATGCGCGACGACAAGTCGTACCCCTATCTGTGCCTAACGATGCGCGAGAGGTTCCCCCGCTTGCTGGTCACGCGGCGTGTGCGGCAGGACGGCAACCGTTACTTCGGTCCGTTTGCGAACTCTGGCGCGGTGTGGGGTACGCATCAGCTATTGCATCGCACGTTCCCGCTGATTCCATGTGGCAAGGTGTGGGACGGTGAGCCGAAGCAGCGTCCGTGTTTGTACTATCATATGGGGCGTTGCCTTGCGCCCTGTGCAGGGCTGTCCAATCCAGACGAGTATCGCCAGATTGCGCAGCAGGTCGCGCTGTTTCTGGAGGGCAAGGGCGACGACTTGATCAAGCAACTCACGGTGCAGATGGAGCAAGCAGCGGAGAATCTGGAGTTCGAGCGCGCCGCCAAACTGCGCGACCAGATACACGCTTTGCAGGAAGTGCTGCAACGCCAAAAAGTGGTACAGCCCAGTGGTGTGAACGAGGATGTCATCGCCTTAGTAAAAGACGAGCGCGGCGCGTGCGTACAGATGTTTTTTGTGCGCAACGGCAAACTGTTGGGACAGCGCAACTTTTTCCTCACTGAGGGCGCGGAAGAGAACCCCAACGCGATTATGAACGAGTTCCTGAAGCAGTACTATCAAGACGCGCCGGAAGTGCCGGAGAAGATTCTGCTCCCCTATGAGATTACGGAGGCGCAGATTATCGCACAGTGGTTGCGCCAGAAGCGTGGTGCGGGCGTGGAGATTCGCGTGCCCCATCGCGGCGAGGACGCCCAACTGGTGGAGATGGCGGCGCATAACGCCGAACTCGCCCTGCAGAGCCTGCGCCAAGAGCTGGAGCTAAAAAACGAGTGGCTGGAGAGCGCGACTCTGGAGCTACAGGAAGCCCTAAACTTGCCCAACCCGCCCCAGCGCATCGAGGCATTCGATATCTCCAACATTCAGGGCATCGCGCCTGTGGGCAGTATGGTGGTGTTCGAGGGCGGGCAGCCGAAAAAGTCGGACTATCGACGGTTCCGGATCAAGTGGCATCCCGAAAGCCCCGACGACTTCGCGATGATGAACGAGGTAATTACCCGCCGCCTACGCGAGGCGTTGTCGGGCGACGAAAAGTGGCGCACCCTGCCCGACCTTATGCTCATCGACGGAGGCAAGGGGCAGCTGAACGCCGCGCTGGAAGCGATACACGCGCTGGGCTTCCATATCCCCGCCGTCGGACTTGCCAAGCGACACGAGCTAATTATCCTGCCCGACACCGACGAGCCGCTGGAACTGCCTCGCCACAGCAAGGCGTTGCAACTCCTGCAGCGCGTTCGCGACGAGGCGCACCGCTTCGCCGTAAGCTACCACCGCAAACTGCGCGACCAGCGCGCCGTGAAATCCCCGCTGGACGAAATTCCCGGCGTGGGACCTCGCCGCAAGCGGATGTTGCTGCGCCTCTTCGGCTCGATAGACCGCATTCGCGAAGCAAGCCTTGAGGAACTCGCCTCCGTGCCCACCATGACGCGCAAACTGGCGCAGCAGGTGCTAGACTACCTGCGCGAGGGCTAACGACTACTCGTCCACGCCCAGAATCTGCGTGTAGACCACCTGATTGGGATGTACCGCAACCACCCCCCGCGCACCCAGCTCCGATGAACCTGAAGCACGAATAAAGCAGATGCCCGGCAAGTTCACCAAATCATCGGAGCGACGTAGCTCATCAATCACCTGTTGCGCCTCATCACGCGAGTTAATCGGGCAGTCGATCTCTTGCCCATTCGTCAAGCCAATCAGCAAAGTTACCCGTGCCATAGCAAACCTCCTATGTTGGGATTCTGCGTATCTTAGTATCTTCCTACCAATATGAAGGTGGAGACTGGAGATTCCTCAAATCTGCTGGAGTGATAGGGACCTTTATGCAGATTCACTTGCTGAAAACTGGCAGCAACAAATCAGATGTATCAAGAGTCCCTACAAAAGCCCTTTTGCCTGCACCCTACCCTTGAAGAGCAAGGCTCCCGCCGAGCCTACTTACGCCCATTCGCCTCGTCTTTGGAGGGCGAGGCTCCCGCCGAGCCGTCCTATTGCTGAACATACTATCCGCCTATAACTATGGGGACACCCCTGCAACGCGCCCGCTATAGGCACATCTATTCTATTTTTACAATCTTGTACCGCACCTCGCCCTTGGGCGTGTTGACTACCACTTCCTCGCCTGCTGCTTTGCCCAGCAGCGCCTCGCCCAGCGGCGAAAGGATGGAGATGAGGTCTTGCAGGGGGTCTGCCTCGAACGAGCCGACAATTGCAACGGTGCGCTCCTTACCCATTTCCATATCGTGCAGGGTGACTTGGCTGCCTAAATGTACGATTTCGCCCGCATTATCGGGGCGCGGCACGACTTTCGCGCGGCTCAGCACAGTCTCTAAGTCTCTAATGCGCCCTTCCAGGAATGCCTGCTGGCGTTTGGCGTCTTGGTAGTCAAAGTTCTCGCTCAGGTCGCCCAGCGCGCGCGCCGCCTTGATGCGCTCCACAATCTCGCGTCGCTTGACCGTCTTTAGCTCCTCCAGCTCGCGCTTGAGTCGTTCGTACCCTTCAGGCGTAATCAGAATCTCCGACATGTTCACTCCTCAGATTGGCGCAGGTATTCGTTGAGACGAGTTCAGAAACCAGTATGCTCCGCCGTGAAAATGTACGACGAGCCTTTGGCCTATGGACTGATTGTATCCCTTCCCCAAGACCTTCAGCAATCGCATAATCCTCTCCAGCCGCTCGTCTGAGTGCGCAGTTGGTCATCAATTATACCCCTGTTCGCGAACAAGCGTCGAACTCCTGTCCACAGTGGGTACACTACAAGCATGCGACGCGCCTCTTTCGGATGGATTTTGGGGCTAATTGTACTGGCAAGCAGTCTGTACGCGGTAGCAGAAGCGCCGACGCTGTGGGGGATTCCGCTGAGTGAGTATGCACAGCGACGCGCCCTACTGAGCCAGATGCTGGAAACCGACCAGATAGCGATTTTTGCCAGCGAGAGCAGCCCGCCCACGCGCATGCGATTCCGTCAGGAGAGCAACTTTATGTACCTCACGGGGCTGGAGGCGATGAACGGCGCGCTGGTGATTCTGCCCCACGATAGCCCACTAAACACTGACGTTGTACTATTTTTGCCGCGCCAATCGCGTACCTCGCGCATTTTTGAAGGACCACTGCCCGAGCCGAATGAGCAAACGCGCCGCGAGTCGGGCATTCAGGACATCCGCGAGCAGCGCGAGCTGCGTGAGTTTCTTGCAGAGGCGTTGCGCCATCACCCGCGCGTGTTGGTCAACCGCCCTGCCCGCACCACGCTTGCCGACGCCCTGCGCGAAGCGAACCCCGAAGTACAAATGGGTGGCGTGGAACGCCTGATGGCGCGCTTACGCGTGGTCAAATCGCCCGCCGAAATCGCGCTTATGCGCAAGGCAGTTATTGCAAGTATCGCGGGGCATCGCGCCCTCGCAGCGCGGCTCGCGCCCGGCGTGTATGAGTACGAACTGGAAGGCGCAGCACAAGACGCTTTCCGCCGCCACGGCTCCGAACGCGAGGGCTACCCGATGATTATCGGCTCCGGTCCTAACGCCTGTATCCTCCACTATAACACGAACAAGCGACAGGTGGGCGTAAACGAACTTGTGCTGGTGGACATCGGCGCGGAATACTCCTACTACACCGCCGACATCACGCGCACCTACCCATCGTCGGGCAAGTTCACCCCACGCCAGCGCGAGCTGTATATCGCCGTGCTGGATGCCCTCAAATACGCTGAGAAAGAAGCGAAACCCGGTATCACGCTGGGGCAGCTCCATCAGAGAGTGGTGCAGTTCTTCCGCAATCACAAACTCCGCGCCAAAGACGAGAATGGAAACGAACAGACGCTCGACCGCTTCTTCGTGCATGGTCTGTCGCACATGCTGGGCATGGATGTGCATGACCTCGACCCGAACGAGCCACTGCGCCCCGGCATGGTATTCACGATCGAGCCGGGCTTGTATATCCCTGCGGAGGGCATCGGCATTCGGATCGAGGACGACTATCTGGTGACGGAGACAGGTGTGGAGAATTTAAGCCGCGCGCTGCCCCGCGAGCCAAACGAGGTAGAGCGCATGGTGCGCGGTAGGTCCACGCGCCGATAGGATGATACGACTGGGCTACGTTGGTGCGGGCTTTATGGCGCAAGCGGTGCATCTGCCGAACTTCACGGCGCTGCCCGACTGTACAGTAGTTGCGTTAGCGGAACTGCGACCGCAGCTGGGGCAGCAGGTCGCCCGGCGGTTCGATATCCCGCGCCTATATCGCCACCACACGGAGTTGCTTGCCGATCCCGACATCGACGCCGTTGCGGTTTCGGCGCACTTTACGCATCAAGCCCAAGTGGCTGAGGATGCACTGCGTGCAGGTAAGCCTGTGTTTATGGAAAAGCCGATTGCACTGACCACCGAACGTGCACAGCAACTGCTTCAGGCGGAGCAGCAGGGCGGTGCACGGTTGATGGTTGCATATATGAAACGCTACGACGCAGGCTGGGAACTGGCGAAGCAGCTCGTAAATGAGTATCGGCAGACGGGCGCGTTAGGCGACTTGTTTTATGCACGCATGCGTTGCCACTACCACGAATGGACGCTCGGGAATGCAGCAAAGGTCATCGACACAGGCGAACCCTATCCTCCAAGCGACCCTGAAGCACCCAGCTGGCTGCCCGAAGCGTATCAGTCGTCCTATATCGATTTTGTGCAGCTCTATTGCCACCATGTGAACCTACTTCGGTGGCTGCTTGGCGAGGAGGCAGACTGGCTCGTAGTCGCCGTGGATCTCAATCCCGACGGTACAACAGGTGCGGTACTATTGCGAATCGGCAGTGTATGCGTGGTGATGGAGACAGGTACGCAACGCTCACTGCGCTGGGATGAGCACCTTCACCTCGACTTTCAGCGCGGCTGGATGCGAATCGACTCGCCGCAACTCCTGGTGCGCAACACTTCCGCGCAGGTCGAAGTCTGCATTACTGATGACGGCATGGAGCATCGGCGTCTGTTCTCACCCGATAACTGGAGCTGGTCGTATGAGCGTGAGGCACGCCATTTCATCGAGTGCCTTCATACGGGCGCGCCCTTCCGCACACCGAGCCGCGATGCCCTTCGGGATATTGAACTCATCGAGACTATCTACCAACGCTGGCTGCAGGAGGCTTAGGCTCCGTCGTGAACTGTATACCTATGGCGCGTGAGGCGATAGCGCTCTACTATCTGACTTTCAGCAGCGTGGACGAGGCGCAGGCGGTGGCGCACGCCCTGCTACGCCAGAAAATCGCCGTCTGCACGAACTGGTTCCCCATCACCTGCGCCTATCTGTGGCAGGGTGAGATTCAGCAGGAGCCAGAAATCGTGCTGATTGTAAAAGCACGTTCTGGAATGCGCGACACCATCGAGCAAGTAGTAAAAGCGCACATCGATTACACGCAATTCATAGGTGAGTTGCCTCTCGCCAGTGTGAACGCACCCTTCGCTCAGTGGTTTGCAGACGAGCTGGAAGAGTAGAATTTTGATTACTACATCAGGTATCCTATCGGGTACAATCGGTTGTGCGGGGCGTTATGCTTAGCGCAACCGCTGGGTGAGAGCATGCCGAGTTCGAAGCGGAGCAGCAGCAAACGCAAAACCAACGGGCGCAGGATTCCTGAACCGCCCAAAGAGCGTCCGCAGCAGTTCTACGACCGCATCGCGCTGATGCTGGTGCTGATGGGGTTGGTTGGGCTGGTGAGCCTGACTGTGCCCAACAGCGGTGCAGCGGGTGCCGCCCTGCGCGACGGGCTGAAGTTACTGTTCGGCAACGGCGCGTTTTTGTTGCCTGTGGTATTGTGGCTGGCAGCGGGCGCACTGGCTTTTGGTTATGGCAAACTGGCGTTGCCTGAAGTGATTGGTGGTGGCGTAATTGTGTTCCTCACGCTGCTGGGCTGGATGGCAAAACCCCACGAATCGGGCAACTGGTTCCATGCCGATGCGCTGCGTGCGACGGGTGGCTACTTCGGCGCGGTGATTGGCTACCTGCTGACACTGGCATTAGGGCAAGGGCGCGGCGTGGTGCTGGGGGTGTTTCTGGTTCTGGGACTACTGATGCTGTTCAACCTGCCGCTGGCGCAGGCCCTGCGCGGACTGGGCAAAGCGCTCTGGATGGGTTGGCGTGGGACTGCTACCGCCACGAAAGCCGTCGCATCTGCCGCCTCTGAAACCGCCTCCAAAGCTGTCGTAAGTGTGAAACGCAAACCCGACTCGCGCTCTCAACGCTCCACTGAACGTCCCACGATTGTGGACAACCCGCGCAATAACGGCGCAGCGAAACCCCAACCCGCTGCTATCGCCGCGCCGGGTGAGTCTGAGCCTACCCACGAAAAACCCACCGACAGACGCGAGGCTCGTAAAGAAACCCTCCCTGCCCCCAGCGCATCGGGCAGCTATACCCTGCCTCCGCTTTCGCTGCTCAAAGAGTCGCCGAACCCGCCTAAGCGCAACCAAGCCGAAATTAAAGAGAAAATCGCCAAACTGGAAGAGACGCTGCAAGACTTTGGCATCGAGGCGAACGTGGCGGAGGTGGCGCACGGTCCCACCGTTACGCGCTACGAAATCCAGCTTGCGCCAGGCATCAAGGTCAACCGTGTGGTGAACCTTGCGGATAACCTTGCGATGTCGCTGGCGGCAATTGCCGTGCGTGTGGAAGCCCCCATTCCAGGTAAGAGCGCGATTGGTGTGGAAGTCCCCAACGACCAGCCCCAAATCGTCGCCCTGCGCGAGGTTATGGAGAACGCCGAGTTCTGGAACGCGCCCAGCCTGCTGACCTTCGCACTGGGCAAAGATGTGGCGGGTACGCCCAAGTATGCCGACCTGACGCGCATGCCTCACCTGCTTATCGGTGGCGCGACGAACTCCGGCAAAAGCATGTGCCTGTTATCGTTGATTACCTGCTTACTGTTCCGCGCCACCCCGCGTGAGCTGCGCTTCGTGATGATCGACCCCAAGCGTGTGGAGCTGACCCCGTTCGACGGCATTCCGCACTTAATGTGCCCGGTGGTGCGCGATGTGAAACTCGCAGCAGGTGCACTCCGAGCCGTGCTGAAAGAGATGGACAGGCGCTACGACCTGTTCGCGAATACAGGTGTGCGCAACATTCAGGGCTACAACGAGCGCGCCCCCGAAGACGAACGCCTGCCCTATGTGGTGGTGATTATCGACGAGCTGGCAGACCTGATGATGCAAGCCGCCTCGGAAGTGGAGACCTCCATCGCGCGGCTGGCGCAACTCGCCCGTGCTACAGGTATCCACCTCGTGATTGCCACACAGCGTCCGTCAGTAGATGTCATCACTGGCACCATCAAAGCCAACATCGCCAGCCGAATCGCGTTCGCGGTCTCTAGTCAGGTGGACAGCCGCACGATTTTGGACATGGTGGGCGCGGAGCGACTGCTGGGGCGCGGCGATATGCTGTATCTGCCCATCGACGCCTCCAAGCCCACACGCATTCAGGGCTGCTTCATCACGGAACCCGAAATCGAGGCGATTACCGACTTCTGGCGCGCCCAAGAATCGCCTGTGTACCTGCTGAACCCGATGGAGTTCGACTCGTCCACCGCAGGCGACTTTGATGACGACGATGAGGAAGACGAACTTTACCCCGCTGCCGTGCGCCTGGTGGTCTCGCACGGGCAGGCGTCCACCTCCATGCTGCAGCGGCGGTTCAAAATTGGCTACGGGCGCGCGGCGCGCCTGTTGGACCTGATGGAGCGACGTGGCATCGTGGGTCCTCTCGACGGCGCGAAACCCCGTCAGGTGTTGGTCACACGCGCCGAGGCGGAGCAGATGCTCAAACAGTATGAGTAAGCACAGGAGTTGCTACTCCGCTGAGTTATCGCCCCGTGTGCCCAAAGCCGCTCTCGCCGCGCTGGGTCGGGGGAAGATTGCTCACAGGTTCCCACTCCACGCGCATGATGGGGGAAACGACCATCTGTGCGATGCGTTCGCCCCTGCGGATGGTAAACGGTTCCTGTCCTAAGTTAATCAGAATCACCTGTATCTCGCCGCGATAGTCGCTATCGATGGTGCCAGGCGCGTTCACCATGCCGATGCCGTGCCGAATTGCCAACCCGCTACGGGGGCGCACCTGCGCCTCGTAGCCCGGCGGCAACGCGATGCGGATGCCTGTGCGCACCAGCGCACGCTCACCCGGCTGTAAAGTGAGTGATTCGGAAACAGCGGCGTATAAGTCGACCCCCGCCGAGCCGTCGGTCTGATAGCTCGGCAGGGGCAGATCGGTTGCATCAGGCTCCTGCGTAATCAGCACGCGCAGGGCGGTCATTTTTCAACCTGCTCTTTGCCTTCTCTCACAGCGGGCGGAATCTTGGGCAGGCGCACATAGAAGGTGGAGCCAACGCCCACCTCGCTCTCCACCCAAATCTCACCGCCGTGGATCGCCTCCACCAAGTGCTTCACCAGATACAGCCCCAAGCCCGTGCCGTACTGCTTGCGTGTGTCGGTGTTGTCCACGCGGTGGAACTTCTCGAACACCTTCGTCAGATGCTCTTTGGGGATGCCCATGCCTTGGTCGGACACATAGAACACGATGTGGTCAGCGTCTTCCTCCCAAGCCTTCACGCGAATCTCGCCACCATTGGGCGAGTACTTAATCGCGTTGCTGAGCAGATTGGTGAGAATCTGGTCGACCTTATCCTCGTCGGCGACGATTTTGGGCAAGTCTTCAGGCACATCATGGATAATCGTGTGCCGATTAGTAGCTTGCCGTTGAATCATTACCACTTTCTGCGACAGGCGGTAGAAGTCAACCTGTTTGTACACGGGCTTGAGCGACTCGCCCGCCTCGATACGCGCGATGTTTAGCAGGTCGTTAATCAGACGGGTGAGGCGGTCGGTCTCTTGGTCGATGATCGAGTAGAACTCGCGTCGCTCTTCGGGCGGGAATGCGTCGTCGGAGTCCATCAGCAGCGTGGAGACGAAGCCCTTGATTGCCGTGAGTGGCGTACGCAGCTCGTGCGAGACGGTCGCCACGAACGCTGACTTCATGCGCTCCAGATTGCGGATGTCGGTAATGTCGTTGAAAATCATCACCGTACCCATCGGCTTCTGGTCTTCCCCACGCACGATGGCGTTCTGCACTTGATAGATATGCTCTTTGTTGTCAATCTGTACGGTCACTTCCACCAGTTCGCCCTCTCTTTCTTCTTCGAGGGCGGCGCGAATCATCTGGCGTACAGTTTCGTTGGTGATAATCTCCGCATAGTTTTTGCCCAGCACATCAGGTCCCAATCCGAAGACACGCCGTGCGGCGGCGTTCATCTGGTTAATGCGCCCGTTGTGATGCACCAGAATTAGTCCAGCGCGCAGGCTTTCGATGGTGTGTACCAGCTCCTCTTTCTCTTCGAGGATGGCTTGGTACAGGCGCATACCTGCGATGACAGCGGCGGCGTTGCGCGCCATACGCTCCAGCAGGCGCACGTCCTCGTCAATAAAATGCCCACCGCGCTGCTTGTTGAATGCGTGAATCACGCCAATCGTCTGGCGGTCGATCACGCGGTTCTCCTCGTCACGCTTTTCCAGAATCAGTGGCACGCACACGAGGTTGCGAATGTGGAGCATCGCCACATGCTCTTTGGTCGTACGCGGGTCGGTGAGGGCGTCATGGACGATGATTGCTTTGCCCTCGCGGAACACCTCGCCCGAAACGCCCTGCGTAGCACGAATGCGCAGCAGTCGGATTTCCTCGTCGGTCATGCCATAGGCAGGCGGGTAGGCGCGCAATTCGCCCTCTTCGGAGTCGTGCAGCATAAATACGACCTTCTCCGCCTGCAGAATCGCGCCGATTTGCTTCACGAGGCGTTTGAGCGTTGCCTCGTAGTTGGCAGGACTGGCGACATCAGTGGCGACCACATCAGGCGTTTTCGCTGCAGTGGGCGCGCCGTTGCGAGGCTGGTTCTCCAGCTCCTGTATGCGCTGGATGGCGCGCTCATACTCCGTTTTTACTTGGTTATACTGCTTCAACAGCTCACGGTAGGCTTGCTCCCAGTTCATAGTTCGCTCCTCGTTAAAAAGTGTGAATGATAGCCTGTGCTATATGGCAAATTATAGCACATCGAAGGTTCCCGCGTATCAAGCAGTCTGCTCAGGATTTAGACGGTGTTTGGGGCGAGTTGTACTGCAATGCGCCCTCGATTAATTTCGACGCACCTATCATTCTCCTGCTGATTGAAGGAACGCTTCATAAACAGCATCGCTTAACCAAAAGTTCGCCTGTTCGCGCAAAAGGTCTACCACTGGGCGAACCGTGTCGATAATCCCTTGATGTTTTGCATCGATTACTACGCCCAGCGTCCCAGTGGAACGCAATCCCATCTGTCGGGCAAGGCGACTGCCACGTCTCTCGTCGATAACTATGAGGTTCGCTTGCAGCTCAACGCCCAACGCGATGCATTCCGCTTCTCCCCACCCAAGCGAATTGGCAGGCTCTGGACAAGTTCTTTGTTTGAAGCAGGCTGTACCTTAATCCACGAATTTGTCTCGAAGAAGTCAGAGGGATGGCGACGCAGTTCTATGCCTTTCCTGAGTTCGTGCTGAACGGCTGTTGGGATGTGAATCTCGACATATAACCGCTGAAGGATCCAAAGGTGTCCTATTCGCGCTAAGTTCGTGATAGGCGAAGTGTTGGATACAACCGTCATCGTGTCCTCAAGTCCGTAATCGCCTGCAAATCCTGTCCCAAATCCGCCTCATCATAGTGGATAGCAATATCGCGCTCGCGCAAGCGTTGCTGGAACTCCAGACGATCCACTCCCGACCACTCGATTGCTTGTCCCAGCGATAACCGTTGCTGCTGGTATAACCAAATAGCTAACTCGACTCGGAACTCCGCCTCGTCGAGCTGAGCAGCGCGTAGCATTTCGTCGCTAATCACAACGCTCATTCTATACCTCCTGACACTCAGGATTTAGACGGTGTTTGGGGCGAGTTGTACTGCAATGCGCCGTCCATCAGCGGACGAATCAAGTCCATCGGGATCGGAAACACCACTGTCGTATTGCGCTCCCCGGTGATTTCCGCCAGCGTTTGCAGGTAGCGCAGTTGCAGCGCGGAGGGCTGCTGAGCAATCATTTGCGCGGCTTGCACCAACTTCTCGGCGGCTTGGTACTCGCCCTCGGCGGCGATGATTTTGGCGCGTCGTTCGCGCTCGCTTTCTGCCTGACGCGCCAACGCACGCTTCATTTCCTCGGGCAGAATCACATCGCGCACCTCCACATTCGTCACTTTCACGCCGAACGCCTCAGTTTGCTCGTCGATGATGGACTGGAGTTGCTGATTAATCTTTTCGCGCCGCGCCAGCAGGTCGTCCAGCTCCGCCTGACCAATCACGCTGCGCAAGGTCGTCTGCGCAATCAGGCTGGCGGTTTGAATGTAGTCGGTAATCTGCACGACGGCATCGCGCGGATCCATCACTTTGAACAGCACCACCGCGTCCACACTCACCGATACGTTATCGCTGGTAATCGCCTCTTGGCGAGGCACGTTCATGGTTACGATGCGCGTATCCACAATCCGAGCCGTATCGATAATCGGAATCAGGAAAATGATTCCGGGTCCCTTCACCGCCTGGAACCGTCCGAGTCGCAACACAACGGCGCGCTCCCATTCAGGCAGCACGCGCAGCGCAGCCCGTAAGACCACAATCACGAACAGGATAACCGCGATAGCCGTTGTAGAGAACGGATTGTCAAAAAAGTTCATCGTTATCTCCCTCAGTCTATAGTGTACCCGTTTGGGAGTAAGTCCTCCAAATGTAAAGATGTATCGTCATGCGATTCCTCGCTCCGCTCGGAATGACAGAGCAGTTTTCGCGAAAATGAACTTGTTATTCCGAGCTGAAGGCGAGGAATCTCGGCAGGGTAGCAACTTGGGTATACTATGCCCCAAACTTCGCAACATGCGAGCTCGGGAGAAAAAAATGAAGAACTACAGGTTTTTGGGCTAGGCGTAATCGCCTCGACGCGCGGGGTACTCGCGCTCTTTAGCTTGCTGATGATGGTTTCCGTGTACGCGCAAACCACCTGGATTTGGCAGCCGCAGTGCCCCATCGGCGGGCAACGCGAATGGTTTACAGTCTGCACGGGTGGGGTGTGTTCCTCAACCCCTTATAGAATCTTCCACTACAACAACTGGGGTCAGGTTTCGTGTAGACCGGATGGGCTGGCTTTCCCAGGCGTGGGGGATGATGTCCGCTTTCTGTCGGGTGCAGATGCCAAGCTCCGGTACCGTGCCGTGAATGTACGCAGCATCCTTGTCGCCGAAGGAGCAGTTTTTGGCATGACCGGTCCCACGCTCGCCCTGCAGGATCCCGCGACGAACGCGCCCGGTGTGATTACCAATCGCGGCACAACGCGGTTCGAGGGCGGCGACACCACAACGCTCAGCTGCCTTTTCCTGAACGAAGGCGCGCTGGAGGTTACTGGCTCCATCCATTTCAGCAACGGCGTGCTGCGCAACCCCGCAGGCAGAACGATGCAATTTTTTGGCGGCAATATCACCGCCGCTGCGAACACCACGAACTTGCTGGAGAACTACGGCACGCTTCGTAAAGTTGGGACGTTTGTATACTGGATTGGCGCGCCGATGTTGCAGCGGGACGCGACTGTTGTGATCGAACCCAACGGCGGCGACCTGCGACTTGCTGGACCGGGCGTGCATGAACGGGTCGTGTGGAACCTTGAGACTAACTGCAATCTGGATCTCGAGGTGGGACAGACCTTTATTGATACGCACTGGCAGATTGCAGCCAACGCACGCCCAACGTATGCGTACTAATGTCACACACTCGCTGGCAGGGCGTCACACGGGCGTGGTGCAGGGTGAGTTCGCCTTACAAGGCTCCACGTTCGCTGCCACTGGCGCAACCTCTGTGGAGTTGAACTTCACAGGCAATGGGCTTCAGTGGTGGCGGGGCACACTCGATGGTGGCAGCGTGGGCTTTCGAAATACAGGGCGGATGCGTCTTGATAGCAACTCCACGGTGACGCTCAAGGGAACGCTGACTAACGCCAGCGTGATGGAGCTAAGCAACAATTCGATTTTACTTTGACAACGCTACCCTGCGCAACGCGGCGGGCGCAACGATGCTGGTGAGTTTCGCAGGCTTTCGCAACGCCTCCAGCGCGTCCAATAACCTATTCGAGAACAACGGCTCGCTGCGCACCGTCGCCAGTGCCGTCTCCAGCATCGACATACCCGCGCGGAACGCTGGTCTTATCGACCTGAGAGACGGCAGTATCTGGATGGCAGCATACACCCAGACCGACGGCGAGACGCGGGTGCGTCGCAATCGCGAGTTGCGCGCTACCTCCTACCTGCTGACGGGCGGTTCACTCACGGGCGCAGGGCAGCTCAATCTCTTCAGCGGCGTGCTGACCATCACCGCCGACCCGCAAAACCCCAGCAATCCTGGAACCCTCGCGCCGGGCATCGACGACCCCGATGAACCCGCCCTCAGTCCGCTGGGCATTCTCACGTTCCGCGGCAATCTGACGATGGGCGCGGATGGCGTGTTTGAGGTGGACATCGCAGGCACTAACAATACCGACCCCGCCAACCCCCAGTACGACCAGCTGCACTTCACTCAAACTGGAGGCTCGATTCACCTCAACGGAATCCTGCGCTTGAAAGGGCGCAACGGGTATGTGCCGCGCGTGGGCGACCGGTTCGATATCATCGTGCGCAACCCCAGCAGCAGTTGGAACCGCACGGGCGCGTTTCGGGCGACTGAAGTGGACGCCGAGACCCTGTCGTGTGTGCAGTTCGAGGTGCAGTATCTGACAGACCGTGTGCGTGTGCACATCGTACGGTTCGGCAACACGGATGTGAACGGCGACGGCTGCATCGACGACGCTGACCTGTTGGCGGTGCTGTTCAACTTTGGCGCAACGGGCAGCAACCCCGCCGACGCCAACTGCGACGGCGTGGTGGACGACGCCGACCTGCTGGCGGTGCTGTTCAACTTTGGGCAGGGGTGCTAATAAACCCTTCCCCCGTACAATCGTCCGCTTCGCGGAGGGCGCGTCGCGGACGCGCCCCTACAGGTTTGGCGCAGGGTACGCAGCGTAATACTTCTCTGTAGGGGCGTG
>CAYVKB010000011.1:0-47118 GCA_964451985.1 uncultured Fimbriimonadales bacterium | reverse complement strand
CATCCCCCGTAGCGTCGGCGTCCTCGCCGACGAAACCCACCCACAGCGTAGCGTCAGCGTCCTCGCCGCCGACGCATCCCCCGTAGCGTCTGCGTCCCCGCCGGCGCTACAATTGCTTGACGTTCACCTTCTGTGTGCTCGATGTCATGCCAGCGGTGTTGAACGCCTTAATCGTTAGCGTATGCCACCTGCGGACAACCTCAGCGTGTGGATGTGGAACATCTCGAATGCCGAACGGTTTGCCTTCATGCAGGGTTGCGTTCCAGCAGGCGGGCGTCCCTGCATCATGCCCGCCGCCTTCGGTTCCGAATCATGCTGCGGCTATTGTTTGCAGAGCCAACGATAATCGGGCTGCCCGACGCAGCGGCGGTTTGAAAATTCACGCTACACTTGCATTCACACTCCGCATAGGCTATAATATAGCGGAGTATGGAACAAACCAAACGGCGGCGTTTATGCGAGTGAGCATCTTTGGACTAGGCTATGTTGGAGCGGTGTCGGCGGCGTGTTTCGCTCGCGAAGGACATACGGTCATCGGCGTCGACATAGACCCCTACAAACTCGACCTCATCCGTCAGGGCAAAGCCCCCATCGTGGAGAAAGACCTCGAACCCTATTTGCAACACGCCGTGCAGTCGGGGCGGTTAACCGTAACTGACGACGCGATCGAAGCCGTTCACAATACGGATATTTCCCTCCTGTGCGTGGGCACGCCCAGCAAGGAGAACGGCGACCTGCGCACGGAATACTTAGAGCGGGTGGCGCAGCAGATTGGCGAGGCGCTGATTACCAAGCAAGGCTATCACATCGTGGTCATCCGCAGTACGATTTTGCCCGGTACGGCGGAGGAGGTGGTACTGCCTGTGCTGGAGGAGGCATCGGGCAAGCGCGTGAATGAAGGCTTCGGACTTGCCGTGAACCCTGAATTTCTCCGAGAGGGCACAGCGATTGCTGACTTTTACGACCCGCCGTTTACAGTCGTGGGGGCGCTGCGCGAATCGGATGCCGAAACCGTTGCTGCACTGTATGAGAATGTTAAGGCGCAACTATTTTTGGTTTCCATCCGTACCGCCGAGATGATTAAGTACGCTTGCAACGCCTTCCACGCGCTCAAAATTACCTTTGCCAACGAGCTGGGCATGCTGTGCAAAGCAGAGGGCGTGGACAGCCATGAGGTGATGCGCGTGTTCTGCGCCGATACAAAGTTGAATATCTCGCCGAAGTACCTTACGCCGGGCTTCGCGTTCGGCGGCTCGTGTTTGCCTAAGGATTTACGTGCGCTCACCTACCGTGCCCGCACGAACGATGTGGCGCTGCCGATGCTGGAAGCTATCCTGCCCAGCAATCGCCATCAGATTGAAGAGGTGGTGAGGTTGCTGGTGCGCTTGCGTAAGCGTAAAGTCGGACTGTTCGGACTGTCGTTCAAGCCGGGCACTGACGACCTGCGTGAAAGCCCACTGGTCGAGCTTGCTGAGCAGCTAATTGGCAAGGGCTATCGACTGCTGATTCACGATCCGAACGTGTCTTATGCGGCGCTGCATGGGTCGAATAAAGCCTATATTGAGCGGGAAATCCCGCATATCCGCGAAATCCTGCGCGAGGATGCACGGGAAGTGATTCAGCACGCCGAAGTGTTGGTGATTGGACATCTCAGTTCTGCAGACCGCGAGGCGATACTTGCAGAGCATCGCCCCAACCAGGTCATCGTCGACCTCGCCCGCGCACTGACACCTGATGAGTTGCGAGGAACCTATGTCGGATTGTACTGGTAAACTGAAGGGGAGAGTACTGATTCTCGTGGAGAACTTGCCTGTACCGATGGACAGGCGTGTGTGGCAGGAGTCGCTCGCGCTCACTGAGGCGGGCTACGAGGTCTCGGTTATCTCACCGCGCCCACACGAGGAACCAGAATATATGGAGCTGGAGGGGGTACATCTGTATCGCTATCCGCTACCTCCGCCCACCAAAAGCGTGATGAGCTTCCTGCGTGAGTTCTCCTACTGCTGGTTGCACACTTGGCGACTCACACGGCGCGTGTGGAAAGAGCGGGGATTCGATGTGATTCAGACCTGCAATCCGCCCGACACCTTCTGGCTGATTGGGCGCCACTACAAGCGCAAAGGCGTGAAGTTCGTGTTCGATCAGCACGATTTGTGCCCGGAGCTGTACGAGTCGCGCTTTAACCGACGGGGGTTTTTCTACAAGGGGCTGCTGTGGCTAGAGAAGCAAACCTACCGCACCGCAGACGCTGTGATTGCCACCAACGAGTCGTATCGGCGTGTGGCGATGGAGCGCGGCGGCATACCGCCCGACCGAATCACGATTGTGCGCAGCGGACCCTTAGCCAGCCGCTTCCAACGCGTGGAGCCAGACCCGTCGCTCAAGCGTGGGCGCAAATATCTGGGCGTCTACTTAGGCGTGATGGGTACACAGGACGGTGTGGACTACCTGCTGCGCGCGATTAGCCATGTGGTTCACACCTACGGCTATCGCGATTGCCACTTCGCGCTCATCGGCGGGGGGGATATGTACCCCGACCTTGTGCAACTTTCCAACGACCTGAATCTGACTGAGTTTGTAGAGTTCACTGGGCGCATTTCCGACGCTGACCTGCTGCGCTATTTCAGCACTGCCGATATTGCGCTCGCGCCCGACCCCCAAAACCCCCTTAATGATGTCTCCACGATGAATAAAGTCATCGAATACATGGCAGTGGGGCTACCGATTGTATCGTTCGATCTGAAAGAGTCGCGCTTCTCGGCACAGGACGCAGCGGTCTACATTCCGAACAATGACGAGAAAGCCTTCGGACAGGCGATTATTGACCTGTTGAGCCAACCCGATCAACGGGCACAGATGAGCGAGTTAGGTCGTAAACGGTTCTTGGAGTGCCTCAGCTGGGAACATAGTCGAGAAAAGCTAATCGAGTGCTACGACAACCTGCTGGGCTGGAGACACGGCAAATAGGAACGACGATGCGAAAACTCGTACTGGCATACGCAGGGGACTTCGCCGAGTATCCGATGGGCGGCGTGCTGGAGTACACGAAGAACTTCAGCCGCTACGCGCCTGTCGAACTCTACTGCGTCGGCGTCACTACCGACCCCACCATGCCCTTGCGTCGGTGGACAACCGTGAAACTCAAAGATGTGGAGCGTCCGTTCCTACCCCTCCTGCACGTCGATGATGAGAAGCAGCGGCGTTCCAGGATACCGCTCAACTTCAAGTTTCTGAACGCACTGAAGCGTCAGAAAGCGGAGTTTCTGCGGATGGGTGCGGCGATTTACATCCAGCGCGCCGAACATGGGTTGGCGTTTATGCAAGACGATGTGCCCCTGTTTTTCAACACACACGGGCAGTCGGCGTTCTTTGAGCAGTGGAAGTCGCACCCACTGTTCCGCTGGCGGGCGTTTCGAGCATGGTTTGCGCGGATGGAAGCGCGTGTGATTGCCCGTGCGCAGGGCGTGTTCACTATCAGTCCCGCCGATTATGAGTATTATACGAACAAGTTCCCGCTGCACGCGGAGAAAATTCACTACACGCCCTTAGGCATCGAAATCGACGAGTACACCCCGCCCGCTGAGCGTAGTCAGGGTGCGCCGCAGATTCTGTTTGTGGGCAGGCTGGATGCCTCCAAAGGGTTGGACTTGCTGATTGCGGGCTTCGCACGGTTCCGAGATCGCTATCCCAACGCTGTACTGACGATTGTGGGCGGCTCACACGATTTTAACCCTGTGGAAGCCCAAGTGTGCAACGCAATTGAGCAATATCGAGTCTTAGATTCGGTTAGGATGCCGGGCTTGCTACCGCGTGAAGCGATTTTGCCATATTATCATCGAGCGGATGTATTTGTGATGACCTCACTGTGGGAGGGCTTGCCTACCGCGTTGCTGGAGGCGATGGCGTGCGGTGTGCCAGCTGTCGTCACGAACGTGGGAGGCATGCCTGCCGTTGTGCATGACGACGAGAACGGCTATGTACTGACCGAGCGCGACGCCGAACAGTTAGCCGACTTGATGGAACGCACTTATCGTAATCGGGAGCGGCTGAGCCACGAGGCGCGCCGTACAGCGGAGCGGTATTCCATACGGGCGCACGCCGAGCGCGTGTGCCAGCTAATGGGGCTAACTCCGACACCCCAACCATTCGCGCAGGAACTGGTATGTTGAAAGACAATGAGATGGAGCGTGTTGCAGCGCTCGAGGAAAAACCGCGCAAGGTGCTGCTGGTGCTGGAGAACCTGCCCGTGCCGCACGACCGCCGCATGTGGCAGGTGGGGACCTCGTTGCGTCGTGCGGGCTATCACGTCTCGGTCATCTCACCTCGTCCACCCGAAGATCCCGAATACTGCTGCATAGAGGGCGTCCACCTATACCGCTACCCCATGCTGCCTCCTACCCACAGTGTGAGCAACTTTGTGCGGGAAGCGCTCTACTGCCTGTGGCACACCTTCAGGCTCAGCAAGCGCGTGGAGCGCGAACAGGGCTTTGACGTGGTCCATGTAGGCAACCCGCTCGACATCTTCTGGTCACTTGGACTCTACTACAAGGCGCGTGGCAAAAAGTTTGTGTACGAGCATCGTGATTTGTGCCCCGAGCTGTATGAAGTACGCTTCAAGAAACGCGGTATGTTCTATTACCTGCAGGTGTTGTTCGAGCGCTGGTCGTACCATCTAGCGGATATGATTATCGAGATGAACGAATCGTACCGTCAGAACGCTTTAGAGCGCGGGAAAGCCGACCCAGAAAAGATTGTGATTGTCCGCAGCGGTCCGCGCGCCTCCGAGTTTACGCCTGTCGAGCCGGACCCCAGCCTCAAAAAGGGCAAAAAGCATCTAGTGTGCTATTTGGGCATTATGGGACCGCAGGACGGCACGGATATTTTTGTGGAGGCAGCGCATCATATCGTGCATACGCGCGGCTACACGGATGTGCATTTCCTGGCGGTCGGCTCGGGCGATTGTCTGGAGCAGGTGAAGCAACTTTCGCGCGAGCTAAACTTGGAAGACTATATCACTTTCACAGGCTTCGTGCGCGAGCGTGACCTGTTATTACGCTACCTTAGCACCGCCGATGTCGGCGTCGCCAGCGACCCGGACAACACCTACACCGCCCGCTCGACGATGAACAAGATTATCGAGTTTATGGCAGTGGGCAAGCCGATTGTCGCCACGCGCAGTATCGAGAATCAGTGGTCGGCGCAGGAAGCACTCATTTCGCCCCCCGACGACCGCCCTGAATCGTTTGGCGACACGATTCTCGAACTACTTCAGGACGAGGAACGCCGCCGCCGCATGAGCCAGTATGGGCGTCAACGGTTCTTGGACTGCCTCAGCTGGGAGCGCAGCGAGCAGGTGCTGGTGATGGCGTATGACCGCCTGTTCAACAACCAGCCGCCGAATGCGCCATGTGGGAAGTAGGTTCAAGGAAAAAACGCTCTTGAAATACGTGGAGCTTCGTTAGACGGCTCATTGGGGCTGGGCGCTCGGTACTCAGTATCTTCATTAGTGGACTGCGTAGAGCTGACTGACAGGAACGTTTGCCTGTAGAGCGAACTCAAATCCTGTGCAAACGCTTTTTGCAGCAACTTGGTGGTTTGGGCGTATCGGTGTAGAGGCAGCGTATCGGCGTTGGGAGGAGTCGCTTAAGGGCGACTCGGCGGCACGGCTGCTGGATGCGGTGGTGGAAGGCGCGGCGGCGGTGGAGCGCGACCCAACGGTGATGTCGGTGGGCTACGGCGGCTTGCCGAACCGCGACGGCGAGGTGGAGCTGGACGCTGCCGTGATGGAAGGTGCGCAGCTGCGTGCAGGCGCAGTAGCGAGCGTGCGTAAGATTATGCCCGTTGTTTATCTGGCGCGTGCGGTGATGGAACGCACGCCTCACCTCATGCTAACCGGCGAGGGTGCGTTCCGATTTGCCCTGCAGCAGGGCTACGAACCGCAGCAGCTACTCACTGCCGAGTCGCTACGTCGCTGGCAGCAGTGGCGCGAGCAGCGCAGTGCGCCCCAGGAGGTCTCCATCGTGCGCAGCAACGACCCCGAAGATGTACGTGTGAGCCAGAACTGGCACGCTCAACAGCCTGCCGACTCGCACGACACAGTCGGCGTGTTAGGCTGGAATGCAGGGCATTTGGTAGTCGCCTGCACGACCAGCGGACTGGCATGGAAGATGCCTGGCAGGGTGGGCGATTCGCCGATTATAGGGGCAGGGCTGTATGCCGATAATGAGGCAGGAGCGGCGGTTTGCACTGGCGTCGGTGAGGAAATCTGGCGGTTCGCGATGGCGAGCCGCGTGGTGGAAGCGATGCGCACAGGCGACACGGCGCAACGCGCTTGCCAGCGCACGGTGGAGTTTATGCTGCGCCGCCTGCCCAACGTGGCTGCCCATCAGTGCGCTGTAATCGCTATCCGCGCTGACGGCGACTTCGGCTTAGCTGCCACACAGCCCGAAAAGTTTCAGGCGTTCGTGTGCAGGGACGGCGTGGTCGAGCAAGTGCAGGCAACGAATTAGGTACGACGGCATGGACGCCGTCGTACCTGTGTGTTTCTCACACGCCCACCATCTCCCGCGCTGCGCCTGTGGTTGTCCATGTGCGCTCGTGTTGCAGTACGTACTCCGCGACCTGACGGCGTAGCGCCATCGTGTTCGGCTCGGTCGTGCGACGCATGAAGCGCTTAAGCGCGGTCAGCAGTATCTGCGCCATGTCGCCTTCGGCGAAGCTGTGGATGGCGCGTCGGGCATGCGCCTCAATAGCGTCCATCGCGTCGTAGGCGAACACGCGAGTCATCGCGAGCGGCAGCGTGATGTCGTAGCCTTTCTGCTGCAGCTTGCGCGTGCGCAGGTACGCGCTCTCCATCGCGTAGAGCTGAATCAAGCAGTCGGCTAAATGCCCCACAATCTCCTGCTTCTCCTCCAGCTCCGTGCCGACCTGCTCGGCTGCCATGCCGGCGACGGCGAGAATCGCCTTCTTCGCGTTCGCGATGTAGCGTTCAATCGCCTCCAGCGGGTCGATGGGGTCGGGCGTAGGCATCTGCGGGGTGTTTAGCTCCGCACGAATTGCGCCAATCGACTCCATCAAGCCTGGTAGCTTGCCCTTGAACGCACGGCGCATCAGCTGATCCAGCATCAGCAGGCGGTTGATCTCGTTTGTGCCCTCGAAGATGCGGTTGATACGGCTGTCGCGATAAATCTGCGCAGCGGGGAACTCCTCCGTGTAGCCGAAACCACCGTGAATCTGCATGGTCTCGTCTGCCACATAGTCCAGCACCTCCGAGCCGAACACCTTCAGGATGGCGCATTCCACGGGGTACTCCTCGTCCGCCTCGCGATACTGCGCGTTGGCGTCGGGTGCGAGTGGGTCGATGCCGTGCGTCACCTCTTCAAGCATGCCTGCCGTGCGGTACACGGTGCTTTCCAGCGCGTAGAGCTGAATCGCCATCTCCCCAAGCTTGTGCTTTATCATGCCGAAGTTGGCGATGGGTTGCCCGAACTGCTGGCGGTCTTTGGCGTAGCGCGTGGCGATAGTGAGGGATTCCTTGGCACCGCCGAGCGCAGCAGCTGCAAGCTTGAACCGTCCGATATTCAGCACGCCGAATGCCACATGATGCCCCTTGCCAATCTCGTGCAGCACATTTTCAACGGGCACCTGGGCGTTATCGAGAATCACGCGGCGCGTGCTGGAGCCTTTGATGCCGAGCTTATGCTCCTCGCGCCCAACCGACACGCCGGGGAAATTGCGCTCCACGATAAACGCCGTGAACTTCTCGCCGTCGATTTTGGCAAACACGATAAACAGGTCTGCCCAGCCTGCGTTGGTTGTCCACATCTTCTCGCCGTTAAGCAGGTAGTACTTACCGTCAGGCGAGAGGGTAGCTTTCGTGCGAGCAGAAAGGGGATCGGAACCGCAGTTCGCCTCACTAAGCGAGAAGGCAGCAATCATCTCGCCAGTGGCGAGCTTGGGCAGATACTTTTGTTTCTGCTCAGGCGTGCCAAAGAATAGAATCGGTAGCGTGCCGATGCCTACATGCGCACCCCACGAGACGGCAAACGACGCCTGCAGACTCATCTTCTCAGCAATCAGGGTGCTGGTGGTCTTGGGCAGGTTCAGCCCGCCGAACGCTTCAGGTAGGTCTGCGCCCAGCAGCCCAAGTTGCCCGGCTTTCTTGAGCAGGCTTACGGTCAGCCCTTCCTCCTGATGCTCGATGGCTTCGTTGCGGGACTGCACCTCACCGCGTACAAACTCCTCAGCGGCTTGGGCTAATGCAAGGTCTTCGGAGCTGAAATCTTCGGGGGTGAACACCGTCGACGGCTCCACCGCTTTCAGCAGAAACTCGCCTCCACGCAAAGTAATTTCTCTCATCGGTTGCCTCCTGTATCAGGTTCGCCCGCAGTAGCGTCGTTTCCTTGCCTGCGGCTCGGAATGACATGGCGATTCGCCACTCAACTTCACTGTCATTCCAAGCAGCGTTGAGAATCCGACCCACGATGGCGACGCACTTATTATACCTTGAATTTTGACTCGCTGTTCGAAAATGGGTTTGGCTCACTGCTATGGCGTTTTGCGCTTCGCTTCGACAATCATCTCGCGCACGGCGACTGGCTGGTCAGGCGCAAAGAGGGGAGCGATTTGCTCGTGCGCGTTCAACAGCATCCGCACGCGGTAGCCGTAGCCGAAGGGCAGCTCCGCGTCAGGGATGGGTTCGCGATATGCCTCCAGCGTGTTCGTCTGCAGGTTCACAATCCAGTACTCGGGGATGCCTGCTTTAGCGTAGAGGCTTAGCTTTTCGCGGCGATCGTACTCAAGGCTGGTGTCCGAGAACTCCACCACAAGCAAAGCGGTTGTGGGGTGGTGGTCGGCGTAGGTTTCGTCGTCACCCTCCACCACGGCGATGTCAGGCTCAGGTTCGCTCGCGCCGAGCGTCAGCGGTCCCGGATAACGCACTAAATAGGTGCTACCGTACAATGCAGTGAAGAGCCGTTGTGTCTTATTACTGGAGGCAAAGTGTTTCGGTCCGATAGGCGACATCTCGATAATCTCCCCCTCAATAAGCTCCACGCGCCTACCTTCGAACAGCCCCAGGCGTGCCATCTGTTCATACGCCTCACGGCTGAACTTGAAGCGAGACGGGCGCTCATCAGATTGCTGGGTCAAAGCGGCTTGCGACATCGGGCGTTCACCGAAAGATAGGATACCCGAGGGCGGTAGGCAGTGCTATTGTGGGCAAATCATCCGAGCTGCTCCATCCGCTCGCGGCGCGCTTTGTGTTGCTGGTACAACTCGCGGAACAGCTCGAACTTCAGAGCGTGGTACTCGGCGGTGGCAGGGTTGGGTTCGATGACTATGTCGGGTGCGGTCATGGCGTGCATCGCGTGGGGGATGTCCGGGTATACACCTGCCGCCACGGCGCCCAAAATCGCACTGCCCAGCAGCACAGCTTCGGGTTCGCGGTTCACAATCACGCGACAGCCCGTGATGTCGGCGGTCTCGCGCAGCCAGTAGCGGTTTTTTGCGCTGCCGCCCGTCACATAAATTGCGTTGGTCTCGTAGCCCGCTTCGTTCATGGCGCGTAGTACATCGCGAATATTGTATGCCAACGCCTGCAGCGTGGCGTAATACAGCAGGGCGAGCGCATTCAGACTTGTATCCAGCGTGAGCCCGTCCACCACGCCGCGGGCGTGCGGGTCGGCGTAGGGTGCGCGGTTGCCGTAATGGTCGGGCAGCACGTGTAGGTGGCGCGTGAGCAGTGCAGGGTAGGGCAAGTCGTGCGCGAGCTGGTCGACAAAGCGGTTCGCAGCTTCGTAAACAGAGACGCCCTCGCGCTCGGCTCTCAGCTCCAGCGCGGGATATTGGCGATGGTGTTCGAGCGTATAGTCAATCAGCGCACCCGCTGCTGACTGCCCGCCCTCGTTCATCCACATCGTGGGCAACACCGCGCCGTAATAAGGTCCCCACACGCCTTGTACGAAGCGCGGCACCTGTGAAAGCGCCATCAGGCAAGAGGAAGTGCCCGCAATCAGCGCGACGGAGCGTTCCAGCGCATTCAAATCAGGCTGGCTTTGTCCCGCCCATGTTGCGCCGAGTAGCCCGATAGTGCCTGCATGTGCGTCCACGATGCCTATCGCAACTTTCGTGGTTGTGGAGAGTCCCAACTCGCTGGCGGCTTGAGGCGTGAGATTGCCCGCCGCGCTGCCCAACGGTAAAATCGCCTCGCCTGCACGCCCCCGCTCCAGAATCGACTCGATGCCCAGGTCTTGCAGCAGGCGCATGTCCCAACGTTTCTCGGCAGGCAGGTATGTCCATTTGCAGCCCATCGTGCATTCGCTGCGCAGATTATTGCCCGTGCTGCGGTAGACCAGAAAGTCGGCGAGGTCGAGAAACTTGCTTGCGCGTGCAAAGGTTTTGGGCATGTGGTGACGCAGCCACGCGAGTTTGGGCGGTTCCATTTCAGGCGAGAGCGCGCCCCCTGAGTAGCGCAACGCCTCGTAGTCCCCTGCATTTGCCTGCTCAGTCTCGGCAATCGCGCGATGGTCCATCCACATGATGATGTTCCACTGCGCGTCGCCTGTGGGCGAGATGCTGAGGGGCTGGTCATTCTCGTCCAGAGCAACCAGCGAGCAGGTGGCGTCGTAGCCGATGCCCAGCACCGATCCAGGCTGCACGCGCGCTTCGCTGACCACTTGGCGCACTACCTTGCACACAGCACGCCAGATGTCTTCCGAAGACTGTTCGGCGTATTCGGGCTGCGGGCGGTGAATCTGAATCGGTTCCGACGCGATTGCAAGCCGTTTCCCATGTATATCGAACAGCCCCGCCCGTGCGCTGCCTGTCCCCACATCCACGCCGATTACGTAGCCGTACATCGTCGCCTCCTGATGAGGGGATTATACCAGTTGGAGGCTTCGCGAATGCGTCGTCGTCAGGTGTGCGCTGATGAATTGCGATGCCCGCAGCCATCGATACTAAAAGCAGCAGGGCGTGCGTACCCTGCTGCTGTACAGAATATTTTCGTATTCGAAACAGGTCGCCCAGTTCTACTTAAGGGTCTGCTCTGAGTGGGCAATTGCTGGCTCTTTCAGGCGTCGTGGCTTGCGCCCGCGCGGTCTGACCGCCCGCGGCTTGGGCGCAGGGAACGACTCCGGTGTCGTACGCGCCACTCCGAACCGGACATCGCGCGCACGGCGTAAAGTCGCCAGCAGCCCACCAATCAGCGTCAGCGGCGGACCCAGCCACACCAGAATCGTGAACGGTTTGTAATACACCTCCAGTGGGATTACCCAGCGGGGCGCGGTTTCGGGCTTGCCCGGCACCATCACCAGCTGGAACTGCACCAGCCGCTGGTTCACATCCATCGCGCCCACCAGAATCTGCGCGCCGTCGGGCAAGGGTACAGGAATGGGCACCACACCCCCACCCGTGATGATGCGGAAAGGCTCCACCTCTACAGGCTGCTTCCAATCGGGATGGCTCACGCGGGCTTTGGCAATCGCTCGGAAGCCCTCGCCGCCCATTTGCCCGCCCGTTTGGAAGCCCAGAAACTCAATTGTGTACTTGTCGACGGTGCCTTTCTCTTTCTCGTGCAGCGAAAGCGTGAGCGGGCTGGCATCTACCTGCGGTGGGGCGAAGAACGACACATACAAATCGTGATCCCACCAGCGGATGATAGCGGGCCACACCACGTTGTTGCTCTCCTGACGCCGCTGGTCCTGGTAGAAGCGCGGCTCCACGATGAACTTTTCGTCGTGCGAGGCTATCTCAATGCGCACGCGATTGAATTTGTCGGCAAGTGGGTCGCCGGGGAACTTCTCGTTGCCCGTCATGCCTAAGTAGCGCCACTTGTAGCCCATCGCGAAGGTATCTTGCCCTTGCATAATCACCACGCGCTCTTTGCGCTCGTAGCCGTAGGAGAGGATTAGACCCAAAATCGCCAGTGCCAGCCCCACGTGCGTAATGAATCCGCCCAGCGTCAGTCGCGAGGTGCGCCACCGCCGCCAGATAGCCCCAAAGTTGGCATAGGTGGTGAAGGCGACCAGTGTGCAAATCAACAGCGTTATCGGTTCACGGAAGCCCAAAAAGAACAGCACGAAGCCCGTCGCCACTGCCGCCAGCCAACTCTTGGTGAGGCGCTCCAGCATCTGGTCTAAGCTCATCCCGCGCCAGGTGAGCATCGGTGCAGCCGCCAGCACCACTGCCGTAATCACAATCCACGGGATGTGCACCTGATTGTAGAACTCTGGCTTGAGGGCTTCCATCTGGTTGCCAATGGCTTTCGTAATCAGGGGCCACGAGGTTCCTATTAGGCTAATCAGTGCGGAAATAGAGAGCAGCACTACACCCCAGCGCACCGCCGCCTCGCGTGAGAAGCCTTTGGTCCTATCACGTGCAGGCAGCGGCATCTGCCGATAGCGGAAAATCCACAGCCCCAGCGTCAATAGCCAGCCGCCTCCCAGCATGCCGATGAGAATTTTCAGTGCGTTGGACTCCATGTTCACGAACGAATGCACAGAGACCTCTGCGAGCGCGCCGCTGCGGGTGAGAAACGTGCCGTACATGAATAGCAGAAACGGCAGCGCAAGCAACAGTGGATTCCAGCGTACCATCCGCCCGCGATTGATTTGCAGCATCACGCCGTGCAGCCCTGCCGCCATAAACAGCCACGGGAAGTAGGAGCTGTTCTCAACAGGGTCCCATGCCCAGAAGCCACCCCAGCCGAGCGTTTCGTACGCCCAGTAGCCACCCAGCGCCAAGCCAAAGCCCAGCATCGTCGCCGAGTAGATTGCCCAGGGGCGCACGCGCACAGCGAACTCGTTGTACTCGTTGCGCCACAGCGCAGCAATCGCGTAGGCAAACGGAACCGTCAGCGCCGCAAAACCCGCGAAGATTATTGGCGGGTGGATTTTCATCCATGGGTTTTCCAAAACAGGGTTCAAGCCAAAGCCGTCTTGCGGGGGCCACACGACTGGGGCAGGATCCGGTTTCGCCAGTGGGGCGAACGGACTCTGGAACGCCAGGATACTCATCAACAACAGCAGCACGCCACCGTATACGGTCATCGCCCAACGCTCATAGCCACCTGCTGTGCGCATCAGGATTAGCCCATAAATCCCCGTCCATAATGCCCACAGCAAGAAGCTGCCCTCTTGACCAGCCCAAGAGCTAGCTATCTTGAACAGTGGCGTGAGCGACTCCTCGCTGAAACTGAACACATACTGGAGGTCGTAGCGCCCTGTCAATAGCGCGTACATGAGCAATCCTTGCGCGACGACAATCGCCCCGAACGCTCCAACGAACGCCCCACGCGCCCAGCGCGTGAGGCTCGCCCGCTTGCCACTCAGTAAGTACAGCATCGCCGAGGCAAGCAGGAGCAACACGCCTGTCCATACAGCAATATAGCCTGATAACATAGCCTTCTCTCTGTAGCACGGACAGGAATTTCCGTGCTTTGACAACAACGGTTATTTTTGCGCTGTCTGCGTCTCGCCCTGATACTTGCTGGGGCACTTGACCAGCATGTCCTCTGCGTGGAACACGCCGTCCTTATAACTGCCAATCGCAACGACCTGCGTGGCGGCTTCGAAGTTGTTCGGCTTGCCTTTGGGGTATACCACCTTCACTTGCCCCGTTTCATCTTTGCCTATGAAGGTAAGCGTCATCGTTTTGATGTCAAACTGGGCGGTGTCGTGGATAGGGGTGAGGGGAAGGTGTACGCTTTGCCCGCGCGTTTCGAGCTGGTTCACTTTTACATAGGGGCTGGTGTTCGTGACGAACGCCCGCACGGTGAACGCAATCCCCGCAAGTACCAACACAAGCGCAACGATACTACCGGGTTTCATAGCGCAGGTATTATACCCCAAAACTACCCCGCCACGCTCCACAGCATCAGCGTGATTAGACTATTATTAATTGCGTGAATAATGATACACGGCAGCAGTGAGCGTGTGTGCGCGTACACCAACGCCAATATCGTGCCCAGCATGGTGATGGGAAAGATGCCTCCCAGAAACTGCGGGTGTATTGCGGCAAACAGATAGCCACTCACGAGCGCGCTGAGCCACACTTGCCCCGTGCGCTGCCATAGCACCTTGAAAAGCACACCGCGAAATACGAACTCTTCTATAACGGGCGCAAGCACCGCCACCTGCGCGAAAGTCCAAAGCCACTGCAAAGTGGTTTTGCTCTCGGTTACGCGCTCGCCGATGGGATTGGTCTGCTCGGCGGGCAGGGCAGGGGCGACAAAGAGGGTCAGCAACAGCAGCGCGCCCAGAAACGGTACATACGCTGCGTAGCCCATCAGTCCGATGCCCACCTGCTTCCACCAACTGCCTGTGAACCACTGAATCTGACCCAGCGCGTCGGGCTGAACACGCAGCGACGCCAGAAACATCAGCGGCAACAGCACCGCCAGCAGGTAGATTGTGTTTGAGGCGTTCATCTGCAGGTCTCCCAACAGAAGGTTAATCGTCGGCGCGTTTAGTAGCACCAGTAGAAAAATCACCAGCGCCCACAGCAGTGGGTCGTACACAAAGGGCGATTCGTCGGGCGCGGGGCGGCGGGGCAGTGGTGGGCGCGTGGCAACATACCACAAAAGCACCATCAAGCCCATTAGTCCCGCCAAGCCCACCGTACTGAACACCGCGCCAAGCGTGATAACTAATCGCAGCGCCGCGCGCCCAAGCGATTCGCGCAACGCGTTCGCCTGCGTTGTGTCGCCAGCGCGTTGGTACAGTGCAAGTTTGAGCAACTCGCCCGCAAATGGCGAAGGCGCATCAGGTAGCGTATCTAAGACTCCCGATACTCGCTCAGGCTTGAGCGGCTGGCTGAAGAGTTCCTGCCATCGCATCGCCTGCCAGCGTCGCTCAGTCGGCGATAGGCTTTCGGAAGGCAAATCGGGCAGCTTTTGCAGAGTCTTTCGCGGGTCGCCCGCTTCAAATGTGCTTTCTAAAATCGCTCGGTACAGGGCAGCCTCGTAGGGCGCGTAGGCATCGTCAAGGCTCGTGAGCGCCGCCTCTACGACCTGCCTCGACACTAGCTTGCCCAGCCCAAGTTGCTCCACTGCCAGCGCATACCGCGCTTGAAACTCCACGCCCATCCGCTGGTTGCCGCTACTAAGACCCTGAACGTCGGGGGCACGAAACAGCGTCCAAAAGATGAAGGTGTTGCCTGCAATCAGGAGAGTGAATAAGAAAATCAGCAGCCACCAGGCATACCGTGCGGAGTCTCTCATTGTCCAGTAAAGATGTCTGGCGGAGGGTCTGGGATTCGAACCCAGGGTAGGGAGCATAACCTCCCTACAACCGCTTAGCAGGCGGCCCCTTTCGACCACTCAGGCAACCCTCCGCCTCGCAAACAATATTATACCATACGGCTTGAGGATTGTCAAGGAACTTCGACACAGCGTCAAGGCTTCTTTTTCGCAAGGGTTGTCAAAGAAAGTAGGGGCGTGTTCGCGATGTCTCTGGGGGCTTAGGGAACAGTTAGCAGGAACCCCACCTTGTACAGCGAATAGGGTTTCCATGTTCCCACAGCGACGGCAACGGAACCCGTACGCCCCGTTTCAGATGGGCGTGCAGAGCTACTCGATGCGCAAGATGGGGCTGGAGGCGATGCTGCAAGCCACCCGCTCGCTCGGCTTGGACGCGATCGAGGCGTTCATGGCACATCTACCGTATTTCAGCTCCCCGGATAAATGGGGTGAGTTGAAAGACACGGTCGCCAAGTCGGGCGTGCGCGTGCTGGCATATGGTGTAGTGAGCTTCGGCACGGATGAGAAAGCCGCCCGCACTATTTTTGAGTTTGCCAAAGCAATGGGCATTCCCGTGATTACCGCCGATCCCGCGCCTGAAAGCTTTCGCTACCTCGCCCGCCTGTGTGAAGAGTTCAAAATCCCTATCGCCATCCACAACCACGGTCCCAACACACGCTACGACACTATCCGCACGGTGGAAGACGCTATGCGTGGGCAGCCTGAATGGATAGGTGCGTGCGTGGATACTGCCCACTTCCTGCGGTCGGGCGAAAACCCCGTGGAAGCTGTGCAGCGCTTCGGCAAGCGCGTGCACGCGGTGCATCTCAAGGATGTGAAAGACCGCACGCGCTACACGATACTGGGGCAAGGCGATCTGGACTTGGTGGGCTTCCTGCGAACATTGCGGCGCACAGGCTTCAAGGGCTGCCTCGCGTTGGAGTACGAGGAAAACCCTGACGACCCACTACCCGACCTGCGCGCTTGCCTGGACGCGATTCGGGGTGCACTACGCCGCGTGTAGCGTAGACCACAGAACTACGAAGGAGGCGATTCTATGCAACGTATTCCTGAGGCAGAGACGGCGACTTATCTGGAGCGCGTGCCGCACTGGACACGCGAGGGCATCGAGATTGCGCGTACCTTCACTTTTCGCAACTTCCGCGAGGCGATAGGCTTCGTAGTGCAGGTTGCGCTGCTGGCGGAACGCGCCGACCATCATCCCGACATCGAGATTCGCTACAAGCAGGTGACCCTACGCCTCAGCACACACTCGGCGGGCGGGCTGACCGAGAAAGACTTCGAGCTGGCGCAGCAGATTGACCAACTTTAGGTGTAATAGCGCATGCCTGCTCGATTGGTGAACTTGCCGACGATATGTGAGACGCTTGGGCAACCGTGCGCCTGTCTGCATGAAAGGTACCGAACACGTTGACTTTGACTGCCTGTTCCAGGCTGAGAAAATTCAACAATGGATTGCCAGCTGTTGTGTATGGCAGTTCAGCAGATTTGAGCGATTTTTCTGCTACAAAACGCTTGGAGGAGCGCTGATTATAGATGCAAGGTATTCCAATAGTCTCTGCCGAGCAGATGCGTGCTTTAGACCGCGCAGCAATTGAGCAAGATGGCATCCCGTCACTGGTGTTGATGGAGCGGGCGGGTTATGGCGTGTTTCAGCGTGTTGCCGAGTGGTTCACGCCGTTAGCGAACAAGAAGGTCGCTGTACTAGTGGGCAAGGGCAATAACGGCGGTGACGGCATGGTCGTTGCCCGCTATTTATACGAGGCGGGTGCGAAGGTGCATTTGTGGTTGGCGTGTGCTCCAGAGGAGTTCAAGGGTGATGCCGCCACTCAGTGGCGCATGATTCAGGCGTATGGCATCCCCGCGCTGCCCATTCCCGAAGCACCCGATCATGCGCTGTTCCGCGACGAGGACTTGCTGATTGACGCACTGCTGGGCATCGGCGCGCGGGGCGCAGTGGGCGAGCCGCTTTACAGCCTAATTGATGCTGTGAACCGCAGCGGACGCCCCGTCGTAGCAGTGGACATCCCGTCGGGGCTGGACGCGGATACAGGCGAGTCGCACGGCATCGCCATTCACGCTGCTTATACCGTATCGATGGCGTTGCCCAAGGCGGGTTTTTTCCAGAACGATGGCGTGCGTTGCGTGGGCAACTGGGCAATCGCGCCGATAGGCATTCCCCCCAAGCGTCTGGCAAACCCTGACTGCATCGCGCGACTGCTGACCGAGTCGGATATGTTTGCGCTCACGCCACATTACACGCCTGATGCGCACAAGGGGCATCGGGGGCATGTATTGGTGATAGGGGGTTGCGTGGGCATGGCAGGTGCGCCCGCGCTGGCGGCGATTTCGGCGTTGCGCGTGGGCGCAGGGTTGGCAACCGTCGCCACGCCTGCCCGCATTCAGCCACCCGTCGCCAGTTTCTTCCCTGAAGTGATGACCTTGCCCCTGCCCGACGACGACGCAGGCGTACTGACCCCAAAAGGTGCGCAGTGGCTTGCGGAGCGGTTGCAGAGATTCAGCGTGCTTGCCCTCGGACCCGGCTTGGGTCAGCACGAAGCGACAGAGAAGGCAGTGCTGGAGTTGCTGGCGGCGTGGTGTGCACTGGAACGCCCGTTGGTTATCGACGCCGACGGGCTAAACTGGCTGGCACGGCTGGGCGCAGACACGCTTCTACCTGCACATACGGTACTCACGCCCCATCCTGGCGAAGCTGCACGCCTCTTGAAAATTGAGACCCATCAGATTCAGTCCGACCGCTACAGCAGTGCGGAGTTGATTCGCGAGCGGTATCGGGCGACCTGCGTGCTGAAGGGCGCATACACCGTGATTGCCAGCGAGGAGGGGCTATGGCTTGCGCCGTTCGCTGAGCCGAGCTTGGGTACGGGCGGTTCAGGCGATGTGCTGACGGGTGCAATTGCGGGCTTACTGGCGCAGGGGTTGTCGCCCCTGCAGGCAAGCGCGCTGGGCGTATGGAAGCACGGTGCCGCGGGGCAACGCCTCGCCTGCAGCGGACGTTTCGGTTATACAGCAGAGGAGCTGAGTCGGGCACTACAGTGAGGGGTTTGCTGCACACGGCATAAGCCGCTTACTTCCCTCCGCTGCGCCTGCACCGGAACCCATCAAGCCCCACTGATACCGCACGCGCACGGTAAGCTCGGGGTTGTTGGTCTTGTCGAACAGCAGGCGCACTTCAGGCTGCTGACGACGCGGGAAACGGCGAATCTGAATGGGCGAAGCGGGGGCTTTGGGCGGCTTGCCACCGAGCAGCACTTCCATCTTAATATCGCGCAGGGCGGACAGCGCAGTGTTGTGAAGTTTCAGGCGCACCTCTTGCTCGCCCGACGGCAACGGCGCGATACATCCCTCAATCACCAAGTCTGCCGAGTCCAGCACCAAGTAATCGGGCGGAATGGCAGGTTTGTTCGCGCCCGTTACTGCCCCGCCGCCACTGATTTGATACGCCGCCACCAGCGACGCCGTGAACAACGCCACTATCGCAAGCATCACAACCCAGACAAGCGCACTGGAACGAATACGCATCATCCGTTCATCTCCGCCCGAAACACTTCCGGTTTGATAATCCCCACATATGGCAAGCTCCGATACTGCTGCCGCCAGTCCAGCCCGTAGCCCACCAGAAACTCATCAGGCGCATCGAACCCTTTGTAGGCAATAGGGATGTCAATTAGTCTGCGATAGGGGCGGTCTAAAAACACGCACACTTTCAAGCTCGCAGGCTTGCGTCGCTCCAGATTTTTGTAGATGTAGGAGAGCGTCAGCCCCGTGTCCAGAATATCTTCCACGATAATCACGTGTCTGCCCGCGATTGGCTCGTCCAAGTCTTTTGTGATGCGCACTTCGCCCGATTGGGAGTGCGAGCCGTAGCTGGTGATGGCTAAAAAGTCCAGCGTGTGGGGGATGGTAAGTGCACGGGCGAGGTCGGTCAGGAAGAACAGCCCGCCCTTCATTACCGTGACCAGATGGGGTGTCAGCCCCTCGTAATCGCGGTCTATCTGTCGTGCGATTTGCCGTACTTTGCGTTTGATTTTGCGCTCATCGAGCCATACACGCTGGATAATCGGCGGCAGCGTCGGCTCGGGCAGCATGGTCGTACTCACGGGTTAAAGTGTACCATGCGCTCACTCCACAAACAGCTCCCCCACGCGCACCTCAAAACCGAGCAGAATCGGCTCGCCCTTCAGGAGGTCGTTTTCGTTCAGCACTCCTACCTCGAGATTCACTGTGTATTGATGCACCTGTAAATCGTATAGGCAAGCCACTCGGAGGGCAAGGCTCCTGCCGAGCCATCCATTCACGTATGCGACAGCCTGCAAGTTGACACCCTGACGGCTCGGCAGGAGCCTCGCCCTCCAAGGGGGGGTGTTGCAACAGGCTCGGCGGAGCCTCGCCCTCCATAGGGGGGTGCTGCAACAGGCTCGGCGGAGCCTCGCCCTCCAAAAAGGTGTGGCTTCTGAGAACGGCTCGGCAGGAGCCTCGCCCTCCATAGGGGGGGCTACACAGGCTCGGCGGAACCTCGCCTGCTCGTGCTGGTATGGTGGGGACAGTCAGAAGGTGCACATAGAGACTGGATTTTGTAGGGGCACGCCACTGTAAGGCTTGCGTGGCAGGTACAGGGGCGTGCTTTCCACAAAAACCACACGAAGAAAATCACTCTCAGGGTAGCCTTCCGAGTTAAACTAACTATGAAACCCCCTGTGTCCAGCAGGGGGTCTCGCCAGAGTGATGCCCCTACTTACCGCCGAACTTCTTATAGGTTGCCTCGTCAACGAACTTCGTGAGCTTCTGTCCGTTGTATTCGGCTTTCAGGGCGTAGCGCACCTGCTTCTTGCCCGAAGAGGTCGTGCGCTCGTACTTCTGGGTCTTCACCTGATCGTCAGGTACCTCGACCGTCTTGCGCTCTTTCACGCTGTAGAATTGCATAATGCCTCCCTCCTAAAGATGGATTCACAGGCGTTCAAGCCTGCGTTGCGCCTAATTTACCCTATCCTGAACGCGATTCCTGCTAAACTTACCGAGAATTTGCCCGCAATTCGGCGGATTGAGTGGCTATTCTTGTTCCTCAAAATCTTTAATTACCCAACGCACAGAGCCATAGCCGTTGTAAGTATCTTCTTCAGGCTCGAACACGAGGGCGAGCGTTGTGCCCGGTTCGATAGGGTAGTCGCCACCGTCCCACAGCACCGCATCGTGCACGATACTGCCCTCACCGCGCACTTTGAGGAACAAATGCCTACCGTTGTGGCTGGTACGGCTGCCTACCACCTCCACACCGCGCGACAAAAATAGCGGGCGCTCGTTGCCGTTGCCGAACGGCTCGAGCAGGCTGAGTTCTTGTACCAAGCGCATATTAACCGCATGCGCGGGGATAGCTTGGTCAATCTCCAGCGCGGGGATTAGGTCTTCGTCGGTGAGGCGCTGGTTAGCGAACTCGAGGATGGTTCGGCTCAAGGTCTCGAACCGATCGAGGGGCACGGCGAACCCGCCTGCCGCCGCATGCCCGCCACACTTGATACAAATCGTCTTCATTGCGGCGAGCAGCTCAGTCAGGTTTAGTTCAGGGATACTGCGCATCGAGCCACGTGCAATCCCCGTATCTGGCTCGATGGTCACGGCAATCGCAGGGCGATAGTAGCGGTTCATTAGTTTACCCGCCACCAGTCCCACGATGCCGTGATGCCAGTTATGGGAATGCACCACCAGGGCGCGGTGCTGCGTCTGCCCCTCACTTTCTACTTGTGCGATGGCTTCTTGAACCGCTGCTTCTTGAAACTGTTGGCGAGCGCGATTGTGCTGATCTAACAGCTCGGCGATGCGTTGTGCTTCCAGCGGATCCTCTTCCATCAGTATCTGGAGCGCGAGACGGGCGTCTTCGAGGCGTCCGGCGGCGTTCAGGCGCGGACCGAGCGCAAGACTCACGTCGCGCGATGTCGGCTTGCTCCTAATCTGCGCGACCCGCATGAGCGATTGCAGACCCACACGGCGCGTCCTATGGAGCAGTTCCAAACCGTATTTCACCAGGATTCGGTTCTCGCCAACCAGTGGCATCACATCAGCGACCGTGCCGATAGCGACCAGGTCCAGCATCGTGTTGTAAAAACCCTTGCGGGGCAGGTTGCACTCGCGTAATAACGCTTCTGCCACGCGGAACGATACGCCCACGCCACTCAGTTCTCGAAACGGATACTGCGAATCGGCGCGCTTAGGGTTTACTACGGCAAGTGCGTTGGGCAAAAACTCGCCCGGTTCGTGGTGGTCGGTGATAATCACCTCCAGCCCGTCGGCGTTCAGGGCGTTCACGGCGTCGTGGGCGCGTACACCGCAGTCGCAGGTCAGCACCAGCCGTGCGCCGATGGCTCGCGCCGCCTCAATCGCGTTAGGATGCAAATCGTAGCCCTCGCGCTCACGATGAGGTACGTACGGCTCAGCAGGTACGCCCAGCTTGCGCAGCGTGGTCAGCCACAGTGCGGTAGAGGTCACTCCATCCGCGTCGTAGTCGCCGTACACCAGCACCGGCTCCTTGCGCTCTACTGCCAGCGCGAGGCGGCGTACCGCGCACTCAACATCGGGCATCAGGCGCGGGTCTGCTAAATCGTTCAGCGACGGGTTCAAAAACCTGTAGGCATCCTCAGGCTGCACGTACCCACGCCCCGCCAACAGACGCGCGGTTGTTAGGCTGAGGTTCAGCTCTTGTGCCAAGCGTTGCGCAGCGGAGTCGTCCGTTGCGCGAATGCGCCATCGATAGCGGGACATACCGCCCGAAGTGTACCCTACGCCACCTGCCCGAAAAGGTATAATTAATCGCACACATGCCAGAGCGAATGAACACCCAATCGAACGCGGACGCCGTGATCAGCGCATCGACGCAACAGAGCTTTACGGACGACCTGAACGCAATGCTGGAAGTGCTGCCCCCTGCTATCCGTCAGTGGCTGGAGGAACAGCCGGATATCAACCAGCTCTTGGAAGTTGTACTGGATTTGGGACGCCTGCCCGAGGCGCGGTTCATGCAGCGCACCATCCGACTTGAAAACGTACAGGTGGAAGAGTACGATCTACAATATGTTGCTGAGCGCATCGGTCAATTCGGCAAGGACAATCGCGCGGGAATCCCGCGCACGCTGCACCGCATCTCGGCGATGCGCAACCGTCAGGGTAAGGTGGTCGGGCTAACCTGTCGCGTGGGACGCGCGATTTACGGCACGATTGACATTATCCACGACATCATTGCCTCTGGCAAAAGCGTGTTGATGTTGGGCAAGCCGGGCGTGGGCAAGACCACTCGGCTGCGTGAGGTCGCCCGCGTACTTGCCGATGAATACGACAAGCGCGTGATAGTGGTGGACACCTCCAACGAAATCGCGGGCGACGGCGATATCCCCCATCCGGGCATCGGCTTCGCGCGGCGGATGCAAGTGCCCGAACCGAGCCTACAGCATGCCGTGATGATCGAAGCCGTCGAGAACCACATGCCTGAAGTGATTATCATTGACGAAATCGGCACAGAGCTGGAGGCGTACGCCGCCCGTACAATTGCCGAGCGAGGCGTGCAACTCATTGGTACGGCGCACGGCACGACCCTAGAGAACTTGCTGATGAACCCGACGCTCTCGGATTTGGTGGGTGGTATCCAGACCGTAACACTGTCGGACGAAGAGGCGCGTCGGCGCGGCACGCAGAAAACCGTGCTGGAGCGTAAAGCTCCGCCTACCTTCGATGTGCTGATTGAGATTCTGGACTATCACCGCCTGGCAATCCATCTGGATGTGGCGCAGACAGTAGACCGTATGCTGCGCGGCACGACGCCCCGTCCGGAGATTCGCGTGCAGACTGACGGCGGTGGGTTTGAAGTGGTGCAGCGGAGCGACCTTGCGCCACGTGCCACGCAAGCCGAGCTACCGCTGCAAGAGATGGATTACGAGCCTGCGCCCGTGCGCACATCGGCGGTGGTCAGCGGCGACACGAAGCGCGCCACGCCCTCGCGTGTGTTCCCCTATGGCGTGAGCCGCAGCCGCCTCGAGAAGGCACTGCGCGATTTGCACCTGCCCGCCTATGTAGCGCGCGATGTATCCGACGCCGACGCGGTGGTGGTGCTACACTCCACTTACCAGCGTCGCCCGCCGAAGGTGCGCGAGGCAATGCAGCGCAACTTGCCCATCGCTGTCGTGCGCAGCAACACCTATGCGCAGCTGGTAAGTGCACTGCGTGACCTGTTCCACAAGCCCCAGAATGGTGAGTCGGCGGAAGAACGCGCCCTACGTGAAGCCGAAGAGGGCGTGGAGTATGTGCTGGCGGCGGCAGAGCCGTATGAACTCTCCCCGCAAAACAGCTACCTGCGCCGCCTGCAGCACCAGCTGGTGGAGAAGTACCGCCTGCTTTCCGAAAGCGTGGGCGAGGAACCGAACCGCCGCGTGCGCATCCTGCCCATCTACACCGATACGGAACGGGAGGACTGATGCCCCGCGCGCCGTTTATCACCTTTGAGGGCGTGGAAGGCGCGGGGAAAACGACCCTCGCTCAGCGTCTTGCTCAGTGGTTGCAGACGCAGAACCGGGCAGTGCTGCTCACGCGCGAACCTGGCGGCAGCGAACTTGGCAAGCAGCTGCGCCCGGTCATTCTCAATCAGATGCTGGATGCTTACGCTGAGTTATTTTTATTCTTAGCCGACCGACGCCAGCACACCCTGCAACATATCCTGCCCGCACTGGAGCAGGGTGTCTGGGTGCTGTGCGATCGCTACGCCGACTCCACGCTGGTCTATCAGGGCTACGGACGCGGGCTGGAGATAGAACTCATCCGTCGTCTAAACGCACTCGCGACGGATGGTCTGCAACCTGACTTGACACTGCTGATTGACATACCTATCGAGACTGCTCTTGCCCGCGCCGAAGCCCCCAATCGGTTCGAGGCGGAGGCTCTAGAGTTCCACCAACGCATCCGCGAGGGCTACTTACAAGAGGCAGCACGCGAACCACAGAGGTTCGTTATTCTAAATGGGGCAGAGCCGCCAGAGACCTTACTGCAGCAGGCACAGACAGCGATGCAAACGCGTTTCTTCTGATACTTGTGATGCTGTAGCTATCACTCAAGAGCCTGCACCATTTACCAGTTTGCACCAGCACTTCCATTAGTTTGTTCCAAAAACGCTCTTTTTGGCGCGAGATGTGCTGGTTGTATGCCCGTATCAGACCACGCTTTGAGTCTAACATTTTGAGTCTAACATATCGACAGATGTGTGGTGTTGAAATAACACACTGATAGGGAGGCTTGATGATGCAGAAGACACTCAAACTGGCTATTACGCTTGGAGTCGCTTCCTTGAGCGCTGCGCTCTTTGCTCAGAGTACTGCGATTGTTTACTCGCAGAACCCTGCACCGGGTGATTTGTTCACCAACCCCACCAGCGTCAGTCAGGGTTATGACTTTACACATCCTAACTGGCGCTACAACAACACGCGCAACAACGGCGAGGTCGGCATCCGCAACAACTATGCACGCAGCGGCAACGGTTCAGTCTACTTCCGTACACCTTCGAGTAGCGCAAAGGCGGACATAGAGTTTTTTGTTAATCCCTCGCCGTTTTCCGGGAACTACGGACCAGGCGGATTCCTGGGTACATTTGGTCAATTAAGTCATCTGAGCTATGACTGGTATCGCGATAACAGTTCGACAGTACATGGCTGGTACCATCCTGTTATTCGGGTGGCCGTCATCAGCCCCGATTTTTCCCAAGGCGGCTACCTCGTGTTCGAACGAGTCTACAACAGTCTCACCACTCCAACGAACGCATGGGTGACGGATGACATTGTCGGCAACAACTACAACATCTGGGCGACCTGGCTGCTCTCAAGTCCGCCCAGTGACATGTACAGTCGTAACGTTACCTACTGGAAAACCAATATCGGCAACTGGCACGTTGTCTCAATCAACGCAGGCGTCGGTTCGGGTTGGCTCGGCACGACAGGGAATCAATTCATCGGCGCAGTGGACAATATCACTTTCGGATTTAACGGGCAGTATACCACCTACAACTTCGAGGTAGTGCCAGAGCCTGCCAACATGCTGGCATTGGGCAGCGGTTTAGTGAGCCTATTTGCGCTGCGTCGGCGTCGAAAATAAGCCTACTCTGAGTAGTTCCTCGGCGCGTTGGGCTATCTCAACGCGCCACCCTAATCATTTCGGGATGACTGCGTTGCAATCAATCTCCATGCTATCGCGCATTCGTATCCACTATAAACAGCTCACGCTGCTCGTTGGTTACCACAAGTTGTTTGTTGTCGATCCACTCAATTGCCTCGCACTGTTTTCCGTTGCGTATAGGGATGCGACGTGCTTTACCCTCTGATAGGAACTTATCACCGCGGGCAGGGCGCTCGAACAGCCAGATGGACTGCTGCGGGGCTTGACACAGCACAGCCAAGACACGCCCGTTGGGTGACATCGCCGCAGCCGTAACCCAACCGCCCAGGTCGCTGTGAGAATCTACCAGTGTTAGCACGTTCACGCGGTCAAGATGTTGGGTATCCAGCCGGTAGAGTTTAGTTCCGTTTTCAGGCGTCGCCAGTTGACGCGGTGCACGATGTTTCGTGAGAAAATAGAGCTTACCCTGAAACATAAACACCGCCTCGCAATCGAAATGCCACACATCGCCTGGGAATGCTTTCTGGTCAGGATATGCAACGGGAATACGCTTGAGTACATGGGCTTGTATAGTGACTTCAGGGTTCGGCTCTTTCACCGCATACACCGCCAGGTCACGCCGCGCGTTGCTGTTATTCCCCACATCGGCGATGTAAATCATATCCCCGTCAGTAGCAATATCCTCCCAGTCGATGTTCGCAGCGCCCTCTATTAGTATCCCTTCATACACTATAGAAGGATCCTCCGCACGGTCGGAGGCGTCGCGCCGCGAAACGAAGGGCGGGATAACAACGCTACCGTCCAGTCGGATGGGGAAGATACGGGGTCGGTCGCCACTATCGTTATGCACCCAGTAAACGCCTTCATAAGTTGAGCTGCGCGCAATACCGCTCATCTCGTCAATAGGTTTATGTTGAACTATCGCGCGCGGTTTGAGTTCTAAGGTGCCCTGTGGAGCATCGGAGTGCGAAGGCACAAGGTATGCCGCGAAGCCCAAACCCACGAAACTGCTCAATAACCAACCATACAACCGTCGCATGACAAAAGGATACCTATCACCCCGTTAAGGCAGCATTAAGGCATTTGCAGGGATGTTCAGTTATCTAACTTAGGTTCTCCCTTAAACCTCGTATCCTTACAATAACCGCATGGCTATGTCTATGGCAAAAATCGAATGGCAGGTGGCTATGATGACCGCACTGAACGAGCTGCGAACCGACGCACTGCGCGAAATTGGCAACATCGGTTTGGGAGGTGCAGTAACCGCCCTGTCCGACTTGACGGGCGTACTGTTCACCTTAGACGCGCCGCGCATCCACCAAATGGACACCGCGACGCTGCCCAGCCTGTGCGAAATGCCCGAGTCGTTGGTGGTGGGCACGGTCTCGCGCGTGAACGGTGATTGGCCTGGTGAGGGCGCATTCCTGTTTCCTTGGCCAAGCGCGTGCGTGCTGTGGCAGATGCTGGTTCAAATGCAGCCCAGTGGTTTAGACGAGCTGAATGAACTGTATCAGTCGGTCATCAACGAGGTGAGCAACATTATGTTGGGCAACTATCTGCAGGCGATTAGCCAGATGACAGGCTTTACCTTGCAGATGGAGCCGCCTGCCTTCGCCGCCGACATGGCATACGCCGTGCTGAGTTCGATTATGGTGGAGGCTCTGTACGGGCATCGCGAACTGTTAGCCATCGAGACAGCGTTCAAAACCCCGGAACACGAGTTCAAGGGCTACTTTTTATATCTGCCAGAAACGGGCAATTTGGAGAAATTGTTCAGTGTGTTGGGCATTTGAAGGAGTAAGGCATGGCGCAAGGACAGGTGAGGTTAGCAGGCATGGGTGAGATTGTGCAAGCGCGCGGTGGGGGTGTGATCGGCTGTATAGGATTGGGATCGTGCGTAGGAACTTTACTGTTCGACCCCCGCACCCACAGCGCGGTACTGGCACATGTGATGTTGCCCGAAGCACACGACCACGACGCCGCCCAGCAGCCAGGCAAATACGCCACGACCGCGCTGCCCGTGCTGCTGCGCATGCTGGACGCCTCGCCGACCACTGCCTCGCGTCTGCGGGCGGTGCTAATCGGCGGGGGCGAGCTGTTTCGGAACCGAAGCCAGGCATTGCGCATCGGCGAGCGGAATGTGGAAACATTGCATCGTCTATTCAAAGAGCTGCGAATTGGGATTGTGTACGAGCATACGCGGGGCAACACAGGGCGATCGTTTGAGTTCGATGTGGCAACGGGCTGGATTAAAGTGCGTGCAGTGGGAGCAGAGGCAGTTGAACGAGATTTAGCGGCGGCGTTGGGAATCCAGCGTAAAGCTGCCTGAGGGAGGGACAACTATGAGCAAAATCCGAGTGCTGGTGGTGGACGATTCGATGTTCATGCGGCGGATGATTAGCGACTTGCTGAATCAGGACGCCGCGATTGAAGTGGTGGGTGCAGCCCGCAACGGGCAGGAAGGGCTGGAAATGGCGCGGCAACTCAAGCCCGACGTCATCACGCTCGATGTGGAGATGCCGGTAATGGACGGCGTGACGATGCTCCAGAAACTGATGCAGGAGCAGCCGACGCCTGTGCTGATGCTCAGTAGCCTCACCACCGAAGGGGCTGAAGTCACACTCAAGTGTCTGGACTTGGGCGCAGTTGACTTCGTGACGAAGCCGTCAGGTTCCATATCGCTGGACATCTACAAAATCTCGTCGCAGATTATCGAGAAGGTGAAGGCGGTCGCCAAAGCACGGATTGCGCCCACGCAAGTGGTGGTGAGCGCTACCCCTGCGCCGCCCAAACCCAGTCCGCTGATTGGACGCCCGACTCAAGACGCTCCGCTGGTGGTGATTGGCGCGTCCACAGGTGGTCCACGTGCTTTGAACGTGGTAATGAGCAATCTCCCAGCAGGGCTGCACGCGAAGATTTTGCTGATTCAACATATGCCAGAAGGCTTTACGCGCTCGTTGGCGGAGCGGTTAGACCGCAGCAGCGCGTTTACCGTGCGCGAGGCGCAGGGCGGTGAGACGCTGCAATCTGGTGTTGCCTATCTTGCGCAGGGCGGTAAACATCTCAAGGTGGAGCGTGGAGGCAAGCTCACCCTCACCCAAGACCCGCCCGTGCACGGCGTACGTCCAGCGGTGGACGTGGCGTTGCTCTCGCTCGCGCAGAACTATCAGGGTGCAGTTGTCGTGGCGATACTCACGGGCATGGGAAGCGACGGTGCAGCGGGACTACGTGCCCTGCACGCCAAGGGTGCCTACACCATCGCCGAAGACGAGAGCAGCTGTGTGGTGTTCGGCATGCCACGCGCCGCCATCCAGACCGGGTGCATTAAGCGCGTCGCGCCGCTCCACCAAATCGCTGAAGCCATCACCGAGGGGGTGAAAGAACTATGCAGCAAATACCAGGCAGCATAAATATTTCCAAGACGCCAGAACTCTTGCGCGACTTCGAGCAGTTCAAGCAACAGCTCAAAAAACGCGCTGGGCTCGACCTTGACCAATACAAGTTTGAGCAGACCTATCGCCGTATCTACACCATGATGGAGCGGGCGGGCTATCGGAAGTTCACCGACTACTTTGCGTATCTGGCGTCGGACGAAACGCGCTTGCGCGAGTTCATCGACCGACTGGCGATTAATGTATCCGAGCTATTCCGCAACCCAGAGCAGTTCCAGATACTGAAAAATCAGGTGCTGCCCGACTTGCTGAAAGGCAGTTTGCACTTGAAGCTCTGGAGTGCGGGCAGCTCGTACGGTGCGGAAGCGTACAGTCTGGCAATACTGGTTCACGAACTCGCGCCGAACCGCTCGCACCAGATTATCGGCACGGACATCGACCAAGAGGTGCTGGAGCGCGCCCGGCGCGGTGTGTTCGCCGAGAGCGATATGCGCAGCGTGCCCGCTGAGTACAAACAGAAATATTTCCGCGCCTTCCAAGAGAATGGGCGCACTCTGTACGAGGCAGACCCTGCGCTCAAACGCTACCTAAAGTTCGAGCGGCACAACCTGCTCTCCGACCCGTACCCGCAAGGGTTCGACCTCATCGCGTGCAGGAACGTCATCATCTATTTCTCGGATGAAGCGAAGGAGCGCATCTTCCGGGAGTTCCATAAATCGCTCCGTCCAGGCGGTTACCTGTTCTTGGGCAACACGGAGCGCATCTTCAACTACGCGCAAATCGGGTTCGAAAACCCCAGCGCGTTTTTCTATCAAAAACCACGACAGGAGGTTCAACGATGGCGAAACGCATCTTGATTACGGACGACGCGCTGTTTATGCGCGTGACGCTGAAAAACATCCTCACCCAAAACGGATTGGAAGTCGTCGCAGAGGCGTCCAACGGGCGCGAAGCGGTCGAACTCTACGAACAGCACAAACCGGACCTGGTATTTATGGACATCACCATGCCAGAGATGGACGGGCTGGAGGCGCTCAAGGCTATCCGCTCCAAAGACCCGAACGCAAAGGTGGTGATGTGTACCGCGATGGGGCAGAAGCAGATTGTCGTGGAGGCGATTCAGGCGGGCGCGAAGGACTTCATCGTGAAACCGTTCCAGCCAGAGCGCATCCTGGAAGCCGTACAAAAAGCGGCGTAAGGAGGGGGAACGAGCGTGAAAGCAGAATACATCAATCCGTTTATCAGTGCGGCGTTTAACGTGTTTCAGATGATGGTCGGCGTTACGCCCCAAAAAGGACAACTCAGCGCGCGCAAGGGGATTTTCACCTCACAGCAGTGCAACATCGTGCTGGGCGTCACGGGACAGCTGGAGGGTCAGATTATTATCGGTATGTCGGTGTTCACCGCCGATAAAATCGCCTCCAAGATGCTGGGCACAACGATTCGCACCTTCGACGAGTTAGCCGCCAGCGCGATTGCTGAATTGGGGAACATGATTTCGGGCGCGGCGCTCACCGAGCTGGCGTCGTTGGGCATCCAGTGCAACCTCTCGCCGCCCAGCCTCATACGAGGCACGAACGTGCGCATCAGCACGCTGGAAATCCCAACGCTCGTCGTGCCCCTACAGACTGAGATGGGCGATTTGGAAATCAATGTCGGGCTGTGCGAGCGCAGTAAGTAGCCGCCTCTTCAGGGGTAATGTCAGGGCGGGGTGCAGGGTGCATCTCGCCATTACCCAAAGAGGCGTTGCACAGGGATTGCCCACTCAGGCTCGAACAGTGGGTGAACAGTCTTGTCGTAGTCGAATCGCCCGCCGGGCACAATCGCAATCACTAGCAGGAAACGACTCCCATTCAGGCGAATCTAATCCCCGCTATGCATACGCTTGTGGGATGGAGTGTTTCGATGGTCGCGCTGACACTAATGCTGGCGGGCGCGACACGCACGGTACAAGATAAGCCTACCGACGCGCACGCCGAACTGCCCAAAACGCGCGGCGACTGCCAAACCTGTCATCCGAACGAAGCGAAAGACTGGTCGGAATCGCGCCACGCCGCTGCGTGGGAAAGCGAGACGTTTGGGCAGACCTCGCGCAACCGCACGCTACGTATGTGCCTGCCCTGCCACGCACCCGAACCGATTTTAGTAAAAGGCTTCGAGGAACACCCGAACTTGCGCGACGCCGAACGCGCTCACGGAATCGACTGCATCAGCTGTCATCAGGACGCGAACGGCGCGTATCACGGCACACTGGGCACAAAGACCGATGCCCACGCCACCGTTAAGAACGAGAAGTTTGGCACTGTAGATATGTGCGCCACCTGCCACGAAATCTTTGGTACGGTGGACTGGTACAAGCAGAGCGAATGGGGCAAAGACCCCAACGGCTGCGTGAACTGCCATATGCCTGTGGTAGAGCGTCCCATAGCCACCGGCGACGGCTTGCCCGCCCGCAAAGCCCGCATCCACAAATTCGCAGGCGCAACGCCCGAAATGTTCCAAAAAGGCGTCAAGATGTCCCACGAGCGGCGCGACGACTTCCTGCAAATCAAGTTGGAGAGCGTGTGGGTGGGGCATACCGTGCCCACAGGACCTGAATACGTGGTCGCCATCGTGGAGGCACGCTTTATGAAGGGCGAGTCGGAAGTGGGTAAGCACCAGACGCTGCTTGCGGATAATGTAGCGATTGATGGCAACGACACACGCCTCAAGCCCGGCGAGCGGCGCGTCATCCGTGCGCCTGTCCCCGACGGCGCAACCGAAGCTGTCGTGCGCGTGCTGCATAAACGCAACCGTGACCTACCTGATGAGCAAGCACGTATCCTGTATGAGGCGAAGGTGAACCTATAGGCGGTATCCTACTGGTATGCATAGGACACTTCTACTCATTGCGCTATGGATGGCTCTTTACTTTGCCCATGCCGATAGACTCATTGAAATCCCCACGGGCAGGCTCATCTATCCAGAGCGATTGACGCTGGAGATGGGCTTTCTGACAGCCAAGCCCGAACGCGAGCGCGTATTGGTCAACTTCCGCATCGGCGGCTTGCTTGAGGTACAGGGCGCACGCACAGGGTTCGACAATCGCCTTGAGGTGTACGGGCTGCAATACAGCCTGTACCCCGAAATTCCGGGCTACGCACCCGGCATCTCGGTGGGCGTGACGGACATTTTCGACCGCACGACTCACGGCAGGGGCTACTATCTTGCGTTCTCGTATGGTATCGCAGCGCTGGGCGAGACGCCCTTAGACCACGACCTGCGTGTGCATCTTGGCTTCGGCTGGAACGGCATGCCGGGCTTCTTTATCGGGTTCGATACGCCACTAACGAATCAGCTATTCCTGCGGGCGGAACATACAGGACGCTACATCAACGCTGCGCTGGCGTGGCGACCGAATAATCAGATAGAATTGCGCGGCGCGATTATCCGCGAACGCACGAATTGGAGTATCATGATTCGGCTATGGGAGGATTGATTCGCGCCGCGAGTCGGGGTGTGAAGTGGCTGGAGTTCGTGCCAGTGTCGGGCTGGGCGCGCTGGAGCCACGCGCTTTTGCTGCTGGGCGTACTACTAATGTTTAGTATCGGACTGTACCTCACGCCGAACGCGCAGGGGCACGGCACGCATCAGCAGCTCGGACTACCCCCATGCACGATTCACTTTCTCACAGGGCGTCCCTGTCCTTCCTGCGGGCTGACCACCAGCGTCAGCGCAATCTTACACGGACAATTTGCATTGGCTTGGCGGGCGAACCCGTTAGGCTTTCTCATTATTGCTGCTGCCCTCGCCGTCGCGCTCAATAGCCTGCTTGCCCTCTTCGCTGGGCGCAGTCTGCGTATCGACCCGGGACGCTTCAATCTAATCCTTGTGATGTTGATTTCACTATGGTTTTTGCACGGGGCGATACGATTCTTCTTGAGTTAGGTATCCTAATAGTATGGAAGCGACGATGCGCCATACGGGGGCGTTCCTCATCGAGACGCCTGCTGAAATGTTCACGCCGGAGCAGTTCGACGCCGAATCGCGCCAAATGGCAGAGGCGACCGAGCGGTTTGTGCGCGAGCAGGTTGCGCCCTATGTGAAACGCCTCGAGCACGGCGAGCCTACCCAAATGCGTGAGATTCTTATCGACTCCGCGATGCTGGGGCTGCTGGGCATCGATGTACCCACCGAGTTCGGCGGCTTAGAACTGCCCAAAACCACCTCCGCACTGATTACCGAAAAAACCGCGCTACAGCCCTCGTTCGCGGTCTCGCACGCTGTACATACCAGCGTGGGCAGCCTGCCCCTGCTGCTGTTCGGCACAGAGGCGCAGCAACAACATTACCTGCCCAAGCTCACCTCAGGCGAGTATATCGGTGCATACGCCCTCACCGAGCCAGAGGCAGGTTCCGATGCTTTAGCAGGGCGCACCCGCGCCGAGCGTAAAGGCGATGCTTACGCCATCACGGGTAATAAAATCTGGATCACCAACGCGGGTTTCGCCGATTTGTTTGTCACCTTCGCTAAAGTGGACGGCGAGCGGTTCACAGCGTTCTTAGTGGAGCGCGGTCCTGGACTGTTGGTAGAGCGCGAGGAGCATAAACTGGGGCTGCATGGCTCGTCCACCTGCCGTGTGGTGTTCGACCGTGCGCAAGTGCCTGCGTCGAATCGTTTAGGCGAGGAGGGTGAGGGGGCGTATGTCGCTCTGTATACGCTGAACTTGGGGCGCTTCAAGATTGGTGCGGCGGCGCTGGGCATCGCGAAAGAAGCGTGGTGTATCGGGCGCGACTACGCCGCCGAACGAAAGCAGTTCGGACGCCCGATTCTCGAGTATCCACTGATGTGGCGCAAACTATCGTGGGGTGCGACGCTGATGTACGCCGTTGAAAGCGCGCTCTATCGGCTGGCAGCGGATTTGGAGCACGCCTTCCGCGCAGAGGGCGCGAGCCGTCAGTCCGTGTGGCGTGCTGCCGCTGCGCAGTACGCCGCCGAGTGCGCCCTGCTCAAAGTCGCCGCCACCGAGATGCTGCATCAGGTGGTGGATGACGCGCTGCAAATCCATGGCGGGTACGGCTTCAGCGAAGAGTACCCCATCGCAGGGCTGTACCGCGATACGCGCGTGAACCGTATCTACGAGGGTACAAACGAGGTTAACCGCCTGAACCTGGTGGAGCGACTGGTGTACGCGCGGCGCAAGGAACTATGGACACCCACACCCACTGCTGAACCCACAACCGACACGGTGGACGCCACGCTAGCCACGCTGCGCAGCCTCACAGGCGCAGCATTAAACGCGCTGCAGACTCAACCTGAACCTCCACAGGAGCTTGTGGAACCTCTTGCGGATGCTTTAATTGGTCTCTACTTGTTCGACTCGGCATATGCGCGGGCGCGGCAAACCCATAACCCTGCACACGAGGCGATGCTCGCGCTTTATCATGAGTATGTACGCCGTCAACTGGCAGGCTGGTCGGCGGATTTGGGTGCGCTTACGGGCAAGCCACCCATTAGCGTGACGCCGCAGCCCCTCGCGCCGCTTTACGAGGCAGCCTGGCAAGCCCTGCGAGGCGCGTAGCGTCAGTTACACTTCCGTGACCACGACCACCACCATTGGTCGGCGGCTGAGATGCTTACGGCAGAATCGGCGCAGTACCATCGTCAACTCCTCGCGGATGTTGTCCCAGTCGCTGATTTCAGCAGGCACCATTTTGCCCAGCGTCTCCTGCACGGCGGCGCGGGCAAGCTCAGGCTGCACCTCGTTCTGCCACTCAAACCCGCGCAGGATAAACTGCGGATCGTCCACCAGATCGCCCGTTTGCGCACGCACGGTAATTAGGGCTATCAGAATTCCTTCCTGCGCGATGTGGCGTCGGTCGCGGATAATCGCCTCAGGCACGCCGCCCTCCACGCCCTCTTCAATCAGCAGCCTACCCGCAGGTACTTTCTCATCTAACGTCGCGCTGTTCCTATCGAGGCGTAGTACGCTGCCATTCTCCAGCAGCAATAGCTGGCTGTCTGAGTAGCCCATCTGCCGCGCGAGTTCAAAGTATGCTGCCTGATGGCGCGGCTCGCCATGTACGGGAGCAAGATAGCGCGGCTTCAGCAGACTAATCATCAGCTTTAGCTCCTCCTGACTGGCGTGCCCCGACACGTGCACGGGCGCGACGCCGTCGTGGTACACTTTCGCTCCTAAGCGCACGAGGCGGTTCACCGTACGCCATACGAGGCTCTCGTTGCCCGGAATCGGCGTGGCAGAGAGAATCACGGTATCCCCAGGCGTGATTTTCAGGCGCGGGTACTCGTCGGCAGCGATTTGACTCAGTGCAGAGAGCGGCTCACCCTGACTGCCCGTTGTAAGTACCAGAATCTGCTCGGCGGGGTACTCGTCGATTTGCCTTGCGCTGATTAACGTGCCTGGCTCGATGTGCAGGTAGCCCTTTTGCCAAGCAATCTCCACATTCTGCTCCATGCGCCTGCCTAACACGGCGACCTTGCGCCCATAGAGGCGTGCCATGTCGATTGCCTGTTGCAGGCGGTGCAGGTTGGAGGCGAAAGTAGTAATCAGGATGCGTCCCTGCGCGTTAGCGAACAGCGTGTAGTAGGTGTCGCTGACCGTGCTTTCGGAGGGCGTCCAGCCCGTGCGCTCAGCGTTGGTGCTATCACTTAGCAGCAGCAGTACGCCCTCGTCCCCCAACCGTGCCAGATGATTGAAATCCGTGCGCACGCCATCCACGGGCGTGTGGTCGAACTTGAAGTCGCCTGTAAACACCACGATACCTTCGGACGTGCGCAGCGCATAGCCCACGCAGTCGGGGATGCTATGCGTCACGCGGATTGGCTCGGCGACCAAATCGCCCACCTGAAACGGCATCGCAGGCTTAACAGAGCGCAAATCGGCATCTATGCGTCGCTCGCGCAGCTTGTGTTCAATCAGCGCAAGAGTAAGCGGTGTGCCGTAAATCGGTGGGTTATCCAAGCGGGGCAGAATGTACGGCAGTGCGCCCACATGGTCTTCGTGCCCGTGCGTGAGGAGAATGCCTTTCACCTCGTCGCGAATGCTCAGCAGGTACTCAGGGTCGGGGATCACTAAGTCTACGCCGGGCAGGTCTTCGCCCGGAAACGAGATACCACAATCGATAATAACTGTACTACCGTTCCAACGCACTAAGTTCAGATTTTTGCCGATTTCGCCTGTACCGCCAAGCGGGATGATTTCGATTGCCAACGATGAGAACCTCCTTCGATAATATCACTTAAAGTATAGCATGGCGAGGTAGATCTGAAACTAAAACGGCGCAGGATGAGCAGGCGAAGCAGTTCAAGACGCGCTGCCAGAGGCGCAACGCCCGAAAACGCGCGCGGCACCAAGCTCGCCCGTATGGGTTGGCTGAAGGAGGTACACTGGCTGCCGGGGGTGGATTCGAACCACCACTACCAGATCCAAAGTCTGGCGTCCTGCCATTAGACGACCCGGCACCGAGGAGCATTATACCCGACCGCGTTGGGAATGCAAGCACGTCGCTATTGCTGTAAATCGATGTCGCTCCTGCGATAGTTTTCGCCGTGTGGAAGGGGATATACTCTACGCGCTATGTGTGGCATCCATCTACCGCTCGGTCAGCCCCCGCAGCAGGGTGTGTTGCATGACCCGCGCGAGAAACATCTGCAGAATGTACGGCAGCTCACCTTCGGCGGCGAGAACGCGGAGGCGTATTTTTCGTTCGATGGCAAGAAGCTGATTTTCCAAAGCACGCGCCCGCCTTTCAAAGCCGACCAAATGTTCACGATGAACATCGACGGCTCGGATGTGCGCCTGGTGTCCACGGGCAAGGGGCGTTGCACCTGCGGTTTCTGGGCGCCCGACGGCAAGAAGATTTTGTACAGCTCCACAGATTGGTGGAGCGAGGAGCCGCCGCCCCCGCCCGATCGTTCGCAGGGATATGTGTGGCCCCTGCTCCCGTTTCGGATTTATCTTGCGAATGCTGACGGCTCCGAGCGCGTGGCAATCACCGACGGCGACGCCTACAACGCTGAAGCCTCATTCCATCCGCGCGGCGACCGCGTGCTGTTCACCACCACGCGCTGGGGCAACATCGACTTAGCCGAGCTGAACCTTCGCACCAAGCGCATCAAGCGGCTCACCACCGAAATCGGCTATAACGGCGGACCGTTCTACTCGTGGGATGGCAGATTCATCGTTTACCGAGCCTATCACCCCAAAACTGACGAGGAGGTCAAGGAGTTTCAAGATTTATTGCGCAAGCGACTGGTGCGCCCCAGCAAACTCGAGCTTTGGGTGATGACCGCCGACGGTAGACGCAAGCAGCAAATCAGTAATCTGGGTCAGGCGAACTTTGCGCCGTTTATGCAGCCGGGCAACCGAAAGATTATCTTCAGTAGCAACTTTCACGACCCGCGCGGACGCGAGTTCGACCTGTTCCTGATTAATCGCGACGGGACGGGCGTGGAGCAGGTCACCTTCACGGGCGACTTTGACGGCTTTCCGATGTTCTCACGTGACGGCAAGAGGTTGGTCTGGGCGTCAAATCGCACGGCAAAAGAGCGCGGCGAGACGAATATCTACCTCGCGGATTGGGTGGAGTAGTGTTGACTCGCTCTGTGAAAGGGTTGTGGCGGTTTACCGTATCCAGATTAACCCCACTTGCAGTGGTAATGCTTCCACCTTCAACCGAACCGCGTGCATCCCGATAGACCCCAGTGGGAGGGGCTGCGCTGTGCCGTCAGGCGTGAGTAGCGTCGCTGTCTTGGGCTTCAGCCAGCGGGGCAGGCGCGCCTCCAGTTCAATGTCACGCTGCTCGCGGAAGCGGTAGCCCTGCGGGTGGATGGCGTAGTCGTAGTTGGTCAGCCAGACTGCCGCAGTGCGCTCGCCCACTGTCAGCGTGGCGTCCAGCTTGCGCGGATTAGAAGCTCTCAGAACCCGCACGCCGTTCGGACGCCAGTCCATCGCCAGCAGTTCTGCCCGTAAGGGCTGCAGGAATCGGTTCAGGCGCGCCTGTTCTTCGAACGCCTCGCGCCCGTGCTGCACCAGTTGCTCCACGAGCGGGGCGCGCTCTGATTCGGGCAGGTTGCGCAACGCCGGAATGTCTTGCGCCTGCGTGTAGTAGCGGCGGAATTCATTCTCGTTGAAGCCGATGAACCACAGCACGCCCTTTGCCCCACGGCTGAGCTGCAGCCACAGTTGCACTCGAATCTCGTCGGGCGTGGGGCATGCACGCCCCAACGCGCCGTCCACCCACACGCGCTCGTCCCACATGTGCGCGCCCTGCGCCCACACCCAAAACGGCAACGGCTCGCAGTTGAAGCGTAAATCTTCCGTGTAGGTCGCCGCGAGTTCTAGTAAGCCTGCCCATTCGTTGGGGGGCGTCTCGTCGGGCATCGGCGCGCCCACTCGATAGGCATCGTAGCAGGCGATGTCGGGAATCTCCGCAAACTCGCCGAACCGCCGCGAACGCGCCAAGTTCAGATACACAGGTGGCAGCACCTCACGGTCGCGGAACACCTTCGCCACACGCTCGCACAACGCGGGAATGTGCCAGTTGTCATACTGCGCAGGTTCACTCCAGTCTGGCTCGTCTTTAATCATATAGGCGATGATGTGTTGGTTCTGTCGATTGCGCTCGATGAATTCCACTGCAGGGCGCGGGAACCCGCAGAAGGGCAGCGCGTAGAGTTTCTCGCGTGGGCAAATTTCGGTGAAGGTGCGGCGTTCAGTGTCGGTCAGATCGGCGCGCCCGTCGAACACGAAGGTATCGAACCCGCGCTCGCGCCAGGCTTGGCGTTCGGCATCGTTTGTCCAGACGCTGGTGCGCCATGCGCCCAGCGGGAAGTGGCGTTGCATCGGGCGCACTGTGCCGCCCAGCATCTCCGGGACTTCGCCGATGCGCACATCGGCTTGTAGGGGCAGGCTCTGGTGCGGCGCAGGTTCGGCAGGCAGCGTGGCAATGAGAAAGTTCAGCCCGCCGTTCGGCTCTGCATGGGGCGCGAGGGCGCGAAAACGGAGGCTTCTGCCGTCCACGCGCAGTCGCTCGACCGTCAGCGGGCGCGTGAGGTCATCGTTACGTACAATCACGGTCAGCCTACGCCCCTCCAGCCACGCGCTCGCCAGCGTTGCTGGGGGCGACTTCGGCTCCAGAACCGCCTGCGCTTGCGTGCCGTCGTTCAGGTACACGATTAGCTCAATCGGCGCGTTCAGCATCGCGCGCTGCAGGTTCAAAATCAGCATTGCGGTCGTGCGTGGCGGGATGCGCTCGTGCGTCAATCGATACCAGTTCACCCCTTTGCCGCGCGGTATCGACTCGATGTCGCGCCCGTTCAGCACAATTGAGCTCACGGCGCGGGGCGTGCGCACGGAATTGTTCAGATACACCCAAAAAGTGCCGCCCAACTGCGCCACACTCGGCTCAGGCTCGCGTATCCGCGTGTTCGAGCGATGAGGGCGATACCAGTATTCCAACCGCATAGCAGTATTGTACCCATCCCTGAGAGGTATACTATGCCTGAGGAGACCTACGGCGATGACAGACGAGCGTAGTTTCTTGGATGACCCGCGCCCCGATGGACGAGAACCTATCCCTGCGGAGCGTGTACCGATGCTGATTAGCGTGTTTGAGCAGATGGAGGAGGTGTCAGTGGTACTGGCGTTTACCGTGCGTGCGGAGGGCGTAATGCAAAGTGATGCAACCTTCGGCGTGTGGATGGACGAAGGACTGCCCCACGAAGACAAAGTGGAGAGCCTGCGCCAACTTGCCGCGCGCCTACATCCATTGGTGAACCCCGATTACTATTTAGACCTGATGCTGATTACTCCGCGCGACGCGCTGCTGTGGCAGATGGCGACCGAGAACGGCGATCCCATTTTCGCCCGCGATGAAGAGGCAATTCAGGGACAAATCGCGCTCGTACAAACCCTGCCCCCCATCCGCGACGACGAACGCGATATCGACGTGATGCGTGTCATGTAGGCTGTGTCTGGTGCGACGGCGACCCTGCCGTCGTGCCATCTACAGACGATAATTACCTTTGCGCATTCGTATAACGAATCAGGGCTGTTTATGTACGCACTGGAATTCGAGCTTCCTGAACAGGTCGATGCGCTGATTGAGAAAGTGCGCGACTATGCGCCCGATGCGGACACCTCGCGCATCGTGGAGGCGTACCTGTTCGCAGAGGAGCGGCATCACGGGCAGAAGCGCCGAAGCGGGGAGCCGTATATCACGCACCCGCTGGCGGTCGCGCACATCTTAGCCGACCTGCAGATGGGCATCAATACCGTGATTGCGGGGCTGCTGCACGATGTGCTGGAAGATACCAAAACCACCCCCGAAGAGCTGGAGCAGCAGTTCGGCACGACGGTGCGCAATCTGGTGGAGGGCGTGAGCAAGCTGCATCACTCCGAGCGCAAACTCGATATCTTCAACGAGGCGGGCAAACGGCGCATGAACATCGCCAAAACCGCCGAGAACCTACGCAAATTGCTGCTCGCCGTCGCCGACGACCTTCGCGTGATGATTATTAAGCTTGCCGACCGCCTACATAATATGCAAACGCTCGACGCGATGCCGCCCGAAAAGCAAATCCAAATCGCTACCGAGACGCTGCAAGTGTACGCGCCGCTTGCCCACCGACTGGGAATCTACCAAATCAAAGCGCAGCTGGATGATTTGGCGTTCAAGTACCTTTATCCGAACGAGTATTACGAAATCAGCGAGAAGGTCGCCCAGACCCGCGCTGAACGCCAGAAACAGGTGCAGGAGCTGGTTAGCATTTTGAAGGAGCGACTATGGAACGAGGGCGTGCGCGCGGAGGTGATGGGACGCCCCAAACATCTGTGGAGCATCTTCAACAAGATGAAGCAGCAGCAAATCGACTTCAGTCAGATATACGACCTGATTGCGCTGCGCGTGCTAACCGAGACTGTCGGCGAGTGCTACATAGCGCTGGGGGTTGTACACGAGCTTTGGCGTCCCATCCCTGCGCTGTTTTACGATTACATCGCTGCGCCCAAGCCGAACGGCTACCAGTCGCTGCATACAAAAGTCATCGGACCCAACGAGCGCACGCTGGAGATTCAGATTCGCACCTGGCAGATGCACCAAATCGCCGAGTACGGCGTGGCGGCGCACTGGCGCTACAAGGAGGGACAGGATCAGAAGCCCCTGCAACTGCCCGCGCTGCAACAGCAGCTGCGCGACTTGACCGACTTCAAGAGCAATCTGGAATTCTTGACCAGCGTCTCGCGCGAGATGACTGCCGACCAGGTGTTTGTGTTCACGCCAAAGGGCGACCTGATAGACCTGCCTGAAGGCGCGACCGCGTTGGACTTTGCCTACCGCATTCACACGGAGGTGGGCAATCGCTGTGTGGGGGCGCGTGTGAACGGGCGCATCGTGACGCTGGACTATAAACTGCGTACGGGCGACGTGGTGGAGATTCTCACCCGCCAGAACGCGCAGCCCAGCTATGACTGGCTGGGCATCGTGCGCACCTCCAGCGCACGGAGCAAGATTCGCGCCTATTTCCGCGAGGTGCGTCGGGCGGAGTTTATTCAGCATGGGCGCGGGCTGCTGGAGCGCGAACTGGCGCGTTTGCGCGTGAACCCCACGCAGTTCAGGGAGGTGTTGTCTGAAATCCTCAAGGCGTTAAACTTCCGCGCGGAGAACGACCTATACGCCAGCATCGGTGAGGGACTAACCAGCGTGCAGGCGGTAATACAGCGGTTGCGTGCAATCGCGCCGAGTGTACCTACCGCAGAGTCACCGCCCACGCCCCCACCCGCCGGACGCGAAATCCGCGCGATGCAAATCGAGGACGCCGACGGCTACATGACCCGCCGCGCCACCTGCTGCCACCCACTGCCCGGCGATGAGCTGCGCGGCTACATCTCGCGTGGACGCGGCATCGTGGTACACCGAGCTTCATGCCCCAACCTGCGTGCCCTCGAAGACAAAGAGCCAGAGCGCGTGATGAATATCGAGTGGATCCCACAGAAAGACCACGCCTATCCCGTCGCTCTGCGCTTCGAAACGCTGGATAAACCCGGCGTGCTGGCGGACATCACCACGATTTTGGGCAGTTCGAACATTAACATCACCGATGTGCGCGTGCGCCGTACCCCCAACTTCACGGCTTTGGTAGACCTTGTGGTGCAAACCCGCAGCGCGCAAGAACTTCGGGCGATTACTCAGAAACTCGCCTCGCTGGAAGATGTGCTGGCGGTTTCCCGTTTGATGGAGGGCAAAGGCAAGGATGCGAACCGTCATTCAAAGAGTTAGATGGGCGGAAGTGGAGGTGGAGGGGCGCATCATAGCGCGTATCGAACAAGGCGCACTGGTGCTGCTGGGCATCCACCAGAACGACACCCCTGAGCAGGCACACTGGCTGGCGCAAAAGGTCGCCCACCTGCGCTTCTTTGAGGACGAGACAGGCAAGCTCAACCGCTCGGTGCTGGAAATTGGCGGCGCGATACTGGTGGTGTCCAACTTCACTCTCTACGGCGACTGTCGCAAGGGCAGACGCCCCAGCTTCACCGACTCCGCACCTTACGAGCAGGGTCAAGCGCTATACGAGCAGTTCTGCACCTTCTTGCGTGAGGAAGGTGTGCCTGTGCAAACGGGTGTCTACGGCGCAGAGATGCAGGTGCGCCTGCAGAACGATGGGCCCGTGACGCTGATTGTAGAGACACCTGACAGTTAGGGGGAGGTATTCAGCAAGTTTGAGAAGGCTCCTGCCAGTTTTTCAGCGTCCACTGACAGGTTCGGAGCCTGTCAGCCCTTCGAATGACTCGCCTGCGTGGGGATTCGTCTTCTCCTCGATAGAGGGTCCCCAGGTATCCTGCGCGAAGGGGATTTCCTCGCCGCCCAGCGGAAAGTCCTTACGCAGGGGATGCCCCACCCAGTCGTCGGGCATGAGGATTCGTTTGAGGTTCGGATGCCCCTCGAACGGGATGCCGAACATATCGTACACTTCACGCTCTGGGTAGTTCGCGCCCTCCCAGATGCTTGTGACGGAGGGCACACTCTCCCCCTCGTCCACGCGCACCTTCAGAAAGATGCGCTGGAAAGTGACAGGCGAGTAGAGGTTGTACACCACCTCGAACCGCTTCGGTTTCTCACCCTTTTCCCAGTAGGGCAGCCAGTCAATAGCCGTGACGTCGCTGATATAGAGGTAGCTTAGTTCACGGTCGTCGCGTAGCAGTCGGCACACATCCAGCAGGCGTTCCTTTTTCACATACAGCCAAGTGTCGCCTCGAAACTCGTAGACCTCCTCAATCGCGTCAGGATACTGCGTGACGATTTTCTGGTACTCGATGCGTTCGCTCATCGGCTCTCTCCTGTTAGCGCGGCGACGGGTTCGGGCTTCTCAACAGTCGGTTGCGGCGCAGGCTTCAGTCGACGAGACTCCACCGGGTCTTCCCAGTCCAGCGCGCCCTTTCTCCATTCGTACAGGAAGCTCACCAACAGCAGCAGCGTGAACACGCCCACCACGCCAATCGCGAAGCTGCGCACGTCGTCGGGCATATCGCGCAGCGCCACAAAAAACGGATACAAAAAGGCAATCTCCACATCGAAGATGATGAACAGCATGGCAGTCAGGTAAAAGTGAACAGGAAACCGCTCGCGTGCGCTGCCAACAGGTGTGATCCCGCACTCGTAGGACGACTCTTTGGCTGGCGTCGGACGCTTGGGACCCAGCAGCCAGGAACCGCCCACCATCACTGCGGCGATAATCGCGGCAATCGCAAAGAGTATCAACAACGGCAAGTAGTCGCTTGGCATGGCGAGGGAATTATACCTGCGCTATCAGGGTTGCTTGCGCCCCTATAGCATTTCCGACGCGCTACCATCTTTCATTTGGTGAGCGTAAAAGTGCGTGTGATAGGGTTAGACCCTTTCACTCTCCTCGCGAACGCAGGTATACCATCAGGCATGCCACGTCTGCAGGTCGGATGCCGGGAATGCGCGCTGCCTGACCTATCGTGCGCGGGCGTACTCGGCTCAGCTTCTCGCGCGACTCTTTGGAGATTGCGCTCAGCGTCTCGTAATCGATGTGGTCGGGAATCATCCAGTGTTCCACCTTACGCATCTGCTCGATCTGTTGCTGCTGCTTGCGCAGGTAGACATCGTACTTGGCGATGATTTCTACGCGCTCGGCGATTTCTTCAGGGGCACGCAGGGCGTCGGGGAACAGCTGCTGCAGCATCGCGTAGCTCGCTTCGGGGCGGCGCAGGTACTCCAGCGCGGAGATACGGGCGTTCACGGGCGTGCCCCCCAACGCCTGCAGCTGCGGGTTGTGCCTACCACTGATTTCCAGCCCGCGCAGCGTGTCCAGCTCGGCGTTCAGTCGTTCCTGACGCTCGCGGAAGCGTCGCCAGCGGTCATCGCACGCCAGCCCCAAATCGCGGGCGATGGGCGTGAGCCGTTCGTCGGCGTTGTCGTGGCGCAGGTGCAAGCGATGCTCCGCGCGTCCCGTCAGCATGCGGTACGGGTCTTCCACGCCTTTGGTCACCAAGTCGTCGATTAGTACACCGATATAGCTGCTGGCGCGGTCTAACACCAACGGCTCGCGCTGCTGAGCATAGAGCACGGCGTTAATGCCCGCTACTAAGCCCTGCGCCGCTGCCTCCTCGTAGCCCGAAGTGCCGTTAATCTGCCCCGCCAGAAATAGCCCGCGAATAGGCTTGGTCATCAGCGTCGGATACAGCTGGTCGGGGTACACCATGTCATATTCCACCGCATAGCCGGGGCGAATCATCACCACCGACTCGAGTCCCGGCAGCGTGCGCAGAAACTCCAGCTGCGCCTCCGCCGGCAGGCTGGTGGACATTCCTTGCACATACAACTCGTCCTCGTCCCAGTATTCCTGCTCCAGGAACACGGGGTGGCGGTCTTTATCAGGGAAGCGTACGATTTTATCCTCGATACTGGGGCAGTAGCGCGGTCCGACGCCTGTAATATGCCCGCCATACATCGCCGAGCGATGCAGGTTCGCCCGAATAATGGCGTGCGTGCGCTCGTTCGTATAAGTTTGCCAGCAGGGCAGCAGCGGGCGGGGCGGAGTCAGCGCATCGTGCAGGTACGAAAACGGCGGGCACGGTTCGGAAGGCACCTCTTGCAGCTGCGATAGGTCGACGCTTTTCTTATCGATGCGCGGCGTCGTGCCGGTCTTGAACCTGCCGATGCGAAATCCGAGTTGGCGCAGGCACTCCGTCAACCCTACAGATGGCTGGTCGCCGTAGCGCGCTGCTCTGATTTTTTGTTCCCCGATGTGGCATAGCCCGTTCAGAAAGGTGCCTGTGGTAATAACGACAGCGTGGGCGGTGAGCGTAATTGCGCCCTCACCCCCATTCTCTCTCTCCGTAAAAGAAGAGGGAGAGTCGAATGAGTGCGAAGCGTCGGTTTCCCTCTCTGTGCAAGCGGAGAGGGGGGCTGGGGAGGTGGGGTTTACAACGACTCCTTCACACACCCCCTCCCTTACAATTAGCCCCTTCACTGAACCCTGAATCAGTATCAGGTTCTCCTGCGATTGGAGTGTGCGCAGCATCTCGGCAGGGTAGTGCGCTTTATCGGCGTGAGCACGGAGAGTGCGCACAGCAGGTCCCTTACCCGTGCCAACGTGCCGAATATGCGTGAGCGTGCGGTCGATGGTTATACCCATCTGTCCACCGAGCGCGTCGATTTCGCGCACGAGGTGTCCTTTGGCAGGACCGCCGATGGAGCAGTTGCAGGGCATATGCGCGGTGCGCTCGATGTTGAGTGTGACGACAGCGACGCGGCAGCCCATCCGTGCCGCCGCCAACGCTGCTTCGCAACCCGCGTGCCCCGACCCCACCACAATCACATCGTAATCGGGCATAGCGACGCGAATTGTACCCGTTGTAAACCGTTGAGGCTCCCCACCCTGTTCAAAAGGGCAGGGTACGCACGAGAGCAAATGCTGTGCCGTAATCAATTAGCCGTGCCGCGTAGCATCTCAGCGTAGGTGCGACGACGCGAACGCCGTCGCACCTGGGGGATTACACCATCTCATACAGCCCTGCAGCGCCCATGCCGCCACCGACGCACATGCTCACAATCCCCCACTTGCCGCCGCGCTTACGCAGCGCGTTCAGCAGGGTGGCGGTCATACGCGAGCCTGTTGCGCCCAGCGGATGCCCCAACGCCACCGCGCCGCCGTTCACATTCAACCGCTCGCGCGGGATAGGCAACTCGCGCAGCACCGATAGCACCTGCGCTGCGAACGCCTCGTTAATCTCGAACAGGTCGATATCCTCAATCTGCTTGCCGTGCTTTTGCAGCAGTTTGGGGATGGCATAAGCGGGACCGATGCCCATCGTCTCTGGCGGCACACCTGCGAGCGCGTAGCCCACGAATCGCGCGATGGGCTGCACACCGAGTGCGTCCACCATCCGCTCGCTCATCAGTACGACCGCTGCCGCGCCGTCGCTGCGCTGTGAGGCGTTGCCCGCCGTCACCGTGCCGTCGACTTTGAACACGGGTTTCAGCTTCGCTAACGCCTCCATGCTCGTCTCAGCGCGAGGTCCCTCGTCGCGGTCAAAGACGAATCGGTTCTCGTGGACGGTACTGCCTTTGACGATTTTCTCGTGAACTTCCACAGGGATAATCTCGCCCTCGAACGCGCCGTTTGCCTGCGCTTGCAACGCCTTCTGGTGGCTCTGCAGGGAGAACTCGTCGGCTTCCTCGCGCGTGATACCGTAGTGTTGCACAAGATTCTCGGTGGTCATGCCCATGCCCAGATAGGCGTCGGGGTAGTGCTGCGTCAAGTACGGGTTCGGGCGGAACACGTGCCCTTCCATTGGAACCATCGACATGCTTTCCGTGCCGCCCGCGATGCCCACGTCGATTTGCCCCGTCTGAATGCGCTGAGCGATGATGGCGATGGCTTCCAGCCCAGAGGCACACATACGGTTCACAGTGGCGGCGGGCACATCGACGGGCAGCCCCGCGCGCAGCACCGCGATACGAGCGACGTTCATGCCCTGCTCGGCTTCGGGCACGGCACAGCCCAGCACCACATCCTCAATCTGTTTCGGGTCTAACTGCGGCACGCGCTGGAGCGCACCCTGAATGGCAAACGCCGCGAGGTCATCCGGGCGCGTGTTGCGCAGGCTCCCGCGTGGCGCTTTGCCAATCGCTGTCCGAACTGCGGCTACCACATACGCTGCTTGCATAGTGGCATAGTGTACCCGTTATGACTCAGCACACGGGTGGGGGAATGGGAAACCTATTAGCATCCGCCCTTAGGAGCGGATGCAACGGATATAGCATACCTCATCACACCCCC
>CAYVKB010000010.1:31072-48153 GCA_964451985.1 uncultured Fimbriimonadales bacterium | reverse complement strand
CCCCGCCGACGAGCTAGCCCATCCGTAGCGTCGGCGTCCCGCCGACAATCCACATAATCGGAACACTCTACGCAGCAAAATCGTATCAATAACCAGGAGGTAAAACTCATGCAACCGAATGTTGGCGGTATCGACCGTGTATTACGATTAGTGTTAGGCGCAGCGCTCATCGGCTGGGGCGTGTATGCTCAAAGCTGGTGGGGCTTGATTGGTGTGCCCATCCTGCTGTCGGGGTTGATTGGGCAGTGCTTCGCCTATAGGCTGTTTGGCATCTCGACCTGCAAAGTGAAGCAGCCCTAAATAGAAACGGTACGATGGCGGGAACGCCACCGTACCGACTCCATCCGACGGCAGGGTACCGCCGTGACCGTGATTACTTCTGCACGCGCTTGATGGTGCAGCCAAACGCACGGGTCTCCTTCACCGCAGGCTCACGCCCCGCCAGAATTGCGTCGAGCGCGTTCTTGAGGTCGCGCTGGCTCACGCGCTGCGGGTTCTGGCTGTCATCGATGCGTCCGTGATAGCGCAGCACGAAGTTGGAATCCACCACGAACACTTCAGGCGTCACCCTCGCATCGTACATATCGGCGACCTTGTTGCCTTCATCCTTCAGCACAGGGAAGATGAAGCCCTTCTTCTGCGCATGTTCGGTCACCTCAGGCGCAGGCTCGATGTTGTTCGAGTTGATACCGAGGAACATCACACCTTTGGGCATATACTCTTTGGCAAGGTTCGCCATGCGCTCGTCGTAGTCCAGCGATACGGGGCAGCGCGTAGCGATGTACATAATCACAATCGCCTTCTTGTCCTTGATGTCGTAGAGGGTAACCTCTCTGGGCAGTCCCTCATACGGGTTCATATTGAGCAGGGTGAAGTTCGGGACGCGCTTGCCGATAGCGGGCTTTTCAGTCGCGGCGGTGGGTGTTGCAGCGCCGTACTGCTGCGACTTGGCATTGAAGTATGCCAGCAGCTCGTCGGCGTGGTTGCTTGTGCCCGCCTTTTCGAACACTTTCTCGATGGTGCCGTCGGGCGCAATCACATAGGTCGTGCGGCTGGCAAACCCAGCGGTCGTGCGCACGCCGTAAGCTTCGGCGACTTTGCCGTCCGCGTCCGCCAGCACCACGTGCTTCAGGTTGTGCTGCTTGACGAAGCTGGCTTGTGTATCGGCGGAGTCGACACTGACGCCGAACACCACCGCGTGATGGCTAATCTTGTCAAAGTTGTCGCGCACGGAGCAGTTCTGCGCGGTGCAGCCGGGGGTGTTCGATTTCGGGTAGAACATCAGCACGATGCGCTTGCCTAAAAAGTCGCTGAGTCGGTAGGTTGCGCCGTCGCTGCCCTTGAGGGTAAAGTCCGGGGCTTTTGAACCTTCTTTCAGAGGCGTAGAGGAGAACACCACACTCCAGACGCCCCACAACATAATGCCGATGGTGAACGGAATCGCCCACCAGAAACGGTTACGCTTCTGCATCGTTCTAACCTCCCTATTTGGGTTTAGACGCGCGGCGTCGCGCGCGGTTCAGAGTATACCCTATGGGGCTTAGACAGTCGTGTCCAAGCGCACGGACAGGGATGTCTGTACGACGGGGAGGTGTTGAGGCACACAGGCAAGACTGTCTGTGCGACGGGAGGTGGTGGGGTGCACGGGCAAGACTGTCGGTGCTACGGGGTGCGTCTTGGGGCGAGCCGTGCAAGCGCGAGGCGCATCAGCGTTTGTTCGTCGGCGTCGGGCTGCTCGCTTAGCACAGCGTTGAGGGCGACTTGCGCCTCACGGCGGGTGTAGCCGAGTTGCACCAAGCCGTCGGCAAGGGCATCGAAATCAATCGCGCTGGCGCGGGCAGTTGCGACGAGCCGCTCTACCTGCCGCTCGAAGGCGAACTGCGCCACCTTATCGGAGAGTTCGAGCGCGAGCCGCTCTGCCAATTTCGCGCCCACGCCAGGCAGCGATTTCAAAAAGCGCGTGTCTTTGCGGGCAATCGCGCGAGCTAAGGCGTCTGGTTCCGCCGCGCCCATCAGGTTCAGCGCGAGGCGCGGTCCCACGCCACTCACAGTAATCAGCAGGTCGAACAGCCGTCGCTGCGCTGGCTCGAGAAAGCCGAACAGCAAGATTCCCTCATCCTCGTTGAACAGCGTGCGGATGTGCAGGATGAGCGTTTCGCCCAGCGGGGGCAGTTGCTCTTTGAGGCTGGGCGGCAGGCGCACCTCGTAGCCTATACCGCCCACCTCAATAAGCGCGAGGTTATCTTCAACGCTGATGAGAGTCCCGGTAATGCGTCCGATCATTTATGGCGCAGGGATTACAGGCACGAATAACAGCGCCATCAGCAATTCCATCGCGCGGGGCGGTTCAGGCGGGGTGAGGCTGGTGACGCGGTTCGGGTCTAACTGCGCCGCGCGGCGGATTGCTTGATCCGCTTCGCGCACCTTGCCCAGCTCGGTGTAGACATACGATGCGCCTACCTGCGCCCAGGCGGTGTCTGGCGCGGCGGCGAGAGCTTTTTCCAGCGCGGCTTCGGCGCGTTGTAGCGTCTCTGGGTTGGGGCGGTTGCCGTCACGCTTGGTGGTGAACGCCTCAAAAGCGTAACTCATCGCGATACCCAGATGTGCGGGGGCATAGTTCGGACGTGCCAGCAACGCGATTTCGAACCAGTCACGTGCGGTGGTCAGCAAGTCCTCCTCGCCGGGGCGCAAGCCGTCCATCAGGTTCAGCATCCCGCGCAGCTGGTAGGCTTCCGCCATCAGTGGATCTAACTCCAGCACACGCCAGAAGGCGTCTTTTGCGCGATCAAACTCGCGGTTATTCACGAAGCTCCAGTAGCGCATGAAGGCGACCTGCGGAGTGTTATCGCTCAGCCCCTGCGCTTGTGTGGCGAGTCGGCTGACGGTGCTGACGCGCCGTCCCAACATTGCCAAGTTTGCCTGCACCGCCAGTAAAGCACGTGACTCCTTGTCCACTTTCTCCGCTTCGGTGAAGGCGCGTTCCTGCTCGCGCGTATCGTTCAGTAGGGCGGCGGCAAGCCCGCGGATGGCATAGGTATAGTCGTTCGCTGCGCCGCGTCGGATAGCAGTGTTGGTAATCACGATTACATCGCGCAGGCGTCCTGCGTGCAGGTAAGCGTAGGCAAGCATATTCAGGTAGCGCGTGTTGCTTGGCTCGCGCTCCAGCAGGCGCAGCAGGTCGTTGATGGATGCGCCCGCTTCGCCTTCCGCAATGAGCAGCTGCGAGCGGGATAGCACCGCATCGGGTGTGCGCGCGTCGTCGAGGGCTTTCAGGCGCATTTGGTTAATCCTGCGCTGGGCGTCGATGGCATTACGCAGCAGGTCGCGCTCGTTGCGGGCGTTGCGGGCGCGGCGTAGACTGGCAGCCACGCGCAGCTCCTGTGTCTCTATCGAGTCGGGGTACAGCCGCGCGAGGTCTTCCACCGCGTCGTCGGCTTCAGCGGCGCGTCCCAGTCGCAGCAACGCTTGAATTTGCAGCACGCGCGACTCACGATGCGACGAGTCGGCTTTCAACGCGACGCGGGCGTGATACAGCGCATCTTCGAACTTACCTTCGGCGAACGCTTCGCGTGCCAATTCGTAATGGCGCGCCACGCCCAACCCCACACCGTTATCGATGACGATTTTTAGCTCCTTTACGACGCTTTTGCCGCCCTCCAGAAACGCCGTGATTTTGAGCGTGCGTTCACCCTCGGTGTCGGTCACGGTGTCCCACTCGTATTCGTAGGGAGTGCTATCGTCCACCTCGCGCAGCGAGCCGTCCACCGAGAACTCCACGCGCTCCACCAGCGACTCCGACTGCACACGCGCAACGACTTTGACCGTGCCTTTGACTGTTGCGCCGTTCTCTAAGTTCAAATTAATCGTCGCTTCTTGTCTTGGCTGGGCACAGGCGTACGCGGTAATCAGCCCCGCCAGCCACCACATCTGCCGTATCGCCTTCATAACAGGAGGGGTAGTTCGCGGGGGAGGGGAAGAGTCCTGCCACTCTCGGACACTCCCGTAAGAGCCGATGGGATTTTTTCCTCCTTGCACCACAAGTTGTAAAAATCAGTTCGGGGAGTACCCGATTTCAGGTACAATCCATACTGCTAAGGGAGGTTGTTTATGCCAATTCGGATTGGAATCAACGGTTTTGGGCGTATCGGGCGCATGACACTCCGCGCCATCCGCAAGCATTACCCCAGCGACTTCGATGTGGTCGCCATCAACGACCTGACGGACGCGCACAGCAACGCGCACCTATTCAAATACGACACCACCTACGGAACCTACCCCGGCGAAGTGAAAGCGGAAGAGAACGCCATCGTGATCGACGGCGACCGCATTCGTGTGTTCGCCGAGAAAGACCCCGCCAACATCCCGTGGGGCGACGTCGGCGCGGATATCGTGATTGAGTCGACGGGCGTGTTCACCGACGGGCAGAAAGCTGCCGCGCATCTCAAAGGCGGCGCGAAAAAAGTGATTATCACCGCCCCTGCTACCAACGAAGATGTGACCATCGTGCTGGGTGTGAACCACGAGACCTACAACCCCAGCCAGCACCATGTGATTTCCAACGCTTCATGTACCACCAACTGCCTCGCGCCCGTGAGCAAGGTGCTGCACGAGAGCTTCGGGATTGAACACGGTATCATGACCACTGTCCATGCCTATACGAACGACCAGCGCATTCAAGACCAGGTACATAAAGACCTGCGTCGGGCGCGTGCGGCGGCGGCAAACATCATTCCGACTTCCACTGGTGCGGCGAAGGCAATTCACCTTGTGCTGCCCGAACTCAAAGGGCGTATGCACGGGATTGCGCTGCGCGTACCCACCCTCACGGTCTCCATCGTGGACTTGACGGTGACCCTCTCGCGTGAGGCGACGGCGGAGGCAATCAACGCGGCATTCCAGCAAGCGGCAGAGGGCGTGCTGAAGGGGATTCTGGGCGTGACGGACGAGCCGCTGGTGTCGGTCGACTTCCGCGGCGACGAGCGCAGCGCGATCGTAGACTTACCCTCCACGCTGGTAATGGGCGGACGCCTCGCGAAAGTGATGGCATGGTACGATAACGAGTGGGGCTATTCGTGTCGCGTCGCCGACCTCGCGAAGTACATCGCCAGCCAGGGCTACTGAGCGATCGCTGGCTACGCTATGCGCCGTGGGCGGTGCTTGCGGCGCATATCTTGCTGGCGGTTGCCTACAACCTCGCCACGCCGTTCGGCAACAACGGCTACGCCAACACCCCTGACGAAGGCGCGCACTTCCAGTATGTGGAGTTCGTGGCGCGTGAGTGGCGACTACCTGTATTTGAAGGGTACGAAGGCGTGGGCTATGAGGCGCACCAACCACCGCTCTATTATTTTCTGGCGGCGGTGTTTTATCACTTGTTCGGCGGTGCGGGCAAGGGCGTGCGGCTGCTCTCCACTCTGTGTAGTGCGGGCGTAGTGTGGTTGGTGTGGCTAAGCCTGCGCCGCCTCGTCCCTGAGCGCCCCTTGCTTGCCCTCAGCGGGATGGGCTTTACAGCGTTCCTACCGATGCATATCGCCATCGGTAGCGCAGTGGGCAACGATGCGCTAATCAACTTGCTGTTCGCAGCGGTGTTATATGGGTTGCTGATATATCTCACCCCCCCAACCCCCCTCTCCGCAAGCAGAGAGGGGGAAGCAAGTGCCACATCGCGCGGCAACTCCCCCGCTTCGTTTATGGAGAGGGGGCAGGGGGGTGAGGGTGTTCTTGGTCTCCTTCTCGGTCTTGCTCTCATCACCAAAGCCACCGCCATATTGCTGATTCCCATCGCTGGGCTGGGCGTTTTGTGGGGCGCACGCCTACGTGGGAAAAGCCTTACCAAAGGTGCTTTGGGTGCAGGGCTGACGCTGGGCGTCGCGCTGGTGCTGGGCGGCTGGTGGTTCATCCGCAACGCGATTCTGTACGATGACCCCCTGTTGCAGAAAACCTTCCTGAATGTGTTCGCGGGCACAGCAAAAGCAGAAGACTTCCTCGCTGGCGGCGCAACGTGGGGGCAGTATCTGCAATTGGTGGCGGATTGGACATTTCGCAGTTTCTGGTTCGCCTACGGCACGCCGCGCACAGCTCAAACAGGCTTACCTAACTTCCTGCCTGGTAGCGTGTACTGGGGGCTGGCGGCGTGGACAATCATCACGCTCATCGGCTTCCTGCTATACCTGCGCGAGCCGATTCCTGCTTGGATGCGTGCGTGGCTAATCCTATGCGCTGCAACCTTCGCGCTGGTGTTGGTCAGCTTTGGGCTGTTCGTTCGAATCTTTTTTCAGGCGCAGGGGCGGTATTTCTATCCTGCCTTGCTACCCATCAGCGTATTCCTCGCGCTGGGCTGGGAGCGATTATTCCCCGCAAATCGGCGCGTGGTGGCGCAGCTGGGCTTGCTCCTCGTATTAGCGATGCTCGCTATCGGTTGCTGGCGGTATCTTGGGTAGAGACAAACTGGGCTATAATCTTTGTATGCGCTGCTTATGGATTACATGTGTGCTGGCGGTGCTCTTGCCCAGCCTTGCACAAGAGGTTAAGACCGAGACTAAACCGACGGATGCGGTTGCGGTAGCTACCGAAAGTACTGAACCCCCTTACTACTCGCTGAAGCGGCTGAAAGAGTGGATTGACCTGCAGAAACATCGCGCCAAAGCGCGTGTGGAGGCGCTGGAGCAGGCAGGGGTGCAGTTGGACTCCAAACATCGCCATAAGTTGGAAGAGGGTCCCGAATATCTGGAGGCGTTATGGGATTACCTGTATGTGCGCGCTTATCCGAACGACTATGTGGATTGGGATGCCTACTTACGCGCCGCTGAGCAGCGCGACTTGATGGCGGGGGCATTCTTTCCCGCGTCGGGACCTCGGTGGGAGTTTGTGGGACCGCGCAACGCCAGCCCGCCCTATCGCACGTACTTCGGCACAGCGGCGGTTTCAGGACGGGTGAATGCCGTTGCCTATGACCCAGTGAATGAAAACGTGTACTACATCGGCGCGCCGCAGGGGGGCGTGTGGAAAACCACCAACGGTGGGCAAACGTGGCAACCCCTCACCGACAACTGGCAGTTTTTGCAAGTCGCGTGCATCGCAATCCATCCGACGAATCCGAACATCATTTACGTTGGCACGGGCGACTTTCAGGGCTGGATGCGCCCCTTCTCGCAGGGCGTAATGCGCTCCACCGACGGCGGGCAAACCTGGCAGAGCCTTGGCGCCACTCAGTTCGGCAATCGTTGCGTATCGGATATCCTGATTGACCCAGAGAATCCGAACATGATCACGGTTTGCACAGGCTGGGGACCCTATCAGGGCATAGCGGGCAACTTGTGGCGCAGCACAAACGGCGGTGACACATGGACGCAGGTCAGCACTATCAGCGCCATCTGGAGCGATTTAGCCATCAGCGCACGCAACCCCACTACAGGCGTGCGCTACTACTATGCAGTGGGGCACGGCAACCCCGGACGCCTGTTGCGCTCCAGCGATCGCGGGCAAACGTGGACGACTCTCACCCCGCCGTTCAGTGGGGGCAATCAGTCCTCGCTGCGCGTGGCGACCTCCCCGAACAACCCCGACCGCGTGTACTTGATGTCGGGCGTGGATTCGCAAGTGTGGGTGAGCAACGACGCGGGCAACACTTGGACACCGATGAATCCCAGCGTGGATGGCGGCTTCTATCAGGCGTGGTATGACGCTACGATGCACATTTCCACCGACGGCGCAGGCAACGATGTGTTGTATCTGGGCTTGGTGGATTTGGTGCAGTGGACGCAAGCCTTTGGTTGGCGCTCTATCGGAAGTGGCTTCACCAATCAGGCGATCATCCATGTGGATATCCACTGTATGGCAATCAATCCGCGCACCCCAAACGAGCTGCTGATAGGCAACGATGGCGGCGTGTATCGGCTCACCTACGTGCCCAGCACTGGTGCAGTGAACATCACGGGGCTGAACACCACACTGGGAATCACGCAGGTCTACTGGGCGGCGTTCCATCCGACAGACCCGAACCGCATGATGGGCGGCGCACAGGACAATGCCACCCCACGCGCGAATGGTAATCTGAATAGCTGGCAGTGCATCGTGGGGGGCGATGGTGCATACTGTGCCTACAATCCAACCAATCCGAACATCCAGTACGCCAGTTCACAGTATCTCAACATCCGCCGCACGGCGAATAACTGGAGCAGCTCCCAAAGCATTACCCCCAACTACGGCTCCGACCGCGTGGCGTTCATCGCGCCACTCACCATCCACCCGGCGCAGCCGAACTGGATGCTTGCTGGTACCAACTTCCTCTACCGCTGGGACGAAGCCACCCAGAGCTGGACGAGCCGTTTGGGCAATCAGTCGCTCACTAACGGACGCCTGCGTGCGATTGCGGGTGCGCCCAGCGACGCGAACGTCATTTACGCTGGCGGTGACGATGGACAGGTGTGGATGACCACCAACGGCGGGAGTAGTTGGCGACAGATAAACGCTGGGCTGCCGAACCGCTCGATTAGCGACATCGCCGTCCATCCAACGAACCCATACAGGGTTTATGTGGTATTGGGTGGCACGGGCACGCCTCACCTGTATCGCTGCGACAATACACAGGCAAGTACTCCGCAGTGGGTGAACATCAGCGGCTCAGGGATTACGGGGCTGCCCGATGTGCATACCAACACCGTCGCGCTCGACCCCGCCGCGCCTAACTCAATCATCTACGTGGGCAACGACGTGGGCCTCTTCTACACCTTAGACGGCGGCGCAACGTGGCGCAACGGTACGCAGCCGTTCGGACTGCCAAATGTGCAGGTGAACACCGTACGTGTGGTGCCCGCCACAGGTTATCTGATGGCGGCAACCTACGGACGCGGCATCTGGCGGCTCCGACTGCCTCTCACACCCACCGGCGACGCGAACGGTGACGGCTGCGTGGACGACTCCGACCTGCTCATCGTACTATTCAACTTCGGTTCTAACAGCGCCCAAGCCGACTTGAACCGCGACGGCATCGTGGACGACTCCGACCTGTTGCTGGTGCTGTTCAACTTCGGGAGTGGGTGTTAGGAAACGATAACGGAATACAGACGGTGACTCACAAAGAAACGGCTTCACCTGCCGATAATTACTCTCTGTGAGTTGGCTGGAAGTATGGCTGCGGCGGTTCTCAGACGAGGACGCACCGTATGAGCGTGAGCTACTGAAGCAGCTGCTCGCTGTACTGGGCGAGTACGCTTTCGAAACGCACCGCCGTCGTGCGGAGGCGAACCGCCACCTGTTCGAGCAGCTGAGCGAGCATGCGCGTGCAGCGGAGTTCAGCGCAATCCTGCCCGCTGTGCGCGAGCAACGCAAGGATGAACAGCAATTGGTGAACGGACACCTCAACGACCTGCGCGATATGGTGTGGAACCTGTTGAACGCGCTATCGCAGATGACTCAGGAGGAAGCTCAGGACGACGCCCTGATTCACCAGCAGGTGGGGCAGCTAAGCCAGCAGGCGCGCTCGCCCGACACACTGGACATCCACGCGCTACGCCAGACACTGCAGTCCATCACGCAGGTCATCGAGAAGCGCGAGCGACGCCACCGCGAAACCCTGCAGCACCTGCAGGGGCAGGTGCATCATCTGATGCGCGAGCTGGAGCAAGCCCGACGCGAAAGCACCACCGACCCCCTCACAAGACTTTACAACCGCCGCGCGTTCGAAAGCTGTCTGGAACACACCATTGCCGTGAACCGACTGTTTCAGTACCCCGCCGCGCTGCTGCTGATAGATATCGACTATTTCAAGCAAGTGAACGACACCTACGGACACGCGGTAGGCGATGAGGTGTTGAAGACGACGGCAGAGCGCATCGTGCGTGTGTGTAAACGCAAGAGTGATTTCGTGGCGCGCTACGGGGGCGAGGAGTTCGCCGTCATCCTACGCGAGACCAGCCTACGCGACGCCCAGAAAATCGCCCAGCAAATCGCCGACTCCGTGCGGCGTGCCCCCATATCCCTGCCTGACAGTAAGTCCATTCGCGTTACTGTCTCCATCGGCGTGGCGGAGCTGAATCCCAACGAGACGCCCGAATCGTGGTTCCAACGCGCTGATGAGCGACTTTATCAGGCAAAACAGGCGGGACGCAACTGCGTGGCGGCGTAGCGGGGGGTCTTCGCCCGTGCTACGCCTTTTTCAAAGCCATTCGCTGCCCGTAGGTCAGGCTGCGCCAGAGCCACTCCATAGGACCATATTGGAAACGCGCAAGCCACAGCACGCTGAGTACGACCTGAACTGCCCAGATTAAGACGCTTAGCGCAATCCCCTGCGCGATGCCCACCTTGCCGTGTAAGCCCAGCCCGTAGCCGTAAAACAGGAGCGTGCACACCACCGACTGCGTGAGATAGTTGGTAAGCGCCATGCGCCCTGCGGCGGCGACGGGCATCAGCAGGCGTTGCAGGGCAGGCAACGACGCCCACAACAGCCCAAACGCGCCGATGTAACCCAACGAGAGCAGCGGACCAGCCACGAAACTCAAAAAGAGCCACCCAAACAGACGAAAATCATCTTCTGCACGCACAGCATTCACCATGCCCGTAGCAATCAGCGCGTTCATAGCAAGCCCCAGCGTCAGCCCTACACCTGCCAGCCAGCCCAGTAAGCGGCGGTGTTCGTCCAGATGTGCGAACACGCCTAACTTACCAAAGTATAGCCCCAGGAGAAACATCATCAGCACATTCGGCACCATGAAGACAGCGTTCGTCATCATCAACAGCCATTCAATGAAACGGAACTGCTGTGCCTGCCAGTAGCTGCTCTGTGCATAGGCTTGTCGCCCTTGCTCGATGTATTTCTCAAAGAAGTCCGTCTGACCCGTCGCGCTCATTTCGCCCATACCGCTCAACCCCAGCATTAGCCCGCCACAACTCACGCACAAAAACACCTGTATGCCCCAAAGCCCAATCACCCAGCTCAGCACCGCGCGTGGGCGCAAGTTCCGAAACAGCAGCAGCAATATCCCGCTGAGCGCATACATGAACAGTATATCGCCCGTCCAGATGAACAGCCCGTGCAACGCGCCCATCACAAGCAGGATGAACAACCGTCGGAGCATAATCCCGTTTGGGTTGAGGGCGCGCGCCTGTAGCCGTTCCATCTGCAACGCATACCCCAGCCCGAACAGGAACGCGAAAATCGGATAGAACTTCGTGCGAAACAACGCTTCAATCAGCCAGAACGCTACCTGGTCTGCAAGGTGTGTCAGGCTCTCCTTGCTGGGGAATAGCTCCAGCGTGCTAAGCCCCTTGAATGCGCCCATATTTACGATTAGTATTCCCAGAAGCGCAATTCCCCGTAGGACGTCCATCGCGTGGATGCGCTCGCCTTCACCTACAGGCGTCGCCGCTTGTACCTGTGTCATCCGTCCCTCTCCATCGCACGGACTGTCTTATCCGCGCAGATTTACAATTCTCAAAGTATGGAGTGTTTCCTACTAAATCTTTTCTCTGGTGGAGTTGCTTTTACAACCCATAGCTCAGCGGGTTCACTGGCTCACCGTTGACGCGCACCTCGAAGTGCAAGTGCGGTCCTGTAGAGTAGCCTGTGCTACCCACGCGGGCAATGGTCTGTCCGCGCTTTACCTCTTGCCCCACCGAGACGAGCAGTGCAGAGCAGTGCGCGTAGAGCGTCGCCACGCCGCCGCCGTGGTCGATAATCACCGTGTAGCCGTAGCCGCGTAGGTAGCCTGCTTCCACCACCACGCCCGAGTCGGCGGCGCGGATGGGTGTACCCGCAGGTGCGGCGATATCGATGCCCGTATGCATCTTGCGCACTTTGAAAATCGGATGCACGCGCATGCCAAAGCCTGAAGTAAGCCTACCACTCACAGGCTGAATGAACCGTCCTGACCAGGGCTGCTCGGCGCGGGCGCGTCCTTTGCCTGAAGCCATCAGCGCACGCAGGCGTTGCGCAATCGCGCGCGACTCGGCTTCCAGCTCGGCGAGTTGGCGTTCATAGAGCGCACGCTCCCGCGAAATGTCCTTCAGCAGTTCCTGCTTCTCTTCCTGCGCTTCGGTCAGTTCGGTCTGCTGGCTGCGCAGGTCGGCTTCCAGCCCCGCGATACGGCGCACGAGGGCGTCCATCTTCGCCTTCGCCTCCGCGACGGCTTGCTGGTCGGCGCGCACCTGCTCCAGCAGCTCGCGGTCGGTCTTCACAATCTGGCGCAGTACATAGCTGCGGCTGTTGAGTTCGTTGATGCTGCGGGCGTTGGTGAGCAGGCTCAGGTATGACACGCTGCGGTATTTGTAGGCGGCGCGAAGCCGTTGGGCAAGCAGGCTCTCACGACGGCGCAGGCGTTGCGTGAGCATCTCCAGTCGCTTGGCGAGTTCGGCTTGCTCTTTACGGGCTTGGGCGAGTCGGGCGCGTGTGTCGCGCAGTCGCCCCGTCACGCGCGTGATGGCTTGGTCTAACTCGCTCAGGTCGCGCCGCACCTTGCGCTCTTCGCGCCGTTTCTGGTCAATCGCGCCGCGCAGCTTGCCAATCTCGCCTTGCAACGATTGCAGTTCACTCTGTAGTTTCTGGCGTTGCTGCTGCGTTTTATCTTGCTGCGCTCCTGACGGAAGGCAAAGCATCAGTGCAATCAGCAACGCCGTCAGCCAACCTCCGTGTTGCACGCCGCCCATCAGCAGGCAGTATACCACTCAGAGGGTTGATTTGTTAACTTTCACCAAACTGCCTTTGTACGCCTCGTATTGATAGCCCCAGCCGCCGTTCCAGCCGTACACTGCCGCGCTGCCGCTCACTATGTCGCCAAACGCATCCACCACAGGCGCAGGCTTGGCAGGCTGACTAACGCCGTTCGTCGCGACCAAGTCCCCACGCCAACTCCAGTACTGGCTTACTGCGCCGCGCTGCAACAGCTCCAACCCGTACACCATCGGTGTCCACTCGTTCCCGCGCCGTTCGGCAATAACCGAAGCGTCCGCACGATGGATACTAAGCTCTGCGCTGCTCAGATGCTGCAGCACAACTCCCTGCCTACTTTTCCAACCAGCCCTCGCCTCTCTGCTTCCTTTCCTCTGCCTTGCTTCTCATCCATACAGAATCTAAACCCCGCCAAACAAGAACCACAATAATAAGACCACACCATGTAAAGGCAAGCATGAGAGATAGCTCTGATCTTAGGAATACCAACCACAGACTGCATAAAGCGGAAACGAGCCAACTAATCATCCCGAACAATAAATCGCAACGGTACTTTCTGTCGAGATCCGCTATTACTTCGTTTAGGAGACGGCTAACTTCATTATTCTCGCGTTCAGATAGCACTTCTAAGGTTCTAAGCAAGTCGTGAAACTGAATCGCAAGCTCGTTGTGGGAAAGAGATTTGAGCCTCTCTGCAAACTGTTCTGGGTTTGCTTCTACAGATACTGAAACGCGGTAGGTCACTGAAGTTGTTCTCCGTCGGAGCAGTGTAGCAGTGCCGGGTATCCGCACTGCTAAACCTACAAAGAAAAGCAACCACTTTCCAACTTCTTCTGTCCATATATTTAGTAGAAACCGACTCGGTAAAATCTATTATGGCTCATTTTTCAGGGTTTGTCTAGGGGCTGAAGGCTGTCATTTCCCAGAGATAAGTGCTTCCCGCGAAAAATGCTTCCAAAACGCTGCAGGAATCTCTTTTGGCATCATTTTTTGCGGGCAGCCCTCGCGAGAATAGGTTTAGGGACGCGAACCTTCCCTCCTGCTCATCCTACGCGGCTTGAGGTACTGTCGATTCCACGCAAACGCCAGTGTGAGCACCAGCGCAATCACGGTGAGCGGAATCACGAAGTATTGCATCGCGAAGGTGTACTCGTCCAGCGCGTCGTGGTGGCTGGAGTTGAGGATGAGGTAGACCGTATAGGCGACGTAGTAGCCCACGAACAGTGCGCCTTCCCAGCGCATAATCTGGAAGCCGTTGAAGAACACAGGAAAACACGCGAGGGAGACGGCAATCATCACGGGCGCATCGAAACGCAGCACGGCAGGGGCGACCGACATTCCATCAGGCGCGACCAGACTGCTGAAGCCCAGCACCGAGAGGATGTTGAAAATGTTGCTCCCCACCACGTTGCCGACGGAAATATCGCGTTCGCCGCGCATGCTGGCAATCACAGAGGTCGCCAGCTCAGGCAGCGAAGTGCCGACTGCCACGACGGTTAACCCTATTACCAGTTCGCTTACACCCAGTGCGCGCGCCGTCGCCACCGCGCCCTGAATCAGCCACTCGGAGCCGACCACCAGCCCCGCCAGCCCAGCGACAATCAAGCCCCCCAGTTTGAGGTAGGTCCAGCCGTTGTGCGGGATTGCGCCTGCTTCTTCCAGCTCGGTTTCCAGCGTCGGCTCGGAACGTGCGGTACGCGCCATCCACACCAGATACGCCGCGAAGATGCCCACAAGGATTGCGCCGTCCGCGCGTGTGATTTTGCCGTCGTAGCCCAGCGCGAAGAACAGCAGGGCGGTGCCAATCATCATCGGCACTTCGATTTTTATCAGGCGCACGCTGACCGCCAGCGGCGCAACCACTGCCGACAGCCCCAGTATCAGCAACACATTCACGATGTTGCTGCCGACGACGTTGCCGACGGCAATGTCGGGCTGCCCGCGATAGGCGGATAGCACCGAGACGGCGAGTTCCGGCGCACTCGTGCCGAATGCTACAACACTCAGTCCAATCACGACGGGCGGCACGCCCAGCAGCGACGCGAGCCGCGACGCGCCCCGCACCAACCATTCGCCGCCGCCAATCAGCAGCAGCAGCCCTGGCAAAATCAGCCATGCTTTCTCCAAAGCCGTCCCTGCCTCCTATCGCAAGCCATACACAAACGCCGCTGCCAGCAGCAACAGCGCGCCCAGCATCATCACCAGCGCGTAGGAGCGCACATAGCCGCTCTGCAGGGGGCGCAGACAGTTCCCTATCACCCGCGCCGATACCCCTACGATGTTCACAATAGTATCAATCAGGCTCTCCACAATTACCGCCAACACCAGTGCAAACGCACCGCCGAGGTTCACGCCCACCGCGCGCATTACGCCGTCGTAACCCCACTGCTTGTACGCTGCACCCCATACGCCGCGCAGCCGCGCTTCGGCAGGAGGCATTCCCTGCCGATACCGCCCGACGCCGAACAGAATGCCTAATATCGCTGCGCCCAGCGCAATCCCGAATACCAAGCCCTTGCCCGCGTCTTCGCTTAGGAAAAGCTGCTCCTGCGTGAGAATGGTCGGCTCCGCAACGGGCTTGAGGAACTCGTGGAACGCCTTCTCACTGGGCAACAGCCAGCCGAACACGATTGAGCCAATCGCAAGCAGCCCCAGCACACTCAGCACGGTCACATACCGCTCGCGCGGCGGCTCAAGGTGATGGTCGTGGTTGTTGTGTGGCGCAGGAGGCGCGAAGAACACCAGCCACACCATGCGCGTCATATACGCCGCCGTCAGCCCCGCCGTCAGTATCCCGACCCCGAACAGCACGGGCGCGAAGTTCACCAACTTCGCATTATACACACTCAGTAGGATTGCCTCTTTAGACCAAAAGCCCGACAGGGGAGGAATGCCTGCAATCGCCAGCCAGCCGACCAACATCGTGACGGTAGTAATGGGCAACGCCTTCGCCAGACCGCCCATCTTGCGGATGTCACCCTGATGGTGCAGCGCAATCAGCACTGAGCCTGCTGCTAGAAACAGCAACGCCTTGAAGAACGCATGTGTGGCGACATGGAACATCCCCGCCCAGAACGCCCCCACGCCACACGCCAGAAACATGTAGCCCAGCTGACTTACGGTGGAATACGCCAGGATGCGCTTGAGGTCGGTTTGTGCGATTGCAATCGTAGCAGCGAAGATAGCGGTAAGCGCGCCCACGCCTGCCACAACCCCCATCGCCATCGGCGACATCTCCAGCAGCGGATGCACGCGCACCAATAGGTACACACCCGCCGTGACCATCGTGGCGGCATGAATCAGCGCGGAGACAGGTGTGGGACCCGCCATCGCGTCGGGCAGCCAGAAGTACAGGGGCAGCTGCGCCGACTTGCCCGCCGCCGCTAAAAACAGCAGCAGCGCAACTACCGTCGCTACCCAGCCTGCATCACGTAGCACATTCAACGCCATCGCGTTCACCGTGCTGAACGACAGCGTGCCGAACAGTGCAATCACCAGAAAAGTCGCCAACAGGTAGCCCGCATCGCCGATGCGATTCACGATAAACGCCTTGTTCGCCGCATCCGTGTTCGTCTTCCACTCCGAGTTGCGATAGAAAAAGCCAATCAGCAGGTAGCTACACAGCCCCACGCCCTCCCAACCGACGAACATCACCAGAAAGTTGCCTGCCAGCACCAGAGTCAGCATGAAGAAGATAAACAAGTTGAAATAGGTGAAGAAGCGCGGGTAGTCTTCGTCGTCTGCCATGTAGCCTGTCGCGTAAAGATGAATCAGTCCACCCACGCCTGTCACTATCAGCGTCATCAGAATCGAGAGTGGGTCGATAATGAACTCAATCGGAATGCTGAGGTTGGCAATCCTAATCCAGTCGGTCACAACGAGGGTCGTAGCGCGTTGGTCTTCAGGCAGTTGTAGCAAGCCTTGAAACAGTTGCCATCCGAGTGAGAACGCACCCAGCACGACGCCGGTACCGATTGCACCGATGAGCCACTTGCCGGTTTTCTCGCCCAACGTGCGCACCATCCAGCCGCCCAGCAGCGCATGCAATAGGCTTCCCGCTAACGGCAACGCGAGTATCCAGAGTACGAGTTCTTTTGGCAATCCATCCATAGCGCCGCGCTCCAACAGGGAAGATTATACCTGCGGAGTGGGGCGGTGCTAACCCTCTACCCGCATGCACTTGCCCTTCAGCAGGTCCCCTGTGCGACGATTTCTTCCCACTAAGTGCGTCAGGGTCTCGACACCTTCCCTATTGAGGGCGAGGCGCCCCCTCCCCCGAGGCAGCCAGTGCTCAGTCAAGCCTGCCCTTGGAGAGCGAGGTTTCAACCTGTTCACTTACACGGCTGTCTACCACAGTCGGAGGACGGCTCGCCCTCCATAATGGGGGTCAGTGGCTCGGCGGAGCCTCGCCCTCCAG
>CAYVKB010000010.1:15305-30972 GCA_964451985.1 uncultured Fimbriimonadales bacterium | reverse complement strand
AGCCCTCAGATAATCTTGAACTCTTCGGGCTGGAAGGTGTACATCGCGCCTGTCTCAATCGCTGTTTTTGCGCCGAGGATACAGGTAAGCGCGGGCAGGGCGTCGGCCGCAGTGCATTTGGGCTGCTCGCCGGAGCGTACACACTGCAGGAAATGCTCCAGCTCAGCGTAGTAGGCGTTGCGCTGCCCCTGCTGTCCCACCTGCTCGCCGCGTTGGGGGGCGCGGCGCGTCGGAGTCGGCTCTATGACCACCGCGCGGCGACCATCCACCTGCACGGTGTTCGCATCCTCTTCCCATTCCAGCTTCTCAGCGTTGCGCTCGCGGAACAGCAAGCCGGAGGTCTCGTTGGTCAGTACCATCGTGCCCTTGTCGCCGAAGAACCACTCGCCGTAGCCGTCGTAGGCGTTGCTGGTGATGCTGGTATACATCACGCGCACGCCGCCGGGGTAGTTGAAAATCAGCTCCACGTTGTCGTACACTTCGCGCCCGTCTTTCCAGTAATCCACGCCGCCGTAGCCCATCACGGAAATCGGCAGCGCGCCTAAGAACCAGTTCACCACATCCAGCTGGTGGCTCGCCAGTTCGGTCAGCAGCCCGTGCGAGTAGTCGTTATACAAACGCCAGTTCAGGATGCGCTCGAACTTCGGGTCGGGTACGGGTCGGCGCCAGCTGTTGTTGCGATGCCATAGCACACGCACGTGTGTCACCTTGCCAATCGCGCCTTCCTTAATCAGCCAGTAAGCCTGATTGTAGGTGTCGTTGTAGTGGCGCTGGTGCCCGATTTGCAAAATTTTGCTGGTGCGCTGCGCCATGCGTGACATCTGACGCGCCTCCTCAACGCTGTAGGCAATCGCTTTCTCGCAGAATACATGTTTGCCCGCCTGCAGAGCGTCGAGGGTCATCGGCGCATGCAGGTGCAGCGGGGTGGCAATCACGACGGCTTCGATATCCTTACGCTCCAGCAGTTGGCGGTAGTCGCTGTAGCCTTGTGCTTGAAACTGAGTTAGCTCCTGCGCTCGCGTGCGGTTCGGCAGGTACACATCGCACACGGCAACTACTTCGGCTTGGGGCATACTCATCAGTTGACGCAGTAGGTTTTGCCCCTGCGCGCCCGTGCCAATCACGCCCACTTTCACTTTGTCCTGTGCGTTCGCCCGTGCAATCAGCGTTCCGAAAGAGGCAGTCGCCGCAGCAACCGCGCTGCGCTTCAAAAACTCGCGACGAGTTAGGCTCATACTTATATTATAGCCTAAGAAGGTAGAATTTGGGGCGATGCGACTGGGCATATTCAAGGACTGGCTGGGCAAGGTGACGCAGGTGCTCACGCGGCGGGGCGTCGACGAGGAACTACTAGAAGAACTGGAGGAGACGCTGATTACCGCCGATATGAATGTGAACGCTGTGCAGGAGATTCTGGACGCGCTGCGTCAGGAGGCGAAGGCGCAACGCCTACGCGAAGAATCGGACGTGCGCGAGTGCCTGCGTGGGATGCTCAAAGCGTGGCTGGGCGAGCCTGCGCCGCTGACCGTCAGTGCGGAGCCGCCAACGGTGTACCTGTTCGTGGGCGTGAACGGCGTGGGCAAGACCACCAGCATCGCGAAGGTGGGGCATCTACTTCAGCGGCAGGGCAAGCGCGTGCTGCTGGCGGCAGGGGATACCTTCCGTGCCGCCGCGATTGACCAGTTGCAAATCTGGGCAGACCGACTCGGCTGTGACATCGTGAAGCATAAGGAAGGGGCAGACCCGTCGGCGGTGGTGTTCGACGCAATTCAGGCAGGGCGCGCGCGAGGTACCGATTTCGTACTGGCAGATACGGCGGGTCGACAGCACACGCATGCTCGCCTGATGGAGGAGCTGAAAAAGGTGCATCGGGTGGCGGAGAAGGCGTTGGGGCGCGCCCCCGACGAGATACTGCTGGTGCTGGACGCTGTAGCAGGGCAGAACGCCATTCGCCAGGCGGAAGAGTTCGCCCGCGCCCTGCCGATTACAGGCATCGTCCTTACGAAGCTGGACAGCACCAGCCGTGGCGGGGCAATACTGACCATTCGCAAGGAGTTGGGCATCCCGATAAAGCTCATCGGTTTAGGTGAGAAGGCAGACCAGCTTGCGCCGTTCGAGCCGGAGGCGTTTGTGGAGGGGTTATTGGGAAGTGAGTAGGTACGACGGCATCCTTGTCGTCGTACCATCGGTTTTTATCGTCCTCAGAGATTGTTTGAGGATTGCTTTAGGAAGTTCCTCATCGGCGCGGATAGCTGATTGGCGGTAGTTTCGCCTCGATTTCGGCGCGACGCGGCTCCAGCCATGGGGGCAACACCAGCGTCTCGCCCAGCGCATCCATTGATTCGTCGACGCTAAAGCCTGGTCCGTCGGTCGCCAGTTCGAACACCACGCCGCCTGGTTCGCGGAAGTAGACGGATTTGAACCAGAATCGGTCGATAATTGGCGTGGGTTGTAAGCCTGCTATTGCCACGCGCTCGCGCAGTTCGTTCAGGTGCGCTTCGTCGCGGGCGCGCCACGCGAGGTGGTGCATGCTGCCCTTGCCCCAGCGTCCTCGCGGCGCAGCGGGCGCAGCAATCACTTCCAGATAACCGTAACCTAAGTCGTTGGGCTGCCCAATCCAGTAGCGGCGTATGGTCTCAGTGCCATTCTCCCGAGTAAAGCCTAAAATCTCGGTCAGCACGCGCTCGGTTGCGCTGTGGGCATGAACCGTGATTTGTGCCCCGTATAGCCCGCGAATCTGATGCTCCGCAGGCACAGGGCTGTTTTGCCAAGCCTTAAACGGACGTGAGTCGTCTATGCCCACCATCGCAAGGCGCAGTCCGTCGGGGTCGAGAAAGCGCAACACGGACATGTCGTGTACTCCCACATCGTGCTCTGTAGGAACACCCGCTGCAGCTAGACGCTCGCTCCAATAAGGCAGACTTGCCGAAGGAACGCCCAACGCTGTCTCGGTAATCAGCCCTGTACCTGCTTGCATCGGTGCAATATATCTCCAAGGAAAGAAAGTAATATCCGTGCCCGGCGAGCCGATAGCGTCTGCGTAGAACAGGTGGTACACATCGGGCGCGTCTTGGTTCACTGAACGCTTGACCATGCGCAGGCCTAACACGCCTGTATAGAAGTCCACATTCGGTTGCGCCTCGCCCGCGAACGCGGTTGCATGGTGGAAGCCCAAAACTCCATGGGTCGCCATATCTACAAGTGTTTACTGTCCCGCGCCGCCAAACAGTTCCGCCACTGGCATCGCCCACGCTGGGTCAAAAAGGGGCGAAACCGTCTCGTCTAGCGTGTGATAGCGAATTGATTTGTATTCGCCCCCTGCAGGCTCGCGATAAACTTCCAGTCGGCGCGTCTGCAGGTTCACAATCCAATATTCAGGTATGCCTGCTTGAGCATAGAGGGACAGTTTCAGGGTGCGGTCCTTCGGCAGGGAGGTGTAAGCGATCTCGATGATGAGTAGTGCGGTGGTAGGATGTTGTGCCTCGTAATCCTCGATACGCCCAGGCACCAGGGCGATGTCGGGGATTGGTTCACTGTCGCCTAGACTCAGGGGAGCTTCAACGCGCACGTGCCAGTTATCGGAAGCGCGCAACACAAAACGATACATAATACGTGTGCGTTCTGCCGAGTGCTCTGGTCCTTCAGGCGGCATGGGGTAGATGTCTCCTTCGAGGAGTTCGTATTTGCAATCGTCGTTGAGAATGCCTGCCGCGCCCATCCGATGGAACATTTCGGGCGTGATGCGCAGCCGCTGCAGCGTGGGATGTTCCGCTGCAGGCTCTTGAACGGTCGGCTCAGCCCGCACAGCAGACGTAGACATCGTTCGCAGTATACCACAAGCGAGGCAGGAGTTTGGGCGTGGGCAGCGAATTACGCAGGCGATGCTGAAAAGCCGCCTACTGCCTGCGCTGCTGGGCGCGGGAATTGTGCTTGGCGTGCTAAGCCTGCTGATTCTGGCGGCAGGCAAGCCGCTGGGCGAGAGTTTCCAAATAATCGTGCAGGGCGCGACAGGATATCCACGCACAGAGGCGTTCGGTCCCATCGATGCGTGGGATGTCGTGCTGCACGATATGACCCTGCTGCTGCTGACGGGCTTGTCGGTGGCAGTGGCGTTGCAGGCAGGTTTGTTTAATATCGGTGCGGCGGGTCAGTTGTTGGTAGGCGCGTTGGCAGCAGCGTGGGTGGGCGCGCGGGAGGGCGTACCGAGTGGATTGCACCTGCCCATCGCGTTGCTTGCAGGCGCAGGGGCGGGTGCGGCGTGGGCATTCGTTCCTGTTTGGCTCAAAGTGAAGCGCGGCGCACACGAAGTGATTTCCACAATAATGTTCAACTACATCGCGCTCTATTTCACCCACTGGTTGGTGACGGAACGACTGAAAGACCCCGCAGGCGACGCGCCGCAGACCGCCATAATCGCCGACGCTGCGCAGTTGCCGATGCTGCGCGAGGAGTTCCTGCAGGCAAGCTGGGGCTTGGGCATCGCGCTTGCGGCAGCGGTTGGGCTGTGGCTGGTGTTGTATCGCTCGGTGTGGGGCTACGAGACGCGGGCGACGGGGGCAAACCGCGACGCTGCTGACGCTGCTGGCGCGCCCACCGCACGCCGCATGATCGAAGCGATGCTGCTTTCGGGCGCGTTCGCAGGACTCGCAGGCGCGATTGAGGTGTGCGGGACACAGCATCGCTTCTTTGAGGGGTTTCCGGGCGACTACGGGTTCGATGGAATCGCCGTCGCGCTGTTGGCGGGCAATCATCCTGTGCTGGCAGTGCTGTCGGCGTGGGTGATGAGCGCGCTGCGCAGCGGCACGTTCCAGCTGCATGCACTGACGGGCGCGCCCAAGGAGATTGCCACGATTGTGCAAGCTGCGCTGATTCTGTACGTGGCAGCGATTTACCTGCGTAAGCGTCGCATAGAGGGTTGAAATGAGTGAGCTGTTCGATGCGCAACTGTTCGGTACGGCGATACGGCAGGCGACACCACTGATTTTGGCGGCGTTGGGTGGGCTGATGAGCGAGCGCGTGGGCGTCATCAACATCGGCTTGGAAGGCAAGATTCTGATGGGCGCGTTCGCAGCGGCTTTGGGCGCGCTGCTCACCGGCTCGCCGCTGGTGGGTTTGGCGTGCGCCATCCTGGTCGGCTTGACGCTCGCACTGCTGCACGCTGTCGCCACGCAAGAGCTGCGCACTGACCACATCGTCAGCGGTGTGGCGATTAACCTGCTCGCGCTGGGGCTAAGCACCTACCTATTCCGACAAATCATCCTGCCTCGCGAGGAGGCAGGCGGGAGTTCTGTAGTGAATATGTTCGGCACCGTGTCGCTGGGCGGGCTGGAGAACCTGCCGATTCTGAACGCCTTGCTGAAAGACCAGAGCTGGCCGACAGTGTTTGCGCTCCTGTTGCCGTTTGTTCTGCTCGTGCTACTTACGCGCACGCGCTGGGGCTTGCGCGTAAACGCTGTGGGCAACGACTCTATCAAGGCGCGCACGATGGGCGTGCCGGTGAAGCGAATGCGTTATCTGGGCGTGTTGTGGTCGGGTGTGTTCGCGAGTATGGCAGGCGCGTTTTTGGTGCTGGCAGCCACAGGACAGTTCCGTGAGAATATGAGCGCAGGGCGTGGGTTCATCGCGCTGGCAGCGTTGATTTTCGGCAGGTGGCATCCGCTGGGCGCGGCGGCAGCGGCGTTGGGGTTCGGGTTTTTTGAGGCGTTGCAAATGCGCCTGCAAGGGCAGCCCCTATTCGGCGTGCAGCTGCCCACCGACCTGCTGTTGATGCTGCCCTACCTGCTCACCGTGATTGCGCTCATGGGCTTGCTGGGCAGGATGAGACCACCGTCAGATTTAGGCAATTAGCGCAACCCCTTGACATAGCCCCCCGTCGGCATGGTATATTATTAGCGTCAACGGCGCGGGGTGGAGCAGTCCGGTAGCTCGTCGGGCTCATAACCCGAAGGTCGTGGGTTCAAATCCCACCCCCGCAACCAATTTTTTTAGGACGCTCTCCCACGATGTTCCCCGAATGGCTTTCGCGGCTTGCAACGGCGACGCCTGCGCCCGTGCTTGGAACCTCCACCGTGTGGCGCGAGGCATGTCCAGAGTCGCGCCCTGTGCTGCTTGCGCCTTGGCTTGCTGAGCAATCCCAACCCGTGCTCATCCTCACGCCATCGCTGGAGCGCGCGGAGCAGTGGCTAGCGATACTGTTGCGGCTGAGTTTGCCCGAAACCCGCGTGTTGCGCGTGCCCAGTAGCCTAACGCCGCTGCTGGAGCCAACGGGCGTGGAAAGCGAGACCTTGCACGAACGCCTGCGCGCCCTACATGCGCTGCACAACGCCCAGCCTGTATGTCTGATTGCCCCTATCGCCGCCGCCCTGCAACGCACGATGCCCGAACCGCTGTTCGAAGCCGAACTGGTGCGCCTGCGCCTTCCCGATGCCGAGCCACCCGACGCACACGACTGGGCATACCAAGCCGAACCCGACACCCTGCTCAAACGCCTTGCGGAAGACGGCTACGAGTATCAAGAGCCTGTGCGTTTACCGGGGCACTTCGCGCGGCGTGGAGGCATTGTAGATGTGTTCCCGATGGGCGCGGAGCTGCCCGTACGCATCGAGTTTTGGGGCGACGAGGTGTCCAGCCTGCGCCTTTTCGAGCCTGCCTCACAACGCTCCATCAAGCAGATAAAGCATATCGCCATCCCGCCTGCCCGCGAGGTACCGATGGGCGACACCGCCATAGCCGAGCGCATCCATGCGGAATGGAACACCCTAATCGCATGTCAGCCTGCTGCGCTACAGCCCGAGCTGCGCCAGCGACTGGAAGACGACCTGCGTCCCCTAATGCAGGGCGCGCCGTTCGATAGGCTTGAGCTCTACCTGCCGTGGCTGCTGAACGAGCACACCTGCCTACTGGACTACCTGCCTCAAAATGCGTGGCTGGTATTGGATGAACCGCTGATGCTCAATACCGCCTACGACCGCCTGCTGGAGGAGGTCAATCAATCGCTTGCCTCCCGCGCCGAGCGAGGCGACATTCCCCCGCTGCAAGCCACTCAATACATCGTGCCGTTCGATCGGATCGAGCAGCACGCCTCCACCCTGCTGCTGGGCGACCCCATCTGGGTAGGGGGCAGGGTGTATGGGAACGGAAATATGCCATCCGAGTTGTCCACTGACTAAAGGTATGCTCTGCGTGGTGATTGGGATGGCATTTCCGTCGGAGTTTCCTGCGCTAACGCCCGACGCGCCGCCATCGCTTTCGCTGCGCAATCTGCGATAGGAGATATCCCTCTGCCACCTTTGCCTGCTCTCGGACACGACAATCTAACTGCCCTGTGATTGCGTCCGAACGCAAACACAGCGTCTTGCTACCCGAAACATAGGTATACTATGACTGCTTTCTCACCATGTACAACCAAGCCCAGCGAGCGACTGCTCCTAAAACCCGTCAGCGAGACGCCGATGCCACGCAAAGCGGCGACAGAAACGCCGTCGCGCCGGTGCTGCAGGAGTTCGCGCTTGGCACGCGTTCCCTGCGTACAGTCTCCAGTGGCGAGGATATCTGGCAACGAATCGCGAACTGGCATAAGGCAGGCTACACAATTGTTATCGCCACCGATAGACCAACCCAAGTAAGGAAGGCGTTGGAAATGTTGGAGTTGCCCTCACCCCCCAACCTCCTCTCCCACTGCGGGGGAGAGGGGGATTTATCGCGTGGTACGGAGACGCCTACGCAAGCTACAGAGATATCCACGCGCGACGCGGGTAGTTCCCCTTCTCCCATGCAGTGGGAGAGGGGGGGTGAGGGCATCATTTTGCATTCCGGCAATCTTGGCGGAGGCTTCGTGTGGGACGCCCAGAAGTTCGTGCTCATCACCGATGCCGAACTGTTCGAAAACCGCCGTCTGCGTCTGCCTCCGCGACGCTTCACCGAAGGCGTGCCCATCGCCTCTATTATGGACTTGCAGCCTGGCGATTACGTGGTGCATATCTATCACGGCGTGGGCGTGTTCAAAGGGCTAACAACGCTGGAGCGCGAGGGTGTTAAGCGCGAATACTTACTCATCGAGTATGCGCACCCCGACCGAATCTTCGTGCCCGTAGACCAGTTAGACCGCATCCAGAAATACATCGCACCCGACGACAAGCCGCCCGAGATTAAGCGCCTCAGCAGCACAGTGTGGGCGCGTACAGTTGCCAAAGCTCGCCAGAAGGCAAAGGAGGTCGCCGAGGAGCTGGTGCGCCTCTACGCCTTGCGTGAGAAAGCTATCCGTCCCCCTTACGGCGAAGACACCCCATGGCAAGCCGAGATGGAGGCGATGTTCCCCTACATCGAAACCGACGGGCAGCTGCGCGCCATTCAGGAAGTGAAAGCCGACCTCGAATCGCCCCATCCGATGGACAGGCTGCTGATTGGCGATGTAGGCTTCGGCAAGACAGAGGTTGCTATCCGCGCGGCGTTCAAGGCGATTATGGCGGAACGGCAAGTCGCGCTGCTGTGCCCCACCACAATCTTAGCCTATCAGCACTCCCAGAACTTCAAGGAGCGGTTCGAGCCGTTCGGGGCGCAGGTCGCGCTGCTGAGCCGCCTGATTAGCCCTTCCGAGCAGAAACGCATCCTGCACGGACTGAAAACAGGCGCAATCGATATGGTCATCGGCACGCACCGCCTGCTATCCGACGACGTGCAGTTCAAGAATCTCGGGCTGGTGATTATCGACGAGGAGCAGCGGTTCGGCGTAATGCAGAAGGAGCGGTTCAAGAAGCTGCGGGGCACGGTCGATGTACTATCGATGAGCGCGACGCCCATCCCGCGCACCCTGTATATGGCGTTGACCGAGATTCGCGACATGAGCATGATTACCGACCCGCCACCGGGCAGGCTGCCGATACGTACAGTCGTCGCGCCCTACACCGACTGGATGACGCGCGAGGCGATAATCCGCGAGTTGCAGCGCAGCGGGCAGGTGTTCTATGTCGTGCCACGCATTCAAGGGATTATGCACGTCGCCGAGCGATTGCAGAAATTGGTTCCGCACGCCCGCATTGCCGTCGCGCACGGGCAAATGCCCCCGCAAGAGGTGGAGGGCACCGTTCTAGCGTTTTACAATCGTGAGTATGATGTGTTAGTCAGCACCACGATTATCGAAAACGGCTTGGACATGCCGAATGTGAACACGCTGATTGTGGAGGGCGCGGAGCGGTTCGGCTTGGGGCAGCTCTATCAGTTGCGCGGGCGCGTGGGGCGTTCCGACAAGCAGGCGTATGCCTATTTCCTGTTCAGGGCGGGCATGCTGACTAACAAAGCTGAAGACCGCCTACAGGCACTCAGAGAGTTTTCGCACTTGGGTTCGGGTTTTGCGTTGGCGTTGCGTGATTTGGAGATTCGCGGCGCGGGCAACCTTCTGGGCGAGGAGCAGCACGGCGCGATGCGTTCCGTCGGGTTGGAACTGTACCAATCGATGCTGCGCGACGCGATACGCCGCCTGCGCAAGGGTGAAACCAGTTGGGACTTGGAATCGCCCGTTCAAGAGGAGCTACCCGACGCGAGCAAACTGCCTGTCCACGCCTTCATTCCACACGATTACATCGCAGATGTAGCGCAGCGGCTGAGCTACTACAAGCGCATCGCAGGCAGCCGCACGCGCGAGGAGCTGAAATCGCTGGTGCGGGAGCTGCGCGACCGCTACGGTGAACTGCCCGCGCCCGTGAAGAACCTCATTCGGCTGATGGAGCAGCGTATCGTTGCCCACGCGCTGGGTGTGCAGAGCATCGGCGTGGACGGCAGGCGACTCGTGCTAAGGTTCAAGCCCGACCGCAAACTCAAGGCGCGCTGGCAACTGGCGCTGCAAAAAGCGACTGCGGGCGTGCGCACCCAGCCTGATGAACTCACTGCTCCCCTCGGCGACCACCCGCTGGAGACGCTAATGACTATCCTGAGTGAGCTGAAAACAGTGGTGGAGGCTGGCTGAAACAGGGATGCAAGCAAAACGTCTCGTCTCACTTGCGCCGTCGATTACGGAGATTCTGTACGCGCTGGGGCTGGAACAGAAAATCGTGGGCGTCACGGAGTTGTGCGACTACCCCCCCGACGTGAAGCGCAAGCCCAAAGTGGGCGATTATCAGATCAGCCCCGAAAAGGTGGTTGCGCTCAAACCCGATTTAGTTATCGCGCACGAAGTGCTGAACAGCCGAGTCATCCCCGTGTTGAGGCGTTTGGGGCTTCGGGTACTAAGTGCAACCCCGAGCGAATTCACAAAGCTTTACGCCTTCATGCGCGACATCGGCAAAGCAACAGGCTCCGAGCGTATGGCGGAGCGCATTATTCGCTCGATGCAGGCGCGCGTGGAACGCATCCGACGCAACCCACCCCGCCAAAAGCCGCGCACGCTCTTTCTGATTAGTGTGGAGCCAATCTGGGCGTCCGGGCGCGACACGCTGGCGCACGAAATGATTACCATCGCAGGCGGACGCAACTTGATGGCACAAATGTTCAGCAACTACAAAGCGGTCAGCCTCGAAGCTGCATTAGGCAACGCCCCCGAACTGATTCTGCTGGCGGGTCCGAAACCCGAGGCAATCCTGAATAACCCGCGCTGGGCGCGCACACCCGCTGTACGCAATCGGCAGGTGTATGAGTTGAACCCCGACCTCGTGTTGCGTGAAACGCCCCGCTCGGTGGATGGGCTGGAGCAAATTGCCCATCTTGTGCGACGAGCCGGGGGCTTGAATTCTTAGCCTTGCTAAGGGTATATTCTATAGAGAAATGGAGATGACGATGGTTACGACGGAGTTGGAAACGGCGCAGGCAGTTGTAGAGACGCCCGAATCGGAAGGGTTCGTGGCGATTAACTACATCACCTGCAAGCCTGAGTATCGTGAGCGATTTGAGTATCTGTTCAAGACACGCGCCCGCGCGATTGACCGATTGCCTGGTTTTCGCGGGATGTATGTGCTGCGCCCGCACTGCGAAGGCGATGCCTATCTGGTGGTGAGCCACTGGGATAGCGAGGCGCACTTCAAGGCGTGGCTGCAGTCGCCCGAGTTTCTGGAAGGTCATAAACGCGGTTTTGAAGATATCCGCGAGGCAAAAGCGCGCGGTGAGGAACCGCCCATGCGCTCCGACTTTCGCACCTACGAAGTGATTACCCGCTAACCAACTACGGTACGAGACTTTTCGCGGCAATTGCCGTCTCAAGCAGCAGGAGAACGGCAATCGCCGCCGAAATATATCAGGTACAATCCTATAGCGTTATTTACGCCACGACGGCGGCAGGAACTTTTGCACTGCCGTCGAACAGGTGTCGGATAGGAGAACCGTATGGCGAAACAACCGGGCGTTGTTGTGGGTATCGACTTGGGCAGCCGCTTTATTAAGGTGGCGGAGGTGCGGGCTGGACGTCCGTCCGTGGTGACCAACATCGGCATCGCGCCGACTCCTGAAGGCGCGATTGACAGTTCGGGCATCATCGACAAGGCAGCGGTCTCGGCGACCGTGAAGAAACTGCTGTCGGAGACGGGTGTTTCCACAAAGCAGGCGGCGTTCGCACTGGCAGGCCAGAACTCTGTGGTCGTGCGCGTGCTGGAAGTGCCGAAGATGAGTCCTGCTGAACTGCGCCAACATATGGATTGGGAAATCGGGCGCAATATCCCGTTCGCCGATACGCGCGTGCAGTCCGCTTACGAGGTCGTGCGCCGCCCCAACGCTAACCCGAACGCCGACAATTTGGAAGTGGTGTTGGCGGTCGCCCAACAAGACGCGGTTGATAGCCTCGTGGACATCGCCGATAAGGTGGGACTGGAGCCTTACGCCATCGATGTAGAGCCGTTGGCGCTCGCGCGCAGCCTGCTGCTGACGCAGTCAGATATGCAGAACCAGAATGTGGCGATTGTTAATCTGGGCGCGGAGTCGACTTCTATTGATATCTACAATCAGGGCATTTTGAGTTTTCCGCGCTTGCTGCCCACAGGCTCCAACATGCTCACTCGCGCCGTCGCCGAGCGGATGATGATTTCCGAAGCGGAAGCGGAACAGCTCAAGGTGCAGTTGGCGGAGGTGCTAATGGACCAGATTCCTCAAGCGCCCTCGCCGTTTGCTGTGCCGGGCGCGCCGACGGGCGGATTCTACACGCCGGGCTTCACCAGCGAGCCAACGATTGCCCCTGAGCCGTCGCCGTTTATGACACCCGGTTCGTTCACCACAGGCGAGGAACCACAGCCCGATATTCCGTCCTCGCCGTTTGCTGAGCCGATCGAGCCAGAGCCTGAACCTGCGCTCCCCGCACAGTCGCCCACCGACCCGCGCAAAACAGAAATCTTTTTGGCGATTTACCCACTGCTGGAAGAGCTGGTGAGCGAAATCCGACGCTCCGTCGAATACTTCCGGAGCCGCAACGTGGATGCCGATGTGCAAATGATTGTGTTGACCGGCGGTGGCGCGATTATGCCCAACCTCGACCAGTTTATCGCTTCTGCTGTAGGAATCCCGACAGTTGTGGGGAATCCCTTCAAGGGTGTGCAGGTTAGCGTGAAGCGGCACGGTCCCGAATATGTCGCTGCGAATGCGCACCTGATGGCGGTTGCTATCGGGATGGGCTTACACGCAAGTTTCTAAGGGAGGCGCATAGCATGAAACTGAATCTGGTTCCCGATTATGTTCGCCAACGAAAGATAAATAAACAGATTATCGCGTTGCTCGTGCTACTGTTCGTGCTGATAAACGCGGCGATGGCGTTCTGGATGGTCAGTGCGCAGGCGCGATTGAGCGCGCTGCAAGCGCAGCGGAGTGATTTGGAGATGCGCGCCCAGCAGGTCGATAGCCTTTACAGCCGCGCGAACCAGCTCATCGACTCGGCGGCAATTGCGCTGGGCAAAACCGAATGGGTCAAGATTGTCCAACGACACAATTTGAAGTATCCCGAACTCTACAGCGAGGTAAGTCGCTACACCTCGCCGCGCGTGCGCTATGCATCGATGCAGGTGGCGCAAGGGAACCAGTTGCAGCTGTCGGGCTTCACCAGAGGCATTCGCGAGCTGGGGCTATACCTGCAGACGATGTATAACTGCCCGCTGTTTACGGCGGTCAGCCTCACTTCGGCGTCGTTGCCGGGCTACCCGTCGGGTGTGAACGCCCAAGGGACGGGTGTACCCGGCTTTGGCGGGTTCGGCGGCGCGGGCAGCGCACCCCTACCTGCAGCGGGTCTGGGTACAGGCGTTAGCGCGGGCGGCGGTCCCGCCGCGCCGGGCTTTGGCGGGTTCGGCGGCGGGTTTGCTGGCGGTGCACAAGGCACAGGCAGCTCCCCTGCCAACCTTATGCCGTTTCAAGTGGTGGCGTACTTGCGTGAACCCATCAGTCCGCCTGCCCCGCCTGCGGGTGTTCCCGGTTTGAACCTGGGCGGCGCAGGTGGCGCACCGGCGATGGGCTTTGGCGGCTTTGGCGGTCCTGCTGCGCCCGCTGCACCCCCCTCTGCACTGGGTGGACGCGGCATAGGCATCTGAGGAGAACACGATGAAAGGCTTATCGATGTTTGCGAAGGTTTCCATCGGGCTGGTGTCCACCATCGTGGTCGCCGCCGCTATCTTTCTGCTGGGCATCCGACCCACCCTGCAGAACATCAAATATCACGAAGAGAATATCGCCCAATTGGAGCAGAAAGTGGCGCAAATCCCCACCGCGCAACGCCTCGTGCAGCGCGCTCAGGAGCGCGTCGATCAGGCGAACCGCGACTTAGCGATGCTTGACCGAACCAAGATGCCTGTCAACACGATTGACCTCAGCGACCGCTTGAACGCGTGGATGCAATACCCTAATATGACGCGCGAGATTGGCAATAAACTCATCGCGTGGCCCGCGAAGACAGGCGTACAGCGACTGTATCAGGTTGTGTTGCCACCCCCGCCCAACGACCCGAATGCGATTCCCAGCCTAGCACTGGTGTTCCCGATTGGCAACGTGCAGGTGCGCGCCTCGTCGTTTGAAGGACTGCTCAATCATGTCCGAAAATGGAATGATGTGCCGAACCTCGTGGTGCTGGTGGACGGCTTGACGATTTCAGGCATGAGTCCTGAACTGATTGGCAGCTATAACATGGTCGTGTTTGTGTACCCACGCCCTGTTGAGGGGCAGCCAGGCCCGCCAGTGCCGTCCTCGCCGCAGGCTCAAGGCGGCGCAGCGCCGGGCGGTTTTGGTGGCGGCTTCGGTGGTGGCTTCGGAGGTGGCGGTATGGGCGGCGCGTTCGGAGGCGGTGCTGAAGACCGATAAGAGCAGGAAAATCGCTGGCAGCGGCGAATTCAGAGGTGAACCCCGATGAAGAAGGAAACGCAGATTGCTCTGGCAGTAGCGGTAGTCGTGCTGGTGGTGATAGCCATCGCGCTGCTGTTCGTGTTCAGCGGCGGGGGCGGCGAGGATACCGTGTCGCAGCCGCCCGATGTGCGCGGCGACGGAGGCATAGGTGGTCAGCCAGGCATTCCGCCTGCGCCGATGGGGATGGGCGCATCGCCGACCCCACCGATGACCACCGCGGCAGCACAACCGCAAGCGGCGCGTCCGCCGTTCAACCCGCGCCGCGACCCGTTCGCGCCGTTGCCTGAAGAACTGGAGGCGATGCAGACCGAAGTGTTCCAGCCTGAACGCTACTTCGTGTTAGCAAGCCCTCCCAAACCGCCGCGCGTGGAACTGCCTGAACCGTTCGAGCCACAACCCCGCCGACGAGTGGCAGGTATTATCATCGGCACGACGGTCTCTGCTATCCTGGAACAGGAGGGCGAACTGCCGCGCATCGTCTACCCGGGTGATATGGTGGGCGAGTTCCGTATTGCTGCCATCACGGAGTCGGGTTTGGTGCTACGCCGACCGCGTGGCAACCCGCGTGAAGTGCGCGTACCTTATGAGCCACCCGGCGGCGGGTCTGTAACAGGCGGTGGCGGTAGCGGACGCGGGCCGGGCGGTTTTGGCGCGCCCAGCGCACCGGGCGCAGCGGGTGCTGGTGCTGCTCCAGGCGGACGCGGTGGACGCAGGGGAGGCGACATCGACATCTAGAAACGGATGGGCTGTCTAATCGTAATGAATTAACGGAGGTAGAACGATGAAAATGCGAATGATTCTGTTGACTGCGGCGATTGTGATGGCGGCTCAGACCGCTCCCCTGATAGCGCAGGGCGGCGGGCAGCCCGACCCAACCCAACGCCGCGTCACGGTTAAATACGAGCAAGCCGATGTGCGGTTTGTGCTGAAGCAACTGTTCGACAGCGTCGGCGTGAGCTACACGCTCGATCCCAACGTGCAAGGCACGGTGACGGTTTCACTGACCGATGTCCCGTTCACTGTCGCGCTCGACAATATCCTGCGCCCGCTGAACCTCACCTACCGTGTGGAGAGTGGCGTCTACTTTGTAACGGTGCGTCAGCCTGAAGAGATACCTGTTGCGCCAGGCGGCGAGGCTCCTCAACCCGAGGAAGGCACGCGCCTGGACCTGCCGGAGAAAATCCAGCTGAATTACGCCAGCCCCACACTGATTGCAGCCCTACTGGGCGGTAGCTTGATTCAATATGCGCAGTATGAGTTAAGCTCAGGCGGCGGTGGCTTTGGCGGTCTGGGCGGTGGTTTTGGTGGCTTCGGCGGTCTAGGCGGTGGTTTTGGTGGCTTCGGCGGTGGCGGCTTCCGCGGAGGCGGTGGCTTC